>CALXUM010000010.1 GCA_944391685.1 uncultured Alphaproteobacteria bacterium
TATAATTGCAGTAAAACTTATTCTATTCATAAACTTTGTTATGCATGTACAGCCAAGCCCTGTCCTTCAGGTTATACAACGGAGCATCAAAAAGTAGGAGATTGTGGCAGTAAAGGTTCTGAGGGTTGGAATTTTAACACTAATGGTTATTCCGGAGATGAAATTTGCAGTAAATGTAGTCCCAAGAGTTGTCCGGCAGGGTATAGTGCCGGTATAAGTGAATGTAACGGTAGCGGTTATAAATATAATTCGAGTGGTTATTCCGGAGCTGATATTTGCGGCATATGTCCGGAAATACCGTGTGCTACAGGAACTGTAAAACAAAGTGAATGTGAGGGAAGTGGAGGTGTTTTAATTCCCAACGGTTATTTATCCGGAAAAGAGGCTTGCGGAACTTGTCGAAAAATGGCTGAAGGTGGAATTATTTTAACATATAACGTTTCTGCCGGTAATATTATAACGTTACCTGTTAGTAAAAATTTAAATGTTACGGTTGATTGGGGTGACGGTGTAATAGAAAAAGGTGTAACGGCATCGAAAACGCATACTTATCAAGCAGCCGGAAAATATGATGTTAAAATCACCGGTTGGGCAGAAAAGCTGCAAGTTGCGACATCAGACAGCTCAAAAGTGGTTGGTATAAAACAACTTAATTTATCAAGTATTACTGATGCAAAAAATGCATTTTGGAGAGTTTATAGTTTGAGTGGAAGTATTCCTCATTTTCCGCCTAATCTGGAAGATGGAGGTTATATGTTTACGGATTGCTATAATCTTAAAGGAACAATTCCGGAATTCCCTTCAACACTAAAAAATGCAACATACATGTTTACTAATACAGGATTAAGCGGTCAGATACCTGATTTGCCAGATCTTATAGAAGATGCATCATTTATGTTTTCTAATAATAAAGGTTTTACGGGAAATGTTCCCAAACTTCCCAAAAATCTTAAAAACGGATATGCAATGTTTAGTAAGGTGCCTAATTTGACGGGAACCATACCAGAGCTTCCAAGTGGGTTGGTAGATGCTCATGATATGTTTGCATATTGTTCAAATCTTGCCGGTCCGATCCCTGAACTTCCCGATAGCATTGAAGTAGGGACAGGAATGTTTATAAATGATTATAAATTGAAAGGAAAGCTTCCTAAATTACCTAAAAACCTTAAAAACGGATATGCAATGTTTATGGGGGTATCTAATTTGACAGGAAGTATTCAAAATATTCCTGAAAATTTAGTAAACGGCGAATCTATGTTTAATGGTTGCTCTAATTTGACGGGAAGCATACCAGAAATTCCAAGTGGATTGACTAGCGGTAACAGTATGTTTTATAATTGCTCAAAGTTAACCGGTAATGTGCCAAAGCTTCCCAGTGGTTTGACTAATGGTAGTGCAATGTTTTTGGGTTGCTCAGGATTAAATGGTAATATTACCAATCTTCCTTCCAATTTGATAACCGGATATGCAATGTTTACAGGATGTTATAATCTAACGGGAGCTATTCCAGAACTTCCTGACAGCTTAACCGATGGTAGAGAAATGTTTTCCGGTTGCTCAAAGTTAACCGGTAATATACCAAAGCTTCCCAGTAGTTTGACTAACGCTAATGCAATGTTTTTGGGTTGCTCAGGATTAAATGGTAATATTACCAATCTTCCTTCCAATTTGATAACCGGATATGCAATGTTTACAGGATGTTATAATCTAACGGGAGCTATTCCAGAACTTCCTGACAGCTTAACCGATGGTAGAGAAATGTTTTCCGGTTGCAGTAAATTAACCGGTAACATCCCTAATCTTCCAAATAGTTTAACTGCGGTTACAAGTATGTTCTATGGTTGCAGTGGTTTAACCGCTGTAAGCACTGTTAACGGACAATATCCTTACCAATATTTAACTAAAGTAACTTCATCTAGCAATTTTGTTACAGGTTGTAGTTCTGCGGTAAGACAATACTTTCCAACTTCTTGGGGGGGGGACTAAATAGAAATGTAAATCTGAAATTTATGGGGGGAATCCCCCATAAATGATTATAAAAGAGGTGTATTGTTTTTATATGAGTTCGTCGATATCAATTAAATGTTCATTCTTTTCGTAGAAATGTTTTAAGTAATTGCGACCAGTACGTTCTAATTCTTCATCTCTAATGATAGACTGATTATTATTATAGACATTTACATTTTTATTGATAGAAGTTGTATTTTCATTATCAAAAACTCCGCTTACAGCTAATGCTTCAATGCTGTTATTTACATAAGCAGTTGAGGGATTGATGTCTTTTTTGTTTTGAGAGTTTTCTTGTTCTTTTTGAAAGTCTTTATGGGATGATTGATTGTCAGGTTCATCACGCACCAAAACGTTATTGTTGGTGTCTATATTTTCAACAAATTGAGATTTTCTGTTTCCCGCAGCATAACTTCTTTCAGCTCTTGGGGCTGAAGTTGAGCTGCTTACTGTTCTAGTAGATGCAATGCTCATGGATTTTCTCCAAAAAAAATAAAGCCTTAAATTCTTTAAGCTTATTATATTATAACATATAAATTTTATTTTTCCATAGTTATTTGATTTTGTGTATAAAAATAAAAGCTCCTTAAAGTGAGGAGCTTTATCTTTAGTCTTTTTTATTTTGTATTTCTTTAATTTTTTGTTTTCCGGTATTAATTACCTTTTTTATATATGGCCAAGCTTCTTTGCTTTTAGCAATAATCTGCTGGCGAATGTTATCCAAATTAATAACACCAAATAAAGCGGCAACAATAATTGCAATTAGAATCCAAGTTAACATTTTATTCTCCTATTTGTTTTTGGTTTTGCATCATTTTATTAAGAACTTCGGTAGAATCATATTCTTCCTTATAGGGGCTTATCTTACCGATTATAGTTTGATATTTTTGTTCCTTTTCTTTTATGTTAGAAACTTTTTTGTTGGGTTGCAATATCTTTTTTAAGGCATAAAAACGCTCTAGTGCCTTGTCATTAAGAGAGGGACAATTATTTGCAATGTCTTGCATTTCGTTGATGTCTCCCAATGCGTAGCAAATACAGTCACAACCTGAGTTTATTGAAACTTTTGCTTTTTCTCCAACAGAGCCTTTAAGTGCTTTCATATCTATAGCATCAGATATCAACAGACCATTAAATCCTATAATATCACGAATTATGGTTTGAATTCCTTTTTTACTTTGAGTAATTGGATGTTTATCATCAACAGCAGAAATTACAATATGAGCAGTCATGCCCATAGGAGAGTAATTGACTTTTTGGAAAGGAAGAAAATCTTGCTCCAATTCTTTTAATGAAGAATTTATTATGGGCATGTGTAGATGAGGATCTACCGAAGCTCTACCATGGCCGGGCATGTGTTTGATGCATGGTGAGATTCCGTTTTTTATGTAACAATCAACCATAATTTTTCCTAATGTTGTTACGATTTTAGAATCATCACTTAAGCAACGACTTTTTAATGCTGGGGATGTATCTGAATAATAAATATCTAAAACGGGGGCATAGTTTACGTTAATTCCCATTTCTTGCAAATCAGAACAAATTAAATCTGTGTGTAAAGATGAGGCTTCTTTTGCATCTTTAATCGGAAGAGATCCTAGAGATATTGCTGAGGTGTATGGTCTGAATTCAGGTTCAGCCAAACGGCGAACACGCCCACCTTCTTGATCAATGGCAATTAAGACATCATCTCGTCCGATAACTTCTTTTATTTCGTTTATCAGTTTTTTCAATTGTTGTTTGCTGGCAATATTACGAGAAAAGATGTTTATTCCTAAAGGATTATTTTGGGCAAAGAACTTTTTTTCTTCATCATTGAGAGAAGTTCCCTGACAAGATAAAATTGCAGCCATAATCGGTTTATTCATAATATTATATTGCTCCTTAAATGAATAATGAAACTAAATATTTTGATGTTTTTATCAGATAATAGCCAAAGGGGTTAAAATCAAAGCCCAAATAGCGAGAAATCATCGGAATAACAAAAACAAGCAAAATAATAAAAATTGAGCCGTTGCGATATGAGTTTAGAAAGTTTTGAATTTTGGGATTATCGGACCAACCAAGCAATATTTTTGAACCGTCAAGCGGGGGAATGGGTAAGGCGTTGAATACTGCCAGAACAACGTTAAAAATTATCATGTTTATCAAAAACAAGGTCGCAATTCCTTGTGTTAAACGATGATCAATATAAGGCATCAATAATAGTAAAAGTGAAGATATTAAGGCTAAAAGCAAATTGGTAATTATGCCGGCGGAGGCTACCAACAAGACATCTCTTTTAGGATGACGAAGGTTGTTATAATTTACGGGAACAGGGCGGGCCCAACCAAATACAAAACCAATCTTTGAAAGTATTAGTATGGTCGGTAAAATAAGAGTGCCGAAAATATCAATATGACGCAAAGGATTTAGGGATAGACGTTTATTTTCTTTGGCTGTTGCATCCCCGCACCAATAAGCTATATATCCGTGGGCAACCTCGTGTAAGACGATGGCAATTATAATCGGAACAAAGTTGACCAGGATACTGATTAGCATGACTATTTCTTCTTTACTATACAAGAGCCGCCAAGGGCTTTGATATCGTTGCAAAGTTTATCGGCACCGGAGCGATCTGTAAATGCTCCGGCAAATAGACGATAAAAGGTTCCTTTAGCACCCAAATCTGCTGCTTCAATTTCATGTGGTTGGCCGGAAAGCGGTGAATATTTTTTAGCCAAGTCATTCCAAGCCTTATCAACCGATTGGCGGTTGGGGGATGATATTAATTGAACAACCCATGGCCCGGTAACGGAAGCTGTTGTCGTAATAACTGCAGGGGCTTCAACAACGGCTTTTACCTCTTCTTTAGCGGGGATTGAAACTTTTGTCGGTTCTGTTGTTGGTTTTGCTGCTTCAACGGCAGGAGCAGTATCCGGAGGGGTAGAAGTTGTCTGAGCAACTTGGCTTAATGGCACTTCTTTAACCGGAGCCGGTTCATTCCTTACGGCCTGCGGTTCAGGGACAGATTTTATTTCCGCGGTTTTGATGATTTCTTCGGCTTTTTGAGTGATTGTCGTAGTCTCAGGTATTTCTTTTACGGGCTCTTCGATGGGAGCAATAGCTTGGAGTTTTGGTTCTTCAGGCGGGGGAAGAAGATTTTCAACCACGGTTTTGCTATCATCTTTTTTCTCAATAATGTCATAAACCGATTTATCCTGATTTAAAATTTCCATTCCACCCGGATCACTGGGTTGGACTTTAACTGCTGTTTGTGGGCGACGTATAACGGGAATTTCAACATTGGTTTCATCTGAATAACGAGGAGATAAAACGAACCAGCCGACTACAGCGGCCATGGCAATACCTGAAACCGTGCCAATGAAAACATTTTTGGAGCGATTGATTTCGTTTTTCTTTTCCTCAAAATTTTCAAGAGGTTGGGTATTTAATTTTTGACGAAATTCATCAAGAAAATCATCACCTTGGTTGTTTTCATTCTGAAAATCGGAAAACATTGTGATAGCTCCTTTGCTAATTGGTAATTTAAATATAAAATTATGTTAAACGAAAAAACTTTATATTAAATTAACAAAAATCAGAATCTGTAACTTGCATCAAAAAGTTTTTTATGTTCGTCAACAGCCATCATATCTGTCATGTTGGCAATGTATGTACAGATGCATTCAGCTAAATCTTCGTCTTTGGTTGTTGAGGATATACCTTCTCTTACTTCCATGGGTAATATTTTGTAATCATTCATAAAAGCATTAAACAAGTCTTCAACAATTTTTTGTGATTTCATGTCCATGCGGGCAACACTGGTATGAGTGTAAAAATGTTTGGAAAGAAAAAAATGTAGCTGTCTTATCTTTTCATGCATTTGTGTTGAAAAGTCCGCGGTAAAAGATTGTTGCCGACGAACGTCAGCTGCGGTTTTGATGTTGTTTTTTTTGATATTGCGTTGAGTGTTTTCCAAAAGATCAAAGACCATGTCTGCAATCATATTACGAGTGATGGCATAAATACGTATGCTATCGGCACAGTTAGGATTTTGAGAGTCAAACTTGTCAATTATAGTTGCAATAAACGGTAAAGATTTTAAATCTTCAATACTGAAAAATCCGGCCCTGAAACCATCGTCAATATCGTGGTTATTGTAAGCAATATCGTCAGCAAAAGATGCGACCTGAGACTCAAGAGATGAAAAATTTTTTAGATCCAAATCAAAAATTTTATTGTATTCTTTCAAATAACTATCAGAAACCTTTTTTATGGGGCCATTGTGTTTGACTGTTCCTTCAATTGTCTCCCAGGTTAAATTTAAGCCGTCAAATTCTGGGTAGTGGCGTTCCAACTTAGTCATTATTTTCAGTGAGTTTATATTATGATCAAAACCACCAAATTTTTTCATTGAGTTGTTTAATCCACGTTCGCCTGCGTGTCCGAATGGAGGGTGTCCAAGATCATGAGCTAGAGCTATGGCCTCTCCCAATTCTTCATTTAAATTAAGTTTTTTGCAAATGGTTCTGGTTATTTGTGCAACTTCAATGCTGTGGGTTAGACGAGTGCGATAGTTTTTGCCTTCATGGTAGGCAAAAACTTGGGTTTTGCCGTCTAGACGGCGAAATGCCGAAGAATGAACCAGTCGGTCTCTGTCTCTTTGAAAAGGGGAACGAATGATGTTAACATAGTCAGGGTATAGGCGACCGTGACAAGTTGAATCTGAGCAGGCATAAGTTGCTAAGGTCATGTTTTTTTCGCTTTCAATACATATATTTGTAGTATATGATAAGATAAAATGTTTCAAAAAAGGGTTAATAATGAAAATTGCAACTTATAACGTTAATTCAATCAATGCCAGAATGGAGAACTTACTTGAATGGCTGAGAGAAGAAAATCCGGATGTGGTGCTGCTGCAAGAGATTAAATGTGAGTTTAATGCTTTTCCGTTTTTTGAACTGCAAGTTGCCGGATATGAGGCAAAAATTTTGGGGCAAAAAAGCTATAACGGAGTGGCTGTTTTAAGCAGGCATAAAATCAAAATCATACAAGAGGGGTTGCCTGATTTTGAAGATGAAAATTCTCGCTATTTGGAAGCGGAAATAAATGACGGAAAAAGAGTTTACCGAGTTGCTTCAATATATTTGCCGAACGGAAATCCGCCTTATAATGCACCCGATGATGACAGTAAATATACATACAAGTTAAGGTGGATGGAAGCTTTTTACAATCATGCCAAAAAACTTTTGGATTTGAGAATTCCGGTGGTTTTGGGTGGCGATTTTAATGTTATTATGACTGATGCCGATATATATGATCCGGAAGCTTTTCGGAATAATGCCTTGTTTAGGGAAGAGGTTAAACAAAGACTGAAAGCTTTGGAATATTTGGGTTACTATGATGCTTTTCGTTGCCTGCATCGCCGGACTAACGGTTATACTTATTGGGATTATGGCGGAGGAGCTTTTCAAAATGATTTGGGGATGAGAATCGATTATTTATTTTTATCTCCAAATGCCGCTGATTTGTTGAAAAGTTGTGAAGTTGATAAAGAACCAAGACGAAAAAATAAACCTTCTGATCATACGGTTTTGAAGGCGGAGCTTGATTAATGACGACCAAAAAGAAACAAGACGGTGTTTATACTTTATCCGTTATCGGTTATGGTAGCGGAGGCGACTTGGTTGCCGCAATTTATGGTAAATCTAAAACCAAAGAAAAAATTTTTGTTGATGCTAAAGCAAAAATAAAACCACCACTGCAAGAAGGAGATATTTTTTTAGCAAAAGTGTTTTGGCAAAAGGGACAGTATCATGCCAAACCGATTGCAAAAATTGCTCTGCAAAAAGATGAAGAAGAAAAAATATATGGTGTCGTTGAAAAAAAAGGAAAAGATTTTTATTTGCTGCCGGCAGAAAAAAATCAATATACGCACTATTTGTTAACTGAGCGAGCAAAAGCAAAAAATGGTGATTTTGTTTGTGTGGCTTTGAGTAATGATAATCGTTTTCGGGAGGCAAAAGTTGTTAAAAACTATGGTCAATTCAGTTTGGCAAAAGCGGTTTCTGCTTTGATTTTAGATAAATATCAAATTCCATATGTTTTTGATAAGAAAATTGCTAACGAATTGGCAAAATTGCCAAGTTTTAATAAAAAAGAGAGAGTTGATTTGCGGTCGTTTCCATTAGTTACCATAGACGGAGACGATTCAAAAGATTTTGATGATGCAATTTGGGCAGAAAAAACAGCTCTCGGCTTTAATTTGATTGTGGCAATTGCAGATGTTGCTTTTTATGTAAGAGCAGGGAGTGAACTTGATCGCGAAGCTTACAGGCGCGGAAATTCCGTATATCTTCCGGGGAAAACAGTACCAATGTTGCCTGAAAAGTTGTCTAATGAGCTTTGTTCTTTGCAGCCTAAAAAAGAAAGAGCCTGTTTGGCTTGTTTGATGAGTATTGATAATGAAGGAAAATTGCAAAATTATGAGTTTTGCCGCGGGGTTATGAAATCTGTTGCAAGATTGACTTATAAAGAAGTTCAAGAGGCTTTGGATGGCAAAAAATCAGTCAATATTACACCATGTTTTAAAACAACGATAAGACCTGTATATGAAGCTTATTTGGCCCTCAAAAAAGCAAAACAAAAAAGAGGATCTTTAGAGCTGGAAAGTGATGAGGTTAAAATTAAAACCAATAAAGATGGAGATATAATTTCAATTGCTAAAGAAGAACACTATACGGCAAATGAAATTGTGGAAGAGTTTATGATTGCCGCCAATAATGCAGCAGCCTTGCAGCTAAAAAAGAGTAAACTGCCGATTATGTTTAGAGTACATGACAGACCGCCTGAAGATAAATTAAGGGAATTCGCTCCCATATGCAAGAATCTGAAGATAAAAATGCCTGATTTGCCGGCGTTGAAAGCTGAACATTTTAATAAGGTGATGCATAAGTGTTCGGAAAATGGTTGGGGTGAGGGAATCTCAAATTTGATTTTGAGGCTGCAGGCTCAAGCTCAATATAGCCCGCATAATATAGGACATTTTGGTTTAGGGTTAAAAGATTATGTGCATTTTACATCGCCGATAAGAAGATATGCGGACCTTTTGATTCATCGGGCTTTGATTAGTTTTTTGAAATTGCCTGAAGGCGGGGGTTTGGAAGATAATGTTTCGGTTAGTGTTTTTGAGGATATTGCCAAACATTTGAATGATACCGAGAGACGAGCCGTTAATGCCGAAAGAGATTTGACGGCAAGAATGGTATCTTCATATCTGCAGCCAATGATAGGGCAGGAATTTGAGGTTAAAATCAGCGGATTGTCAACGGCGGGAATTTTTGTGAAAATAGAAAGTTTGGGAGCAGAAGGGTTAATTCCAATGCGGACTTTGCCTGATGATGATTATGTCTTAGATGACGGCAATTTGTTAATGATTGCCAGAAAAAGAAAAACAGAATTTATGTTTGGGGCGGTTTTAAAAGCAAGATTGATTGAGGCATCTCCAATCAGCGGAGGGTTGATTTTTAAGTATATTGATCCTGATGACGGAGAGGATTATTATGTTAAAAATAATTTTAGAGTGGCAAAAACTTTCAGAAAGAGGTGAGCTAAATTGAAAAGAGTTTTGATTTTTATATGCTTTTTGTCCTTTTCCGGTCTTGCTCAGGCAGCAGATGAGGAGTTTTTGCAGCAAATTTATAATAAAATTCCTGCTCAATATGTTGAATCGATAAATGTTGAAGATGTGGCGGTGGCTTTTTTGAAAGGAATATCATCTGTTGATAAAAATCTTAAAGTTGGAGATGATGACACAAAAGTAAGCCTATATTATCAAGGAAGATTGCAAAAATCAGTGCGTAAACCTGAAGATAGAAATAATGTTAACGCATGGGTAAAGCTTAGTTCAGAAATTATGGATAAGGCAACGGAAGTTTCAAAACAAGCATTTAGAAGAGATTTTGAAATGCCTGATTTGATGATGCAGGAGGCAATAAAAATTTTTGATGAAGATACAAAATTTTACTTTGATGCTGAAAGTGCCAAAGATAAACGTTTGAAACATATGCGAAATTTTGCGGCTCGAAAAGAGGGACAAAATCTGTATATAAAGATTTTGGCTTTTAATAACTATACTTTGGAAGAAGTGAAAAAAGCAATTAATGATAATAAAGATGCCAAAGGTTTGATTATTGATTTGAGAGGAAGTCCAGGAGGGCAGTTGGGTACGGCAATTGAGGTGGCAGATTTATTTTTGGATGAAGGCATTGTGGTTTCTACGCAAGGAAGGAAACAACAAGAAAATATCTATTATAACTCTGAAGAGGGGGATATTTGGAAAGATAAGCCTATTGTGGTTTTGATTGACGGTAAAACAGCTTCGGCAGCAGAGGTATTGGCGGCAGCTTTGCAAGAACAGAGCAGGGCAAAGGTAGTGGGAACAAAAAGTTTTGGTAAAGGAACGATACAAAATCTTATTTATTTTAATAACGGAGCAGTATTGTCTTTAACCAATGCTTATTTTTATACTCCTTCAGGACGAAGGCTTGATAAACAAGGGGTGATGCCTGATATTTGCACTTTTGAAATGCCAGAGGGTAAAAATATTGATAATCTATTGGCGGTTAAAGTAAAAAATTGCTTGGCTGAAGAGCGAGAAAACTCAATATTAGAGCTTGAAGTAGCTGAAAAATTGTTAGAATTGTAGTTTTTTGTGAGATTCTAGTTGACAGTAGGCAAAAAAAATGTATATTACGCCTAAATGTTTGAATTTTAATTTTGGAAAAAGAGTATAAGAACATGGCAAAAGCAATTAAAGTTAAAGTAAAATTGGAAAGCACTGCCGGAACCGGTACATTTTATCTTGCTGAAAAGAATCCGAGAACTCATCCGGAAAAGTTGACTTTGAAAAAATATGATAAGAAGTCTAAAAAACACGAAGAGTTCGTTGAAAAGAAATTAAAGTAATTTCATTTATCATCAGTGAAAAATGCCGGTTTGATGTTTCAAATCGGTATTTTTTTGTTTTGAAGCAGAGATAAATTTTATTTTGGGCTTGAGATGATTTTATTTTAACAGGCCTGCTTTATTATATTCTTTTTGCAGAGTTTCAATTTGAACATCAGTGTAACGTTGGGTGGTGTGTAGGGACGCATGACCCAATAACTCCTGTATGGAGCGTAAATCTGTCCCTTCCGCCAAAAGGTGAGTCGCGAAAGAGTGTCTGAGGGCATGGGGCGTCAATGTATCAGAAAGGCCTAAATAAGCTCTGACTTTTTCCAAAGTTCTTTGCACGATGCGAGGACTTAAACGCTCGCCTCTTGCTCCTAAAAACAATGGTTCGCCGTTTTTGATATCATAGGGGCAGGCTTTTAAGTAGGCATTTATTTTTTCAACAACAACGGGAAGGAGAGGGACCAAACGTTCCTTGTTGCCTTTTCCCTTTATCTTTAGGAAATTGCTATGGTTGATATCGCCGGCATTGAGAGACAGGGCTTCAGAAATTCGCAAACCACATCCATATAATATTGTTAAAATGGCGGTATCTCTAAGCCCTTGCCACTCATTTTTGGCAAAATTTGCCGCCACATCCAAAACATTAAAAGTTTCATCAACATCTAAGGCTCGAGGCAAAATTTTGGGTCTGCGAGGAGAACTTATGACACTGATGGCAGTGTTATCTAAGATATTGTTGCGGCTTAAATATTTGAAAAAATTACGCAAGGTAGAAAGTTCGCGGCCGATAGATGATTTATCAATATAACGGCTTGCTTGAGAACTTAAAAAAGAACGGAAAGCTCTGACATCCAATTTGGCAAGATCATTAAAAGATGGCTTGTTTCCTAGATATTCTACCAAAAAATTAAAGAAAGCTGCCAAATCACGCGAGTATGCATCTAATGTATGCAAAGAATAACGACGTTCATTTTGCAACCAACTTTGCCACTGATGAATTGTTTTTATAACTTCATCAGTTGCTTGATATGTTATTTCTTTCTTCATAAAATTTATTATAAGTTTTAAAAGTTAATGTTTGGTGTATTGACATATTAGACAAATTGTGTAAATTTATTGTCACCTAAAAATTATTGTATAACTTAAAATTTTTGTGTTATGGATCCTACAATTCACGGCATTTTAGACTACTACAGAGCTGCATTTGAAGATGGATATTTTTATGATTCAGCTCGTGATACAAGGGATGAGGTCGCTATTTTTGCGGTATGGATGTTCGTTGTTCTGTTGTTGGCGGCGATATCTTTCGGTCTTAAAAGAAGCGGACTGAACGTTTGCAACAAGTTTATGACGGTTGTTGTTTTCCTTTGGACATTTTGTGTATCTATGTATTTCCCGTTCGGCAAGGTTCCAGGTTCGCCCGATGCAAACTTGATGCCGACAATTATTGTAGGGACATTAATTTGTCTCTTGATATCTTGGGTAGTTGCAAAATTGTTTTCTAAGATAAGGTAGGAAAAAATCCTGTCGTTATGATACGACAGGATTTTTTTGTGGGGATTTTGTTGGGAAGGGGCTTTTATTTTATATTCAAATTTGTAAAATACGAGGCAGAGGAATTAATAAATGATTGTCGGGGTTTTACTACCATTACCTTTTAATGAACCTTTTGATTATAAAATCGAAGGAGATTTTGTGTTGGGAGAAATGGTTAGGGTTCCTTTTGGACGTGAAGTTCTGGTGGGTGTGATTTGGAAAGAGGGAAAAACTTCTGAGCTTGATGATAGAAAAATAAAAAATGTGATGGAAAGAATCAGCTTTCCACCTTTAAGTGCTGAATTAATGAGATTTATTGAGTTTGTGGCTTCATACAATATGGCATTTGTAGGTATGGTTTTGAAGATGGTTTTGTCTGTACGCGGAGTTTTTGAAGACCCTAAGATGAATGTGTTATATGAGCTTTCGGGAAAGACTTTAGCAGAAGCCAAGCTTAAAAATTCTGATGCACGATGGCGAGTGATTGATTTTTTGAAATTTGCTCCTTTTGACAGAAGAGAAATTGCCGCCGGAGCAGGAGTGGGACAGTCGGTTATAAAAACATTGATTGATGCGGAAATCTTGCGGCCGGTAATGGTGGAAGCAAAACGCAAATTTGAAGAACCTATTTGTGATTTTCAAAAAGTTAAACTTACATCTGAACAACAAATGGCAGCTGATTGTTTGGTGCAAAAAATCGGAAATGGTTTTAATGTTACTCTTCTAAACGGCGTTACCGGATCAGGAAAGACAGAGGTTTATTTTGAGGCCGTGGCAGAAGCATTGCGTCAGGGGCGGCAAGTTTTAATTATGGTACCAGAAATAGGGCTTACTTCACAGTGGTTGGGACGTTTTGAAAAGCGTTTTGGCGTAAAACCTGCAAAGTGGCACTCGGCATTGGGAAACAGAGAAAGAATCGATACATGGAAAGCTGTAATTGAGGGCTCTGCCAAAGTTTTGATAGGAGCACGTTCGGCTTTGTTTTTGCCATATAATAATTTGGGGTTGATTGTGGTTGATGAGAGCCATGATCAATCTTTTAAGCAAGAAGATATGGTTAATTATCAAGGGCGAGACATGGCAATTGTCAGAGCCAAATATGAAAATATTCCGATTGTTTTATCAACGGCAACACCTGATTTGGAAACGGTGGTTAATGTTGAAAGCGGTAAATATGACGAAGTTAAATTGAACAGTCGTTATGCAAAAGCACAATTGCCGGAGATAAAAATTATTGATCTTAAAACAGATAAGCCAATCCGCGGAGAATGGGGAGTTTCGTGGTTGTCTCCAACTTTGGCAAATGCGTTAAAAGAAAATTTGACTAAGGGTGAGCAATCAATGTTATTTTTGAATCGTCGAGGTTATGCTCCTTTAGTTATTTGTCGTGATTGCGGGCATAGAATCCAATGCCCGAATTGTACTGCATGGTTGACAGAGCATAGACGAGCAAAAAAATTGGTTTGCCATCATTGCGGATATATGATGCCTTTGCCTAAAGAGTGTCCGGAATGTCATTCGGAAACAGGGCTTACAGCTTGTGGGCCCGGGGTTGAAAGGATAGCTGAAGAAGTGCGCTTTCGTTTGCCGGAAGCCAAGGTTAAAGTTTTATCAAGTGATTTTACTACTAATTTTCAGGAAGTGGCAGAAGTAGTTAAAGATATGGAAGCCGGAAAAGTTGATATCCTTATAGGTACGCAGATATTAGCCAAAGGGCACCATTTTCCAAGTTTGACTTTGGTCGGAATCGTTGATGCCGATTTGGGACTGATGGGAAGTGATTTGCGAGCATCAGAGAGAACGTTTCAGCTTTTATCTCAGGTTTCTGGGCGAGCCGGAAGAGGAGATAAAAAAGGAATCGTTTATTTGCAGACGTTATATCCTGAAAATGCCGTTTTGAAAGCATTGGTTGAAAATGATGTTGCTAAGTTTTTGAATTTGGAGAAAAAAACACGTAAAATTCTTAAAATGCCGCCGTTTGGAAAATTGGCAGCCGTTATTGTTTCGGGGACAAAACAGGAAGATGTTGAAAAGACAGCTGTTTGGTTGGGGCAAACGGCTCCTAACGATAATGTGACTTCGACTTTGGGTCCGGCTCAGGCTCCTATATTTGTTTTGCGGAACAAGTATAGATACAGACTACTTTTAAAGACGCCAAAAAATATTAAAATTCAAGATGTTTTAAGGCTGTGGTTGACTAAAATAAAAGTTCCTTCTTCGGTTAGAGTAGAAGTGGATATTGATCCATATAGTTTTATGTAAATATGGGATAGGGGATAACCAATTTATTTTGTTGTAAAATGGGTTTGCTATTAATAAATTAGAAACTAATTGGTGTTTAATATATGTTCAGTTTAAAAATTTGAGAGTTTGTTAAACGTGAAAAAAGTTTCAAAAACAAAGATTGCCATGACTTATGCTATAGCACTTTATGATGCTGCTTTAGAGAAAAAAGCAGTTGAGAAGGTGTTTGCCGATGTTAAAAAATTGATAGATATTAGCAATACTGATAAGGCTTTTTTGAAGTATTTGGCGAATCCCATGCAAAAAGATGCTGACAAAGAAGATGTTTTGTTAAAGGCGGCAAAAGTTTTGAAACTTGATGATGATACCTTACGTTGCATGAATATAATCCTTGAAAATCGAAGATTTGCTGAGCTTTTGCAAATTTTGGAAGAGTTCGTGCATGTGTATTATCGTCGTCATAATATTGCTGAAGTTGTGGTTGAAAGCGTAAAAAAGTTGACAGCGTCTCAAGATAAAAAGCTGACAGCTAATTTGGAAAAACTTTTGGGACAAAAAATTGTACTTTCTTACCATATAGAACCGGGGTTAATTGGCGGTTTGCGTATTATCGCCGGTTCTAAAATGATTGATGATTCAGTAGAAACTAAGTTAAATCGGTTGGAAATTTTGATGAAAGGTGGACAATAATGTCGGTATCAGCCAGTGAAATATCTTCCATAATCAAAGATAAAATCGCAAATTCCGATGTTGCGGTTGATGTTGCTCAGGTAGGGCAAGTGTTGTCTGTGGGCGATGGTATTGCCAGAGTTTATGGATTGGACAAGGTTCAAGCCGGTGAGTTGGTGGAGTTTGAAAGCGGAGTTAAGGGAATGGCTCTTAACTTGGAAGAAGATAATGTCGGCGTGGTTATCTTTGGTTCTGACCAACAAATCAAAGAAGGCGATATGGTAAAAAGAACCGATCAAATTGTTAGTGTTCCTGTAGGAAAAGAGTTGTTGGGACGTGTGGTCGATGCTTTGGGTGAGCCGATTGATGGCAAGGGAGCTATTAAGGCTAAAGAGTTCAGCCGTTCAGAAGTAAAGGCTCCTGGAATTATTCCCAGACGTTCCGTCCATGAACCGATGCAAACAGGTTTGAAAATAGTTGATTCATTAATCCCTATCGGTCGTGGTCAACGTGAGTTGATTATCGGTGACAGACAGACAGGTAAGACTGCAATTATTATGGATACCATAATAAATCAGAAAAAAATTAATGATGCAGCAAAGTCTGAAAAAGAAAAATTGTATTGTATTTATGTGGCAGTAGGACAAAAACGTTCTACAGTGGCACAGGTTGTTAAAACCTTAAAGGACTTTGGAGCAATGGATTATACCATTGTGGTGGCGGCAACAGCTTCTGATCCGGCTCCGATGCAATATATTGCTCCGTATTCCGGTTGTGCCATGGGAGAGTTTTTCCGTGATAACGGAATGCATGCCGTTATATTTTATGATGATTTATCTAAACAAGCCACGGCTTATAGACAGATGTCTTTGTTGTTACGTCGTCCACCAGGACGTGAAGCTTATCCAGGCGACGTATTCTATTTGCATTCTCGTTTGTTGGAGCGTGCTGCAAAGATGAGTGATGATAAAGGGGCTGGGTCATTGACGGCGTTGCCGGTTATTGAAACTCAGGCCGGAGATGTTTCAGCCTATATTCCGACTAATGTGATTTCAATTACGGACGGGCAGATCTTTTTGGAAACAAGCTTGTTTTATCAAGGTGTGCGTCCAGCGGTTAATGTCGGTATTTCGGTGAGTCGTGTTGGGTCTGCTGCTCAAATTAAAGCCATGAAGCAAGTGGCTGGAAGTATGAAGCTTGATCTGGCTCAATATCGTGAAATGGCATCTTTTGCTCAATTTGCTTCGGATTTGGATCAATCAACAAAGAATTTGTTGGCAAGAGGTGCTCGATTGACGGAAATGCTAAAACAGCCGCAATATTGTCCGATGCCGGTTGAGGAACAGGTCGTTGCTATATTTGCAGGTGTTCGTGGTTTCTTGGACGGTATTGAGTTAGCAAATGTTCGTGAATTTGAACAAAAAGCTTTACAGGATTTGCGGGCCAATCATGCTGACTTGTTGAAAGAAATTGCTGAAAAGAAAGTTATTTCGGAAGAGTTGGAGGAAAAATTGAACGCTTTTTATAAAAAATTTGCCAAGAATTTTTCCGAGGCTTTAGATAAGGCAGCATAAGGATCTAAGTTATGGCAGGCTTAAAAGAGTTAAGAACCCGTATTGAGAGTATTAAATCGACGCAGAAGATTACTTCCGCCATGAAAATGGTGGCTGCAGCTCGTCTGCGTCGATCCCAAGAGTTGTTGGGACGCTCAAAGACATATTATGACGGGTTAAAGACAATTGCAGGCAGGCTTTATAAAGATCTAAAAGATGAGGAAAAAGCGACCGGTGTGGAAATGGTTTATCCTTTAATTATGATGCCAAATCCTAATAAGAAAAATTATTTGTTGGTTGCTTTTTCATCAGACAGAGGATTGTGCGGAAGTTATAATGCTTATGTTTTACGAGAAACTTTGCGTAAAATTGATGCTTTGCATCAAGAAGGTAAAAACGTTAAGGTATTATGTATTGGCAAAAAAATAGGTGATACTTTAAAACGCAGATGTCCTGAAACGGTTTTTGAAGTGATGACGGGTGTTGCAGCTAAAGGACCTAGTTATCGTGAAATAGAACGTATAGCAGAAAGACTTTTTGAACTGTATATGACTGGAGAGTTCGATGTTTGCGAGATGATTTATACTCACTTTAAATCAGCAATTAATCGTGAATTAAAGTGTCAGCAAATTTTACCTTATGTTTTGGATATTGATGAAAATGATCCTCGTTATGATGATAAGTACGGAGAGGCTTTTTATGAATATGATGCTCCGAAAGAAAAGGTATTTAATGATGTAGCATTTATGTTGGTGGTTGCGGATATCTTCCAGGCATTGCTTAATTCTCAAACATCAGAATATGGGGCAAGAATGACATCTATGGATAATGCAACCAGAAACGCTAAAGATATGATAAGTAAATTGACATTAAGATATAATCGTATGCGACAGACAGCGATTACAACCGAATTGATTGAAATTATATCTGGTGCGGAAGCTTTATAAATAAGGGTTTAACAGGAGAAAGTAAATGGCAACGACAAAAGAAAAGGTTACAAAAAAGGCAACAACGAAGACTGCTGAAAAAGCAACAAAAAAGGTTGCGTCATCAAGTCTTGCCAAAGAGAAAAAGTCTATTGAACAGATAGAAAAAAACAATAAAAAAGACGTGAAAAAAATTGAAGCAACAATAAAAAAAGAAAAAAATAGCGGTAAGTTAGGTCACATTTCTCAGGTTACGGGTGCAGTTGTTGACGTTAAGTTTGATAATGTTGATGTCTTGCCGCCGATTTTGACTGCTTTACAGTGTGATAACCACGGGCGAAATTTGGTTTTGGAAGTCGCTCAACATTTGGGAGAAAATGTTGTTCGTTGTATTGCCATGGATGCAACAGATGGTTTGGTTCGTGGGCAAGACGTGGTTAATACTGGAGCTCCGATTGAAGTTCCGGTTGGGCCGGCACTGTTAGGACGTATTGTTAATGTTATTGGTGAACCGGTTGATGATCGCGGAGATATAAAATCAGAACATTATTATCCAATTCATCGTCCAGCACCATCCTTTATTGATCAATCTACGGAAACAGAGGTTTTGACCACCGGTATTAAGGTTATTGATTTGTTGGAACCTTATGCTAAGGGCGGAAAAATCGGTTTATTTGGTGGTGCCGGTGTTGGCAAAACAGTTTTGATTATGGAGCTTATTAATAATATTGCTAAAGGTCATGGCGGATATTCGGTTTTTGCCGGTGTAGGAGAACGTACTCGTGAAGGTAATGACCTTTATCATGAAATGATTGAGTCTGGTGTTATTGATTTGAAAGGCGATAAGTCAAAAACAGTGCTTGTTTACGGACAAATGAATGAACCTCCAGGAGCTCGTGCACGTGTTGCATTGACAGGATTGACACAGGCAGAATATTTTAGAGATGAAGCTCATCAAGATGTGTTGTTCTTTGTAGATAATATTTTCCGTTTTACACAAGCAGGTTCTGAAGTTTCAGCTTTGTTGGGACGTATCCCTTCTGCAGTTGGCTACCAACCGACTTTGGGTACGGATATGGGTGCCATGCAGGAGCGTATTACTTCAACTAAAAACGGTTCAATTACATCCGTGCAAGCTGTATATGTTCCTGCCGATGACTTGACTGATCCGGCTCCGGCTACAACTTTTGCTCACTTGGATGCAACAACTGTTTTGTCGCGTTCAATTTCTGAGTTGGGTATTTTTCCTGCCGTTGATCCGTTAGATTCAACCAGTCGTATTTTGGATCCTCAGGTTGTGGGTGAGGAACATTATCAAGTGGCCAGAAAAGTGCAAGAAGTTTTGCAAAAATATAAATCATTGCAAGATATTATTGCAATTTTGGGTATGGATGAATTATCAGATGAAGATCGCTTGACTGTGGCCAGAGCTCGTAAAATTCAACGTTTCTTGTCTCAACCTTTTCATGTGGCAGAAGTGTTTACAGGAACACCTGGGGTGTTTGTTAAACTTGAAGATACCATTAAGGGCTTTAAGGAGATTTTGGAAGGCAAACATGATGATGTTCCGGAGCAAGCTTTTTATATGGTTGGTACCATTGAGGATGCTCTGAAAAAAGCCGAAAAAATGAAAGAAAAAGCAGCATAAAAACAGGAGTGCATTATGGCAAAAGAAATAAAGCTGAGTATTGCGACCCCGTCCAAAATATATTTGGAAACGGATGTTGCCAGCGTTATTATTCCTGCAGTTAGGGCGGATGTTAATATTTTGCCGCAGCGTGCTCCAAGTGTGTTTGTTTTGGATTTTGGGGTTTTGCAGATTTTGGGTGATGACGGAGCTGTAAAAAGCAAATATTTTATACAGTCAGGAATGGCTGAAATTGCTGATAATCAATGTAAGGTTATGACACAAGGAATAATTCCTTATGAGGATGTTACTTTTGATGAAGCTAGAAAAAAATTTGAAACAGCTCAAGATGAACAAGAACGTCTGTTTTTCCAAATGATTTTAGATACACAGCTTGGTATTCAAAGGCATTATTTGCGAACATTGAGGTTCTTTGTTGATAGAAAAAAGGAAACCATAACACAGGAAGAACTAATTTCTCATATTAAAGCTGATTTGGAGATATTGAAACAGAATCAAGAAGAATGGTGAAAAGTTTTTCTGAAATATTTTCACGTCATATGGTGTGTACATAAAGTTTTTATTTGATGATTGACATGGTATTTTTGTTGGTTTAAAATGAAAAAAGAGCCGGCGGTAGATGTTACCTATAAATTTATTACTTTATGAAGGTATTTGTCATGAAAAAGCTTTTATTTATATTATTGGGATTTTTCTTTTTTTCTTATGCTGTTGAGGCTAAAATTTATTGGTTGCCGGATTATCAGTTCGAGAATGTGAAAATTGAAAATTATTTTGATGATAATAGTCGTGTTAATAAAGACGAAAGTACCCGTAATATGAATTGTGAGGATTTCGGATACTTTTCATCTCCTAAAGGAAGCGGTTATAATTGCAGTAAAACTTATTCTATTCATAAACTTTGTTATGCATGTACAGCCAAGCCCTGTCCTTCAGGTTATACGGCAGGATTATTATCTTGTTTGGAGAAGACAGGTTATAATGCTGCTCATTCTTCCAGTGGTTATTCCGGAGATCAAAAATGCGGCAAATGTGAATATACGGTCAAATCTTGTCCCAATACAGAAAAGACAGAAAAAGTATGTTATGCCCAAGAGAATGGAAAAGAAGGCTGGAACTGGGTTAAGAGTAATAATTTTTCCGGAGAAGAAGCGTGTGGTCAATGTGTGGCCAAGAGTTGTCCGGCAGGGTATAGTGCCGGAATTAAGAATTGTGACGGAAGCAATTATGGAGATGGTTATGTACATGATTCTAATGGTTATTCCGGAGCTGATATTTGTGGCAGATGTGTAGTTAAAAAATGTAATGAAGGGGTAATCCAGAGTGATTGTGAATTTATGAGCTGGGTTCCTAACGGTTATTTATCTGGTAAGTCTGCTTGTGGAACATGCAGTGAAATAATTTATGTATCAACAAAAGATGAATTATTAGCTGCCGTTGATACAGGTAAAAAAGGAACAATTGTTCTGACCAAAGATATTGATATGGGGACGCAAGTAATAACATTGCATGAGAACCAAAATCTTGCGGGAATTCAATATGTTGATTCGTCAAAACCTCAAACAAGGTTGATTTTGAATGCATCTACGGCATCAGAATATCGTGTTATTAATTTATCTAACAGTTCTGTTATAAGAGATATTAATATAACGCTTGTAGGTCGAAATGCTGCAGCTGCGGCTTATGCAATAGGAGGAGGAACTGTAAGCGGTAAGGTTAATATAAAGCTTTTTTATGCGACTGTAGGAGTCCACTCATCTACAATTTCTGAAGATGCTGTCGTAAATATTGATGCTTATTATGGTTATTCAAGAGGAATATATAATACTACAGTTAATGGAACGACTAATATTAGGGTTACTGATGGATTATATGGTATAAGAGATAGTTTTATAGATGGTAAGGCAAATATAATAGTTTCAGGGGCAAATGTTCAGGCTATTTCAGAGGCAACAAACAGTGCTAAGCTAACAGAAATAGGTGGTAATGCACTTGTAAAAATATATTCATCAAATGGAGCTGTTCCGCTTTATATGGCTCAAGTTGATTCTGGAGCCGAAATTTGGCTTAATAATGGTGCAAATATGGACAAGTATGATGTAACTAAAAATGTTTCTTTAGCCGATGCTGCGTCGTTGAAAGCATATAAAACTGGTTCTCCTTCATTATCAAGTGATTTTAGATTTGAAACTGAAAAAGAAATTTTTTATGTTAATGGAGTGGCTTATGTATCAACAAAAAATGAGTTGTTGGATGCTATTGATGCTGGGAAGAATATTGTTTTAACCAATGATATTGATATGGGAGATCAGCAAATAATTTTGAATGATACCCAGTGTATTGTTGGGGAAGGATTTTTAGATGATACAAAGACACAAACTAAATTAACGTTTAACTTTAATGGTGATTCATCTTCAGGAATTATTGCTGGAAATTCAAGTATTGTTAGTTGTTTAAATATAGATATGAATGGTGTTTCAGGGCTAAATGGTGTAAAAATAGAAAATAAGAAATATGTAAGTGTTCGTGATATTAATGTTTCTTTAGATCAAAATGTTGATCTAAAATCAGGAATATATGCATCTGGTTCATCATATGAAATATCTGGTCTTATTAACTTAAAAATTGCTAACGGTTCTCCTAGTGGAGGAAGAAACCATGGAATATATAATGGAAGTTCTACGTTGAATGTAGATTATAATTCAGTAGTTAATATTAAAGGTTTGGTAGGAGCTCATTGTAGAGGAATATATAATGTGATAAATTCAAGTATTACAGCTTTATCAGGAGCAATAGTTAATTTTGAGGGAACAGGTGTTAGTGCTTGGGGACTGGAAAATCATATAGAATCTAAATTTTATTTAAAATCTGGGGCTAAACTTAATATTAAAACAGATGAAGCACAGTGTATTACCAATAATAACTGGGCGGGAGAGGGAAATAATTTATTATATTTTGAAAGTGGAAGTGAAGTTAATTTGTATTCAAGTAATATTAATTATGTAATTTCTAATGTACAACCGAGCGGAAAAACAAATATTGTATCTTTTGGAGATAATGTAAAAATTTCTTCTTATTCGCTTGGAGGGCAAGGAATTTGGCAAACAAATTCAAGTTATGAATGTAAAATTAATTATATATCAGGTTGGAATTTTGATAGAATAGCAGAGTTTACTAAGCTATCGTCGGTTTCTAATCAACCAATAAGCATTGATGAATAAATAATAAATATATGTTTATGAAAATGTATTTTGGTTTTGATATGTATCTATTTTTAAGCTTGTTTTTTGAATAAAAAGTTCTTACCTTATTTATGAAATAATGAAAATTGGGAGACAAGAATGTTTTTGGAAGCAGGTTTATTGACCAGACGTTCGGTGCGTCAGTTTGAAAAAGACAAAAAAATTTCTAAAGAGGCTATTGAAGATATTTTGAAAATTGCCATGTATGCCCCTTCGGGGTGTAATCGTCAGCCGTGGGAGTTTGTGGTGGTTGATGAGAAAAAAATACAAGATAAAATTATGAAAATTCATCCTTATTGTTCGTTTTTACAAGATGCATCTTTGGCAATAGTTGTTTGTTGGGATAAAAATCAAGAATTAGGTGAGGGGTTTGGTGTGGTAGACAGCAGTGCCGCAACCGAAAATTTATTGTTGGCTTGCCATGGACGTGGACTTGGTGCTTGTTGGTGTGCGATTTATCCTTATGAAGATAGAATGAAAGAATTTCAACAATTGTTAAAGTTGCCAGCAAATATTGTGCCAAATGCATTGGTGGTGGTTGGTTATCCGACAAAAACTCCGCCACAACCGAAAGATAGGTTTAAGCCGGAAAAAATACATTATAATAATTGGTAAGAAAAAAGGCTCCTTGGAAAGGAGCCTTTTTTATTGTTTAGTTCAGGTTTATAATTCCATGTGAGAAGGCATAGATTGCAAAGAGAGCAATCAAAACCAAAATACATGCAAAGACAGCTTCATCAGTGGTGAAAGCTTTTTCTTGGGGAGCATTTTGTTTGCGAGCCCAAATATAAACCGGAATCCCTAAAGCAATGATTACCACTGCCATCAGCAAATAATTTAGTCCGGCAGCATAAATCAGCCATAGGGCATAAACAGCGCCGAGAACTCCCGTTAATAATGCTCCGGAGCGTTTATAAATGATATTTGACGGATATTCACCGTCGGCACATATTTTCCATAAATAAGCACAAGATGCCAAATATGCCGGCAAAACCATGACACTGGTGATGCTGAGCATGGTGTTCCAGGCGTTATTGGAAAAATATACCAACAATAAAAACAGCTGCATGGCAATACTGGTAACAATTAAAGATACCGACGGAGAGCCGTTTTCATTTTCTTTGGTGAAGGCTTTGGGAAATGTTCCGTTTTGAGCCGCAGCTTGCGGAATCTCAGCCGTTACCATGGTCCAAGCCAACCAGCTGGTGAGAACGGAAACCAAAAGACCGATATTCATTAACCAAGCACCGGGACGACCTATTATTTCTTCCAATATGCCGGCAGTTGACGGATTTGAAACAGCTGCCAATTGTTCTTGGTTCATATAACCAAAAGGAAGAAGTGATAATAAAAGGTAAATAGCCAAGCATGATACAAAGCCCAAAATGGTTGCTTTACCTACGGCAGAAGGTGATTTGGCTCGGTTAGACATTACCACGGCACCTTCAATGCCGATAAAAGCCCATAAGGTTACTAACATGGTGCTTTTTATTTGAGTATTTAGGTCCCCTAATTTTGCTTTGGTAGCTACAGCTTCACCCCAGAAGTCAAAATCAAAATTGGTGAATTTGAAAACAAACAGCATTATCAATATAAACAAAAGCAAAGGAACAATTTTGACTATGGTTCCTATTGTATTGATAAAGCTGGCTTGTTTTACACCTTTTAAGACCAAAAAATTAAAGCCCCAAATGATGATTGAACCACCGATTATGGAGGCTAAGTTATTTCCACCTGCAAAATGAGGCGGGAAGAAGTAGTTTAAGGCATCCATGGTGATAACGGCATAACCGACGTTACCGCAGACTTGGCAAAGCCAATAAGACCAGCCGATGGTAAAGCCGATATAAGGACCAAAACCGGCACGGCTGTATGAGTATATTCCGGTGGTTAAGTCAGGTTTGGCCATGGAAAGGATTGAAAAAGTGCGGGCGATGAAAAATATGCCGATACCGGTAATCAGCCAAGCCAAAAGTACGGCACCGGCTGATGCTCCGGCGGCCATGTTTTGGGGCAAGCTGTAAATGCCACCGCCCAGCATGGAGCTTACAACAATGGCAGCAAGAGCTAAGACACCAAGTCCTTTGGCATTATCAGCCTTTGTTGAAGATGATGGTTTTGATGTTTTCATAACGTATTTTCCTTCTTATTAAGTTATCCCCGAGGCTGATTTTGCCTCGGGGAATGAAAATAAGTGTTGATTAATCTTTGGCCGGAGCGGCATGCTCAAAGTTTAAGAAGCCCATGGCCGTTAAACTAAAACCAAATTGTTGAGTGATGTTTACATAGTTGTGCCACATCTGAAATTCAGAGTGTTTTTCAACTCCACGGATTGACAATTCGTGATTAAGGGATTTTTTTAGCCACATTTCGGCGTGGCCTTTAGCAATTTCATCATCAATTTGAGTGTCAAAGAATTCTACATATTCAGCGGCCCAACCACCGATGAGTTCGCCTTTTTTATTTTTGCCCCAGCAAACGCCAAGACCGGTAGCAATGGCTTTGTGTTCATCACGGCTGGCTCCGTGACCGGCCATGATTACCTCTAGGACGGCACCATGTTTGAACTGGCTTACGATTTTGTCGTTAATCGGAACAATTTTACCGAAAAGTTCTTTGGGTAAAACAGAGGTATAAGGAACAATATTGAAATTTTCAATTTTGGCCTGCATGAGAGCTGAGTCATAACAAAAAGTTTCAAATGGTTGTGGCGGAATACCGTCATCTGATTGGCCGGCACCGCCGGTGATGAATGCAAAAGTAGGGTAGCGTACGCCTTCAGTCATGTTTTTTCTCCTTCAATTAATTAATAAAATTGAGACTCATTTTTTATGAGCTGTTTTATACCTAATAAGGAAGTTGAAAATTTCAATAAGCCTATGGAATATAAGTGCTCAAATATCCACAAATAAAAATGCCTTGAAAAAACTGTGGATTTTTTTATTTATTGTATGTAGCTTATATGCAGGATTATTTTTTTGAAAAAGGATGCCATAATGTTTAAGCTTAATAAATTCGGGATTGCAACGGTAGCTTTTTTAGCTCTGAGTGCTTGTAAAAAAGAAGGAGAAGAGCAAAAACAAACTCCACAAATTATGCCGGTTGAAGCGGTTAAGCTTGAACCGCAAAATATTCCTTTGAGCTTTGAGTTTTCTGCCAGAGCTCAAGGTTCAAAAGAAACCGAGGTGAGGGCTCGTGTCGGCGGTATTTTGTTAAAAAGAAATTATGTTGAAGGTGCTACCGTGGAAGAGGGAAGTGTGTTGTTTCAAATCGATCCGGCTCCTTTTGAAGTTGCTTTGAGCCAAGCAAAAGCAAAGTTGGCTCAAAATGAAGCACAGTTATATGCGGCAGAAACGCAGTGGAAACGTATTGAAACTTTATATAAGCAGCATGTGGTCAGCGAAAAATCCAGAGATGATGCAAAAGCCAATCTTGATTCTTTGAAAGCAAGTACAGCTTTGGCTAAGGCAGAAGTTGAATCTGCTCAGCTCAATTTGGATTATACCACGGTAAAAGCTCCGATAAGTGGTGTTACCAGTATGGAAGCTCAATCGGAGGGGAGTTTGATTGCCACTAACGGGCTTTTGACCAATATTATTCAACTTGATCCGATTTATGTTATATTTTCGGCTTCAGAAAATGATATTTTGTCTTTGACCAACATGGTAGACAGAGGATTAATTAAAAATCCGCAAAATAAAAGTGAAATCACGGCTAAGGTTAAAATCGGCAATGATACTATATATCCTTTAGACGGAGAAATTAATTTTATTAATCCGAGCATTGATGAAAAAACCGGTACAATCAAACTGAGAGCTGTTTTCCCCAATCCTCAAAAAAGGTTGCGTCCGGGGCAGTTTTTGCGTTTGGTTTTGGAGGGCTTGACCAGAATTGATGCATTGGTTTTACCGCAAGAAGCCGTTATGCAAGGAGCGGAAGGGGCTTTTGTATATAAGGTTAATGCTCAAAATGTTATTGAGAGTGTCAGCGTGCGTCCAGGTTTGACTACCAAAGATGGGCAATGGATTATTGATGAGGGATTAAATCCGAATGATTTGGTGGTTATAAGCGGGGTTATGAAACTGCGTCCGGGGATGAAAGTTGATCCGCAAATAATCAATACCGTAAAGGCTGAATAAACTAAAGGGATAAAAATCATGTTTTCAAAATTTTTTATTAACCGTCCGATTTTTGCTACGGTAATTTCACTGGTTATTGTTTTGGCCGGACTAGTGTCAATGAAAGTGTTGCCGGTGGAGCAATATCCTAATATTGTACCGACGGAAATTCAAATTTCTGCGGTTTACCCCGGAGCTACGGCAGAGGTTTTGGCAGATACCGTGGCAGCACCGATTGAGCAGGAAGTTAACGGTGTTAAAAACATGATTTATATGTATTCAAACGCTACATCATCAGGTTATTTGACCATTGGTGTGGTGTTTGAAATCGGAACTGATCCAGATCAGGCTACAATTGATGTTAATAACAAAGTTCAAGCTGCTTCAGCCAAACTTCCGGCAGAGGTTACCAAGCAAGGGGTTACCGTTGAGCAAAAATCAAACTCGATTTTGCAAGTTATTACCATGCGTTCAAAATCAAAGCAATATGATACGGTTTATGTGTCAAACTATGCGTTGTTGAATGTTTTGGATGAAATAAAACGTATTAAAGGTGTGGGTAGTGCATCTTTATTTGCCAGTCAGGATTATTCAATGAGAATTTGGTTATCACCTGATAAATTGGCTGATTATAACATGACACCTCAAGATGTTATTTCAGCTATTCAGGAGCAAAATTCACAATTTGCGGCAGGGCAGTTCGGGCAAGAACCGATGGATAAAAATGTGGCTTATACTTATTCGGTTAATACCAAGGGGCGTTTGGTAAATGAAGAAGAATTCGGCGATATTATTTTGCAAACCGATGCTCAAGGCGGAATCTTGCGTTTGAAAGATGTGGCAAGGATTGAACTCGGAGCACAGGATTACAGTGTAAACTCGCGTTTTAACGGTGAAGAGGCGGTGGCTTTTGCCGTATATTTGCAGCCGGGAGCCAATGCGTTGGAAACGGCTGATTTGGTTAAAGCTAAAATGGCTGAGCTTTCCAAGAATTTTCCGGATGGAATTGTTTATGAAATTCCTTATGATACCACTTTGTTTGTGAATGTTTCGATAAACGAGGTGGTTCATACCTTTTTTGAAGCGGTGGTTTTGGTAATTTTGGTCGTATATCTGTTTTTGCAGAATATGAGAGCTACTTTAATTCCGATTTTGGCGGTGCCGGTTTCAATTATCGGTGCTTTTGCCGGAATGTATGTCTTGGGATTTTCCATCAACTTGTTAACTTTATTCGGTTTGATTTTGGCAATCGGTATTGTGGTGGATGATGCCATTATCGTATTGGAAAATGTTGAACGGTTGATGAGTGAGGAAAAACTGTCACCAAAAGATGCTGCTATTAAAGCAATGAAGGAAGTGTCAGGTCCGGTTGTGGCGGTGGCTTTGGTGTTGTCTTCGGTGTTCTTGCCGATTGCTTTTTTGGGCGGAATGACCGGAGTTATGTATAAACAATTCTCGGTAACCATTGCAGTGTCGGTTTTGATCTCAGCGTTGGTCGCTTTAACACTAACTCCTTCTTTGTGTGCGTTGATTATTAAACCAAACTCAGAACACAAAGAACCAAAAGGATTCTTTAAGTGGTTTAATAGTTTTTTTGATAAAGTAACCGAATGGTATTTGAGTGGAGTTAGATATTTTCTTGAGCACAGAAAAACGGCAATTATCGGATTTTTGGCAATATTAGGATGCATTGTAGGTTTGTTTAAGCTTATTCCGAGCGGTTTGGTGCCGATGGAAGATCAAGGTAATCTTTTGATGGCTTATAATATGCCACCGGCAGCTTCATTACCAAGAACTGAGAATTTTAGTGCCAAGGTATCTGATGAAATCAGAAAAGATCCTAATGTGGTTGATGTATTAACTATTAACGGATATAATATGTTATCATCTACTCAAAATACTTATTCGGCAATCAGCTTTATTATTCTTAAAGATTGGGAAGAGAGAAAACAGGCAATGCAATCAGCTGATGCTTTATCTTCTTTGTTTACCAAAATGGGGATGAGCCGTCCTGAAGGTGTGGCTTTCGCATTTAGTATGCCGCCGATTATGGGTATGAGTACTTCCGGTGGATTTGAAGGATATATTCAAAATCGAGGCGGAAAGTCGTCTGCCGAATTGATGGCGAAAACCAATGAGTTTTTGGCGGAAGCTAATAAAAGTCCGATATTAAGCAATGTTAAAACAACTTTTTCGGTTGATACTCCGCAGTATAGAATTGATTTGGACAGAAAAAAGGCAAGGGTGCTTAATGTGCCTATTAATGCAATATATTCGGTTATGCAGTCCACATTCGGAAGCTTGTATGTGAATGATTTTACTTATATGGGTAGAAATTTTAGGGTAACTTTGCAATCTGAAGCTCAGTTCAGGCGTACTCCGGATGATTTGCGATATGTGTATGTTAAATCAAACGATGGTCAATTGGTGCCACTTTCGACTTTGATTAAGGTGGAAAGAGTTACCGGTCCGGAACTGATTAACCGTTTTAATATTTTTCCGGCAGCAAAAGTTTTGGGTGATCCGGCTAAAGGATATTCTTCAGGTCAGGCGATTGCAGAAATGGAGAGAATTGCTCAAAAAGTTTTAGGAGCAGATTACTCTTTGGCATGGATAGGTTCTGCTTATCAAGAAAAATTGACCGGTGGAGCATCTACGCAAGCGTTTGTTTTTGGCTTGATTATGATTTTCCTCATATTGTCGGCTCAGTATGAACGTTGGTCTTTGCCTTTTGTGGTTATTTTATCGGTTCCTTTTGCCGTTTTTGGTGCTTTACTGGCTACATGGATAAGAGGTATTGATAATGACTTGTATTTTCAGGTTGGGTTGGTGACTTTAATCGGTTTGGCTGCCAAAAATGCAATTTTGATTGTGGAATTTGCCATGATGCAGGTAGAGCAGGGGATGTCTTATGCTAAAGCGGCTATGGAAGCTGCAAAATTGCGTTTTCGTCCGATTGTGATGACATCTTTAGCTTTTACTTTTGGTGTGTTGCCGTTGGCAATCAGTACCGGTGCCGGTGCTGCCAGCCGCCATGCCATTGGTACGGGAATGATCGGCGGTATGATACTATCAACCTTTGTAGCGACATTGTTTGTGCCGATGATGTTTGCAATTGTTGGTGAAATGTTTGATAAGAAAAAAGTATAAGTTTTTTAAGGTATCAAAAAAAAGCCCCTTTATCCAAAGGGGCTTTTTTAATTAGTGGTTAAATTCTAGATTTCACCAATATACATACCAAGTGAGCGAGCTGATTTAACTATATCACTATTAATATCAAGTAATTTGGTGCCGACCTTTGAAACTTCAGCCAAAGGAACAGAGTCTACACGGCCATCTTTCCAAATTACCATTTTGCAGTCTTCACCACTGGCTAAAAGGTTAACCGCTTTGGCCCCGAACATTGCTCCTAACATACGATCAAAAGCTGATGGAGTACCAGAGCGTTGAATATGTCCTAAGGTTGTGGTACGAATCTGAAATTCTTTATAGCGTTTGCTAATTTCATCGCATAAATACTGTCCGATACCACCATATACAGACTCTCCAACCATATTTTTCTTGTCGGAAAGGTGATTGCCATCAGCTGTTCTGATTCCTTCAGAGACAACAATTACGGCATGATTGCGACCACTAGCCTTAATTTCTTTAAGGCGGTTGATAACACCTTCGATAGTGTAAGGAATTTCAGGAACTAGGCAGACATCAGCTTGTCCGGCTAGGGCAGAGCTGATCGCCAGGTGTCCGGCATCGCGTCCCATAACTTCCATTATTAAGGCTCGGTTGTGGGAACGTGCGGTGAATTCCAAACTATCAATAGCAGATGTACATACTTGGACAGCCGTTTGAAAACCAACTGAATCTTCAGTGATAGGGGTATCATTGTCTATGGTTTTAGGAATCCCAATCATTTTTACCATACTGCCTTTGCAGTAGTTAGATACAATATTCATGCTTCCGTCACCGCCAATAACTACAACGGCATCAAGACCGAGTTCTTTGACGCCAACGGCAAATTTAGCAGACATTTCTTCTAAGGATTCCATCTTCACACCTTTGTTTAAAGATCCAAGATAAGAACCACTTAATCTCGGCCATGGAGAATCGGAAAAATTATGAACCGTTAAAATTTCATAACTATGCGGTTTTTCAGTAATTCCGTCAGTTCCGTTATGAATGCCATATACTTCCCAACCTTTTTTTGAGGCTGCCAAGACAACAGAGCTGATGACAGCGTTAAGGCCTGCACAATCGCCGCCACTGGTTAGGACACCAATTCTTTTTATTGTATTCATTATCACAATTCTCCTTTATGAGTTGCATTTTTATTTGTTTTGTTGTATACTAATACAAATTTATTGAGAGACTTTCCAGTAAAAAATTTAACTTAAGCAGAAGTTTTTTTGAAAAGGGCAAAAAATCTATGATTAATCAGAACAATACCAGTAAGTTGCAACATCAGTTATGTGAACTTAAATTGGAAGAACGTAGGGTTTGTTCAGATATAAGGCATTTGGTTTCTAATAATCAGACAATTGATTTTTTCAAAGCCAAGCAGCTTAACACATTGCGTACAGGTCTTAAAACTAAAATAAAAACAGTTGAGGCTAAGATTATGCCCAACATAATAGCTTAAAATAATGCATATAATGGGCACCTAATTAAAGAAATTACGGGATAAAATAGTTGCTATTTAGTACTTGCAATTTATTTTTTTTGTGATAAAAACGAGTAAATTTTGTTTTAATCTTTTTTATTTGTTGAAATGAGGTGATTTAAGTGGTTCAAGTTACTGTTATCGGTAATGATGTTGGGCAATCTTTGAAAGTTTTGAAAAAGAAAATGCAACGTGAGGGTATTTTCCGTGAGATGAAATTACGTCGTTGTCACGAGAAAAATTCTGAGAAGAAAGCTCGTCGTCAGGCTGAAGCTGTTCGCCGTGCTCGCAAACAGTTGCGTAAACGCTTAGATACTGAAGGTTTCTAGAAAATTTTAGTTAATAAAAAACCGCTCTTGTCTTAAGAGCGGTTTTTTCATTATGATTGTTTGTTCTATGAAATCCCTAATTCTTCTATAACTTGTTTTTTTAAGGTTACATTATCAGCTTTACCGGTTGCGAATACGGGCAGAGAATCGTGATAAAGTATGACGCGAGGTAAATATAATTCCGACATGCCATTTTGGCGAATATAATTGTGTAAGCAATCTTGGGTTACTTTTTTGTTGTTGGTTACTAAAACTATCTGTTCTCCCTTGCTTTCGTGTGGTACAGAAACAACTCCATAAGAATAGTCTCCAGAACCTTCGCAAGCTTTAACAACCATCTCATGAACGGCATTTAACGATACCATTTCACCGCCAATTTTAGCAAAACGTTTAATGCGATCTTTAATATAAACAAAGCCGATTTCATCAATATCAACCACATCACCGGTTTTATACCAGCCATCTTCAAGCGGAACTAAAATACCAGGGTTGTCAGGCATGTAGTAGCCCATCATTATATTAGGTCCTTTTACCCAAAGTTCTCCGCCTTTTTCAATTCCATCAACAGGAACTATTTTGTGCTGAATTTTTGGTAAAAGCTTTCCTATAGAGCCAAAACGATTGAAAATGCGGTTGTTAGCGGTAACAACAGGAGAGCATTCCGTTGAACCATATGCTTCCATGACTCTGATACCAAAACGCTCAACCCACATATTACGAGTATCCGGTTTAATTGCTTCTGCTCCGCCAAACATGAACCTGATATTGTGGAAGTCTATAGGGTGAGCAATTTTGGCATATCCACGGAAGAAGGTATCTGTGCCAAACATTACACTGGCACCTATCTCATATACAATTTCAGAAATTATACGATAATGGAGCGGGGAAGGGTATAAAAAGAGTTTTGCTCCTTCTAAAAGAGGAAATAATGTGCCAACGGTTAAACCAAAACTATGAAACATAGGCAAGGCATTAAAAACTGTGTCCGTTATGTTTATTGTTTCTATAGATGACATTTGTTTGATATTTGACAGGATATTGGCGTGGCTTAAGACAACAGCTTTAGGAGATCCTTCTGAGCCTGAGGTGAATAGTATAACTGCTTTTTTGTTGCCTCCTTCTTTGTGAGGAACTCTTTTGACTTTATAGCGTAAAAAAGCAAATAGTTTATCTGCAAAGGTTATATATTTGCGTAAATCTTCTAAATAAAAAATTGTGAGGCCGGCCGCTTTTAATTCCTCAACAACAGATTCCATTTTAGCATTACGAATAAATGTATGAGAGGTAATTACAAGTTTTACCGTGGCTGTTTTGCACATGGAGACCATATTTTTGGCACCAACAGAAAAATTCAGCATTACAGGGATGCGATCATATGCAGAAAGACCAAAAAACGTGCATAAAGTAGCAATGGCATTGGGCAACAGTAGAGCAACATGTTCTTCTATATGGGTGCGTTTTTTGAAAAAACGTCCGAGAACGAAGGATTTTATTATGATATCTTTGTAAGAGTTAGGCTCTCTGTTAATATCTTCAACAAAACGAGGACGACGCAACAATCCTTTTTTGGAATGTACTTTTGCCGTTTTCATTAACTGCCCGAATAATGATATGTTATCGTTGTATGAAGCTTCAAAGCTCATTTCTCGCATGATCATATATACTTCATTACTGATGTGATCACGTTGACGACGCAATTCGTCTTTTAATTTGAATTTTACCGGTTTTTTGACAGTTATGCGTATTTTAGGCAGAGGACGATGCGGTAATTTGCCTTTGGTTTTGGAAAAATAGCCATATTGAGGACCGCTAATCCATATAGGGATAATGGGTGCTTTTGATTTGTCTGCAACCAGACCGGGAGCCTCATATATTTTCATCAGACCACCGTTTTCGGTGATGCGTCCTTCAGCAAAAATAACGCAGCGACGTCCGCTGTCAACTTTGGCAATAAGATTTTTAATATCGCCAGGTTCAATAGGATTAAATAAAATTACATCTGCCGTACGCATAAGGAAGCGTATCCATTTATTACGGTAAAGATGGCCATTGAGGGCAAAAATCGGATCTCCAGGTAAAAAAGCAAACAACAAAATCGGGTCAAGATAGGAGACGTGATTTGATACATATACGGCTTTAGAAGGAAGTTTGTTTTCATTGAAAGCAATGTTGCATCTTACTTTCATGATGGTAAAGAAAGTACGAAGGCATAATTTGACCAGATTTCTCAAAACACAGTCTCCGGGTAGTTACAAAGAATTATATATCTATCTAAGCGAAACAAAGGTATATTGTAAAGTAATAATTTGTTTTAATTCAAGTTTTACTACAAAATATTACTTAATCTTTTGAAAAATCAAAAGTTTTGAATGTTTTGCAAAGGGGATAAAATATGGTTGCTATTCATTTGATTATACGTCATATTAGCTACAAGAAGTTGTATTAATATATAAAAAGGTATATAAAAGTGAGTAAGGATTCAAAGAATAAACTTTTAGATAGTGCATTTGCCGAGTTTGCTCAAAACGGATATTTTGGAGCTAAGACCAGAGATATTGCCGGAAATGCTGATATAAACATATCGTCAATCCTTTATTATTTTGGCGGGAAAAAGGGTATTTATGCTGCAGCCTTGAAAAACATTGTAGATACCGTTAAAGAAATGACGGCTGATGTATGCGATAATTATAAAAAAGTTATAAAAGATGCCAATACTGATGAGGCAAAAAGAGTTTTGAAAGAATTAGCCAAGAGATTTTTATTTATTTTATGCGATGAAAATGTTTCTAAAGATATGAAAACGGTTTTTTTGAGTGAATATTCTCATCCTACTGATGAATTTGGAATTTTGTATGAAGGTTTAATCTATCCTTTTCATGATATGATGGCAAATTTGTTGGTTTTGGCCAGTAATGGTAATATTAAGCTTAAAGATGGTTATTTGTATACTTTTCCTTTATTTTCACAAATATTTGTATTTAGTTCAAGAAAAGAAACTATTTGTAGGTTTATGGAATGGAAAGGGTATGGTGAAAAGGAAAAGCAAAAACTACTTGATTATGTTTGGCAACAATTAGACTTTTTGGTAAATAAAAACAAATAATCCACTGATTTTACATAATTCAATCAATTGATTGACTAAAGAACTTTTTTAAATTAGAAGGACTCTTGTTACTAATAACAGAGAGACTTCTTATGAAAAAAATTCTTACACTCACAGCTTTGGGAACCATAATTATGGCTTCTGAAGCTATGGCTGCCGGTTTCCATCTTCGTGAACAGTCTGCGGCCGCTTTAGGTAATGCTTTTGCCGGTGCTACCGCAGGAGCTGAAAATAATTCTTATGCTTATTTTAATGTTGCAGGCTTAACCAGACAAAAAGGTACTCAGGTTAATGCCGGAGGGACTTATATTGTTCCACGAGCAGAAGCAAGCAATGTCAGAGATACGAGTGGAAACAGAGGGCAGGACATAAACAATATTGTTCATGCCGCTGTTGCTCCAAACGGTACAATTTCTCATCAATTGAATGAAGATGTTACTCTTGGTTTGGCTCTTAATGTTCCTTTCGGAATGATTACAAAATATGATCCTGAATGGCAGGGAGCAGATCATGGTATTACATCAAAGCTAATTACTGTAACAACAACTCCTATGGTTGCTTATAAGGTTAACGATAAGTTATCTTTAGGTGCCGGTTTACCTATTCAATATGTTAAGGCAAGATTGACCAACAGTGCAATCAGAGGAACGGTTAATGATGCGGCTCTAGAAGGTGATACGGTTGATGTGGGTTATCAACTTGGTGCTTTGTATGAATTTAACGAAGATACGCGCGTTGGTGTTGCTTATCGTAGTGAGATTAACCATAAACTTAAAGGTGATATTGAATCTTCTTCTCCGTATCCGTTCTTGAATCAAGATATCAGTGCCGGGTTGGATACTCCGGCAATGCTTTCGGTCGGTGCGTTCCATCAATTGAATGAAAAATGGGCTGTTATGGCTGAGTATCAAAGAGTATTTTGGAGCTCTTTTGATAGTTTGGATATTATGGGAGACAACTATAATTCATCATATCCTTTTGTTGGAGGCGGATTGGTTAGCTCGACTCCTGAAAATTGGCAAGATACCAATTTCTTTGCTATCGGTACAACTTATCAAATGGATCCGCAATGGCGTTTACGTTTAGGTTTGGCTTTTGACCAAACAGCAGTTAAGCGTAAAGATAGAACACCTCGTATTCCGGACTCTGATCGTGTTTGGTATTCTGTAGGTTTAAGTTATCAATATAGTGATAATTTGTCTTTTGACGGTGCATTTACTTATATTTCGGCTAAAGATGCCACGGTTGATTTAGCAGACACTTCTACTCAGCGAGGGGTTTATGCCGAGTATAACAACTCAGTTAAACTGTTTGGGTTGTCGTTGAATTATAAATTTTAACATGTTGTAGTTGTTAAAAATTCCGGAATGTTTATAATCATTCCGGAATTTTTTTTGTTGATATTTGGCTAAAAAAATGTATAATGACAAAAAGTGGACGGAAAAAGGATGCCGCACATGTCAGCAGAAAAAAATAATCCGGAAAAATCTTTGATGGATCTGTTATGTTCATTTACTTCTTATTGTTTAAAGAAGAACAAGCTTTATGCTCAATTTGCCGATTATCTTCCTTATGTTAATGAAAGTTTGAAAAATATTGGCTTAAATGCTCTAAAGGGAATTAATAATTACTCAAGTAATTTTAATGCTATTGATAAGTTGGCAGAATATTACATTTCATTACAACAAAATAAGCAAAAAGCATCGGGTGCCGTTTTGTGGAGATTGGGACAACTTTCATTATCTCATGATGATGATTATTTTAAACTTTCAAAACAAGAACGAGGAAAGGCCAACAATTCTTTTCGTAAACAAAAAACGGAGCTTTTAGCCACACTGAAGTTGGATTTGTTACCTGAAGATAAGATTAATTTTTTGGATTTTTTGGATTACAGGTATAGTGATCAATTTGCTCAAAATTTATATGATAAATTATCCGATTATAAGATTGATAATGAATATGCATCATCACAAACAACAAAGCTTATAATGAAACTTTTTTATTCATCGTTAAAAGAAAAAAACTTTAATAAAATGCGCCGAGCCCAAAAATTATTTGAAAATGCAGCAAAAAATTCTGTGTATTTACAAAATTCCGGATATGTGGATAAGGAAGGGGTTATTGAAGGGAAGCCTGGAAAAACATATGTCTTAGACGGCAAGATGAGGGAAATTATCGGAAAGCGTTTAAAAAAGTCAAAAATTAGTTTATCTTCTGAATGTGAAAAATTTTTTGTAAATGATGAATATAATGGCGGTAATGTTTTGAAAAAACTGTCAATTGTCGTGAGTGCAATTGAAGCAAACGGGAGTATTGCCGGGAAACGTAATTTAATGAGCAAGCATTATGTTGAGATTAATGATGCTGTTAGAGCTAATGACTTTAAGATGAGCGGGCGAGATATTGAGAATTATATGCGCTTTGTTTGTGCGTTTGCGGCATATAATCATGAGAAAAGAGATATTGATATTGAACCTTTACGTAAAGTGTTGGAGAAAAACGTTGATAGTTCGGTAGAGCTTAGTCTTTTTGATGATATAAAACCACAAAAAACTTCACATGTTAATAAAAAGAATGTCCTTAAGGCTGCTGATATTTATGTAAATTCTTTTTCAACGACACATCCTGATGCAGAAGAATTTAATATTGATTTTTATAATAAAATGACAAAGATGTTTGCATCAATTGTTGCTGAAAACAAGTATACTAAAAAAGAAGTTGAGCAACTTTGTCAATGCTTTACAAATAGTAAGAATTGTTCAAAAGTTATCAAGGATATGAGTAAAGAGATTATGAGTGCATATACACATCCTAAATTCTTTTTATTAAAAAGCAAAAATAAGACATTATAAATTTAGCTTATCTCTTAAGTATTTTGCGGTGTAGCTTTCTTTAACTTGAGCAACTTTTTCAGGTGTGCCTTGAGCGATTATTTTGCCGCCGTTGTCTCCGCCTTCAGGTCCGATGTCGACTATGTAATCTGCAGTTTTGATAACATCTAAGTTATGCTCGATGACAATGACGGAATTTCCTTGTTCGACAAGGGCATGCAGAACTTTTAGAAGTTTGTTGATATCTTCAAAATGCAGTCCTGTCGTCGGTTCATCTAAAATATATAGCGTTTTGCCGGTGGCTCGTTTGGAAAGTTCTTTTGACAACTTAATGCGTTGGGCTTCTCCTCCGGAGAGGGTTGTTGCTTGTTGTCCTAATTTTATATAGCCTAAACCTACTTTACGCAAAAGTTCCAAACGGTTTTTTATGGAAGGTATGGCATTGAAAAATTCATAAGCTTCATCAACGGTCATGTCCAAAACATCAGCTATTGATTGACCTTTATATTTTACTTCCAAAGTTTCGCGATTGAAGCGCTTGCCTTTGCAGACTTCACACTCAACATATACATCTGGTAAAAAGTGCATTTCGATTTTGGTAACACCGTCGCCTTTACATGCTTCGCAGCGACCGCCGGCAACATTAAAAGAAAAACGACCTGCTGAGTAGCCTCTGGCTTTTGCTTCGGGTAAATTGGCAAACCAATCGCGAATATTGGTAAACAGTCCGGTATAAGTTGCAGGATTGGAACGAGGCGTGCGTCCAATCGGAGATTGATCAATATTGATAATTTTATCAATATTTTCGGCTCCGATTAATTTATCATATATTCCAGCCGGTTCTCGTGAACCATTTATTTCTTTGTTAAGGGCTTTGCACAGAGTTTCTAAAATCAGCGATGATTTGCCTCCGCCTGAAACACCGGTGATACAGGTGAGGGTGCCCAGCGGTATTTTTAGGTCAACATTTTTAAGATTGTTGGTTTTGGCACCTTTAACGCCGATAAATTTACCGTTTCCCGGGCGACGCTTTGTGGGAACGGCTATAGTCTTTTCACCGTTAAGATATTGAGCTGTTAGGCTTTTTTTATTTTTTAGGACTTCTTGTACCGTACCGTTGGCAACAACATTGCCTCCGTTATTACCGGCTCCAGGTCCCATGTCAATAAGATAATCTGCAGAACGGATGGCGTCTTCATCATGTTCTACTACAATTACGGTGTTCCCTATGTCTCTTAATCTGGTTAAGGTTTCCAGTAGGCGATCATTGTCTCTTTGATGCAGCCCAATCGAAGGTTCATCTAATACATATAAAACTCCGGTTAATCCAGAACCTATTTGACTGGCAAGACGAATACGCTGAGCTTCTCCGCCAGATAAGGATCCTGATTGGCGTGATAATGTCAGATATTCAAGACCTACGTTGTTTAAAAAGCTTAAGCGTTCAATTATTTCTTTAAGGATTTTGTTGGCAATTTCTTGTTTTTGCGGAGAAAGGTTGGGGCCAATTCCTCTAAACCAAGTGAGGGCTTTTTTTACCGACATTTCGGAAGCTTCCATAATATCAAGTCCGCCTATTTTTACGGCTAAGGCTTCAGGTTTTAGTCTTTTACCATGGCATACTTCGCAAGTTGCGGCAGATTGGTAGCGAGAAAGTTCTTCTCTTGAGGCTTGAGAATCAGTTTCTAAGAAACGGCGTTCCATGTTGTTTACAACACCCTCAAATGGGCGATTAGTTGAGAAATGTGGAAAATAAAGAGGAATTGGTGTTTCTCCTGAACCATATAGAATTAGGTTACGTGCATTTTCCGGTAAATCTTTCCATGGCGTTTTGTCTGAAATACCTAAATATTCGCAAAGAGACAATAAAGTGTCTGTATAGTATCCGTGACGACGATTGGCCCAAGGAGCAATTGCTCCTTGAGAAATTGATAGATTTGGATTGGGAATTATAAGATTGGGATCCATATAAAGGCTGGCTCCGATACCGTCGCAATTAGGGCATGCACCATATGGATTATTAAATGAGAAAAGGCGTGGTTCAATTTCTTCAATGGTGAAACCGGATACCGGGCAAGCAAATTTGGAGGAAAAAGTCGTTCGTTGATGTGTATTATAATCTTCTGTGAAAACAAGACCGTCTCCAAGTTTTAGTGCTGTTTCAAAAGATTGGGCCAAACGTTCGGCAATGCCTTCTTTAACGACTATACGGTCAATAACGACTTCAATATCATGTTTTTGATTTTTATTTAAGCTTGGAACTTCTTCAATATCATAAATTTGACCATCAATTTTGATGCGTTGATAACCTTGTTTTTGTAAATTTTCAATTTCTTTTTTAAATTCTCCTTTTTTACCACGAGCAATAGGGGCAAGGAGCAGAAGTTTTGTTCCTTCAGGAAATTCTAAAATGCGGTCAACCATTTGGGAAACTGTTTGAGCTTCAATAGGTAATCCCGTAGCAGGGGAATAAGGCGTGCCGGCACGAGCCCAAAGTAGACGCATATAATCATATATTTCGGTAACCGTGCCGACGGTGGAGCGTGGATTGTGAGATGTTGTTTTTTGTTCAATGGAAATAGCCGGAGATAAACCTTCAATAGAATCAACTTCAGGTTTTTTCATTAAATCTAAAAATTGACGAGCATAGGAGGATAAACTTTCGACGTAACGACGTTGACCTTCGGCATAAATGGTGTCAAAAGCAAGAGAAGATTTTCCTGATCCGGAGAGACCGGTGATAACAGTCAATTTGTTTTTGGGAATGTTAATGCTAACGTTCTTAAGATTGTGTTCTCTTGCACCTTTTATTTCTATAAAATCATTGCTCATGGTATATATCTCCTCGAGGAGGTAATATAGTTAATATAAGATGAAATAGCAATATAAAAAATAAAAGAAAACCTCCCTAAAAAAGGGAGGCTTTGTCTTTAGATCTGCTCGATATTTTCTCCATTAAAACTACCATATACAGTATTATTATCTGGGATAATACTGTATATTATTGAGTTTTTAGTTTTTTTTAATGTTACTCTACAGTCTGTGAGCGGAAATTTTTGAGCAATTTCATTTGTTGCTGCAACTTTAAGCGGTTCGCCATTAGGAAAATATATTTGTTTCCCGTCAGGCATTATTATTATCGTTTCGCAATGTTTAGCTTCATGGTCAAGGTATATTATGGGAGAGTCCCAAAAAGAATATGTTAGATATTCCATTCCTGCGTATACCTGAATGAAGCTAGGATATTGTGGTAATATTCCGAAAGGAAAAATACATTTACCTTCAGGGGTTTCAACTTCCCAGTCAGATGAACTTACAAACTCTTTACCGTTGTAACCTATAAAAATAGTTGGACAAGCTGGAAAAGGTTCTTTGCCATGCAGCATTGTTTTTACACATTCACCAACAATTTTGGCATTGGGATATGTAAGATAAAGTTGTTCTTGATGTATCATAATCTTTTAATAATTTAGTTAAACAAGGGGATTTTGTTAAAAACGGATTGTTTTGTCAATATTTAAATATAAAAAATATTGCAAAAAAGTATATTAATGCTAGTATGCACGAACGTTTTTGGGGATAAAGTTTTGATTTTATGTTTAAGTTATTAAAAATATTTTCTGTTTTTATGTGGCTTCTCTTAGGAGAGGCATTTGCTACCGTTAATATTGCAGTTGTGGCTCCGATGGAAGGTGAATTTGCATTATTGGGAGAAGAACTTATAGATGGAGCTCAGATTGCCGTGGATGATCTTAATTCTCAAGGCGGAATTAACGGGCAAAAGATTAATTTAATAAAAGTTGATGATCAGTGTAATGATATGCTGGCTATTTCTAAGGCACAGATGATGGCAGTTGCCAAAGATAACAAAATGAATTTGGTTATAGGTCCTTTTTGCAATGGTAATGAGTTTGCAAATGTGGCATCAATTTATGCTAAGAGCGGAATTATGCAAATTGTTCCGATGGTGCTTGATAGCAGTCAATTTGATGTTAATTACAAAGGATTAATAAAACTTGCCGGCTTGGAGAAAGAACAAGGAAAAACCTTTTTTGATTATTATCAGAGTAATTTTGAAGATAAAAAGGTGGCATTGGTTTATGATGCATCATCTAGAAAGCAAGTTGAAGTTGTTGCAGGAATTCAGAAAAATTTTACGGATGCAAATCGTAGTTTGTTTTTAGAAAGCTATAATTTACTTAATTATGCCGATATGGAAGATTTGGCGGAAGAAATAGCTAAACAAAATCAAATAGCATATCTTTTAGGTGGTGCAAATCAGGTTTCAGAGTTGGCAAAAGAAATAAGATATGAAAATAAGGATTTGATTTTGTTTGTAAATCGCTATCAAGTCGGCACTGTTTATGAGAAAGAATTAGGAGATTGGGCTGATGGAACATATTTTATGGCATTTTCTTCCTTAAAAGATGATCCTGATTTTACCGAGACTTTGGTTCAATTAAGATTAAAAGGTGCAGAACCAAGAGGTGTTGGGGTTTATGGATATGCAGCAGTAAAGTTGTGGGCTATAATAGTTAATAAGGCTAATTCATTTAATTATAGTGCTTTGGGAAAAATATTAAATAAATACAGATTTAAAATGCCATGGGGAGAAGTTGGTTTTAAAAACGGAAATCCTGATAAACCTGCAGGATATGGTGTATATGTTTTAGAAAACGGAGAATATACACAGGTTTATTGATTTTTTTGTTTCTTTATAAAATTTTCAATGTATATTTGAAGAAGATTTAACAATTTTAATTTAAGGTAAAGTAAAATGGCTGGAAGTATTAATAAAGTTATTTTGGTTGGTAATTTGGGTGCAGATCCGAAGGTTAGCAATACTCAAAGCGGTGCTAAAATCGTTAATTTGAATGTGGCAACTTCTGATACTTGGAAAGATAAACTTTCAGGAGAGCGTAAGGATCGTACGGAATGGCATCGTGTGGTTATTTTTAATCCGCAATTGGCAGATATTGCCGAGAGATATTTGCGTAAAGGTTCAAAAGTATATTTGGAAGGGCAGTTGCAAACTCGTAAATGGGAAGATAGTAACGGGCAGGAAAGATATACAACCGAGGTGGTCTTGCAGAATTTTAGTGGTAATTTGGTTCTGCTTGACGGACGCGGTGACGGTGTTCCTGCTGGGGGAAATGATGTATTTTCTACCTCCGGAAGCGGTTGGGATTCGGCTTCTGCCGGCGATGCAGCTCCGGCAGCAGATTTGGATGACGATATTCCTTTCTAAGTTTGTTTATGTTTTTTGAAAACGGTCAAAATTTGTATGATTTTGGTCGTTTTTTGTTTAAATAAAAATGTGTATATTTCTCTTTTAAGCTTGTTACAGAGATTTGTTGTTAACTTTTTAGAGGACCCTTAAAATCAAAATCGATTTTAAGGGCCTTTTTTTGGCTCTGGAGAGGAATCTGGCGATTTTTGCTGGGCATAACTTTGTAAAAGCACTGGCGAGAGAGGATAATTTTTGCTATTTTGAGGGAAGTTTTGAAGATTAAATGAGGAAAAATAAAGTGTCAGAAGAATTAAATCAGGTTGTTGAAAATACCAATAAAGATATTTCTCCGGTTGAAATTTCCGATGAGATGCGTCGCTCATATCTTGATTATGCGATGAGTGTTATTGTTTCTCGTGCTTTGCCGGATGTTCGAGACGGTTTGAAGCCGGTTCATCGCCGTATTATCTATTCAATGTTTGAAAACGGGTATGATTATAATCGTCCGTTTCGTAAGTCTGCTCGTATTGTTGGTGATGTTTTAGGTAAATATCACCCACATGGCGATTTATCAGTTTATGAAGCAATGGTACGTATGGCTCAGCCGTTTTCAATGCGTGTGCCTTTGGTTGACGGACAAGGTAATTTCGGTTCAATGGATGGTGACAGTGCCGCCGCCATGCGTTATACCGAAGCTCGTTTGGCTAAAGTTGCTCATTCTTTGATTGATGATATTGATAAAGATACCGTTGATTTTATGCCAAACTATGATGAGAGTTTGCAAGAACCTACCGTTTTGCCGGCAAGTTATCCAAACTTGTTGGTTAATGGTGCAAACGGTATTGCCGTTGGTATGGCTACCAATATTCCGCCGCATAATTTGGGTGAAGTGATAGATGCTTGTTGTGCTTATATAGATGATCCGGAGATAAGCCTTGAAGATATGATAAATATTGTTCCGGGGCCTGATTTCCCGACCGGCGGTTTGATATTGGGATATTCCGGTGCAAAATCTGCTTATTTAACTGGACGCGGCTCAGTGGTGATGAGAGCTAAGTGCACAATTGAGGAACTACATAAGGATAAAGAAGCAATTATTGTTCACGAAATTCCTTATCAAGTTAATAAAGCAGCAATGATTACGCGTATTGCCGAGTTGGTTAAAGAAAAGAAAATTGACGGTATTGCCGAGATAAGAGATGAATCTGACCGTCAGGGTGTGCGTGTGGTTATTGAGATTAAGCGTGATTTCCAAGCCGATGTGGTATTAAATCAACTTTATAAATATACTCCGTTGCAAACCAGTTTTGGTATGAATATGTTGGCAATTCATAATGGTCGTCCAATGATGATGAATTTGAAAGAAATCATTGCTGCCTTTATTGAATTTAGAGAGGAAGTTATTCGTCGTCGCACGATTTTTGAGCTTAATAAAGCTCGTGATCGTGCTCATACGTTGGTTGGTTTGGCAATTGCGGTAGAAAATATTGATCCGGTTATTGAATTAATTAGGACATCTCCGACACCGCAAGAGGCTAAAGATGCGTTGTTGGCAAAAGCTTGGCCGGCAGGTGAGGTTGAAGCTTTGGTTAAGTTGATTGATGAACCTGATCGCAAAGTTGAAAACGGTACGTATCGTTTGTCAGAAAACCAAGCTAAAGCGATTTTGGATTTGAAATTGCAACGTTTGACCGGTTTGGAACGTGATAAAATTCATGAAGAATTGGTCAGCTTGGGTGAGGAAATCAAGGAATGTCTTTCAATCTTGGCATCTCGTGAGAAACTTTATGGTATTATGCGTGATGAACTGGTGGTTATTAAAGACGAATATGCAACTCCGCGTCGTACAAAAATTGAAGATATTGAGTATGATACCGATATTGAATCTTTAATTCAGCGTGAGGATATGGTGGTTACGGTTACCGAGGCCGGTTATATCAAGCGTGTTCCTTTGAATGCTTATAAAGCTCAAAAACGCGGTGGAAAAGGTAAATCCGGAATGTCTACCAAAGATGAGGACTTTGTGACAAGGTTGTTTGTGGCCAGTACACATACGCCGGTTTTGTTCTTCTCTTCAAAAGGTTTGGTTTATAAGATGAAAGTTTATAAACTGCCTTTAGGTTCTCCGACCTCTAAAGGAAAGCCGTTTATTAACTTGTTGCCGCTTGATGCCGGAGAAACGATTACAACAATTATGAAACTGCCGGAAAATGAAGCAGATTGCAAAGATTTGTCAATAATGTTTGCAACGGCTCAGGGTAATGTTCGCCGTAACTCACTAATGGATTTTGTGAATGTTCAGTCCAACGGTAAGATTGCGATGAAGCTTGATGACGGCGATAAATTGATTAATGTTCGTATTTGTAATGAAGATAATGACATTTTATTGGCTGCTCGCAGCGGTAAATGTATTCGTTTTCCAGTTACGGAAGTACGTGTATTTGTGGGCAGAAACTCAACAGGTGTACGTGGTATTAAATTGGCAAAAGGTGACGAGGTCGTTTCTATGTCGATTTTGAACCACAGCGATGCTACTTCTGAAGAGCGTGATGAATATTTGCGTATATCTGCGGCTGTGAAACGCATTCAATCTGAAAGGGGAGATAACGCAGTTGTAGATATTAATGATACAGGTATTGAAATGACGGTTTTGACGCCTGAGAAATATGCAGCAATGTGTGAAAAAGAACAGTTTATTCTCTCTGTTACTTCTACTGGTTACGGCAAACGCTCGTCTTCTTATGAATACCGTGTGACCGGTCGTGGCGGGCAGGGTATTGCCAATATGGAAATGTCAGCTCGTAACAAGGAAATAGTAAGTTCGTTCCCGATTGAGGATAATAACCAAATTATGATGGTTACAGATGCCGGAAAACTTATCAGAATGCCGGTTGAAGATATCAGAATTGCCGGACGTAAAACGCAAGGTGTCATCTTATTCAGAACAGCTGATAATGAAAAGGTTGTTTCCGTTACATGGCTTGATGCCGACGATGGTGATGACGAAGAGTTGGAAGAAGAAGCAGGAAGCGAAATCTTGGGAGAAAGTGTCCCAGATATGGAAGACGCTTCCGATGATGAAGTTAACGAACCTGAAGTCGACAGCGAAGAATAATTATTGTTGAAAAATAAAATCCCCTTTGAAAAATCAAAGGGGATTTTTTTGTTGTGTTTTGTATTGTTAGTATTAAATTATTTATAATTATTAATTTATAAAGGAGGAACAAAATGCCGTTTTTAACTATTAAAACCAACGCAACAACAGTTAACCGTGATATTGTTGAAAAAGCAGCGGCTTTAGTTGCCGAGCAGTTGCATAAATCTGTACGCTATGTGGTTGTGAGCGTTGAATCTAATCGTTTTATGGCTTTTAACGGAAGTATGGATGTTAAAGGTGTTTTAATGGATATGAAGTCAATCGGTTTTGGAAATAAGGAAGCATTGACTAAAGCTTTGACAGATTTTGCCATTGATAATTTCAATGTTGAAAAAGAGTTTGTAAATATTCATTTTGTTGATATGCCAGGGAAAGAAGTAGCTGTGGGCGGATCACTTTTAGGTTGATTAGCGAGTATATTGTTTGATTCCAAGAATATCATAAGGATTAAGCAATTGAATGCCGTTTTGAGGGCTAAATTTTGCTTGTTTTCCGTTTTGAATATAATGAATGTATGTAGATACATTTTTAAAAGTGCATTTAACGGTGTATAGTTTTCCATTAGAAAAAGTTATAGGTTCGTTATTGTTATCTCTTATTACATATGATTTGATGATTTCTTCGTCTCCGTATCCTCCTATACGCATGTGAGGCTTTCTGAATTTTTGACTGTCAGGGCAGGGGGATATTTCTCTTAGTTCATTTATATAAAAATTCATAGCTTTTTTTTCGGCCTCAGACGTTTGAGGGTTATCTATTTTGCTTTGGCAGAAAAAGATTGCTTTATTGATCAGGATTGCTTCGTAATTTTTTTCCATGTCCTATCTCCTAAATTTTATTATATGATTGTTAAGGAAAATAAGCAATTGTTTTAAATGGAGAAAATTAAACAAGATACACCGGGGCAGCGGTGTTTTTTATCTTACAGCTGAATTCGAACAGGCAGTCGCCGTTCTCTTGCAAGCAACAAAAGTCAATAAAAAAGCACCCATTGAAGGGTAGGTTAGTTTCAATAAAGGCTCCGGCTTCTAGCTTACTAAGCTCAAAAATATTTTTTCGCTAAGTGCGCGTCGGTCACTTGTTTTCTAATCTTTGTTTTAGCAATTTACATTGCCTCACAAAGATAATAAAACTACGCCTGAATAAGATAAAAAACACCGGAGCAGCGGTATTTTTTATCTTACAGCTGAATTCGAACAGGCAGTCGCCGTTCTCTTGCAAGCAACAAAAGCCAATAAAAAAAGCACCCATTGGAGGGTGGGTTAGTTTAAATAAAGGCTCCGGCTTCTAGCTTACTAAGCTCAAAAATATTTTTTCGCTAAGTGCGCGTCGGTCACTTGTTTTCTAATCTTTGTTTTGGCAATTTACATTGCCTCACAAAGATAACAAAACTACGCCTGTTTAAGATAAAATACACCGGAGCAGCGGTGTTTTTTATCTTACAGCTGAATTCGAACAGGCAGTCGCCGTTCTCTTGCAAGCAACAAAAGTCAATAAAAAAAGCACCCATCGAAGGGTGCTTTTTTTATTGGCTCCGGCTGCCTGATTCGAACAGGCGACCGATCGGTTAACAGCCGATTGCTCTACCGCTGAGCTAAGCCGGAATAATACGGTATTTAATTTGGAGGCCGGTACCGGAATTGAACCGATGTACAAGGATTTGCAGTCCTCTGCATGAGCCACTCTGCCAACCGGCCAACGGTTACCGTTCTCGCATTCGGTGCCTCTATATATACAGAAAATTTTTCCAACGTCAATAGCTTTTTTTAAAAAAAATGTTTTTTTATCACAACTTTGTTGTATGATGTAGAAAGTTCTGTAAAAAAGCAAAAAGAGGAAATAGATGAAAATTGCAATTGCGTCTGATCATGGTGGTTTTGCCTTAAAAGAAGAAATGAAAAAATATTATGAAAAACAAGGGATTGTTTTGAATGATTTGGGAACTCACTCTGAAGAATCTTGTGATTATCCGTTGATTGCAAAAAAAATGACTGATGCCATTTTGCAAAAAAAGACAGATTTGGGAATTCTTATTTGCGGAACTGGAATCGGAATTTCAATTGCCGCAAATAGGGTGAAAGGAATCAGAGCCGCCATTTTGTATAATGCAGATGTGGCTCGTTTGGCTAAAGAACATAATAATGCCAACATTGCAGTTTTTGGCGGAAGAACACAAACACCTCAAGAAGCAATAAAATTTTTTGAAATTTTTAAAAATGCAAAATTTGAAGGCGGAAGGCATGAACGTAGAATCGGTGAGTTGGATGATATGGGAGTTTAAAAATGGATTTTTGTGAAGATTTAAAAAAAGAAGATAATGAAATTTTTGGGGCGATTAATAAAGAACTAAAACGTCAACAAAATCAAATAGAACTTATTGCCTCAGAAAATATTGTTTCTAAGGCTGTCTTGGAAGCTCAGGGTTCAATCCTGACCAATAAGTATGCCGAAGGTTATCCCGGAAAGAGATATTACGGCGGTTGTGGATTTATTGATGAAGTGGAAACTTTGGCAATTGAGAGAGCTAAAAAGCTTTTTGATGCTGATTATGTTAATGTGCAGCCTCATTCCGGTAGCCAGGCTAATATGGCGGTTTATCTGGCCTTATTGCAACCGTTTGATACTATACTGGGTATGAGTCTTGATGCAGGCGGACACCTAACTCATGGAGCAAAAGTTTCCATTTCCGGTAAATGGCTTAACTCTATTGCTTATGGCGTACGTAAAGAAGATGGCTTGATTGATTATGAGCAAGTTGAGAAATTGGCATTGGCCAATAAACCAAAACTTATTATTGCCGGAGGTTCAGCGTATCCCAGAAGAGTTGATTTTGCTCGTTTCAGGGAGATTGCCGATAAAGTAGGGGCTTATTTGATGGTTGATATGGCTCATTTTGCAGGCCTTGTTGCCGGCGGGGTGCATCCGAATCCGCTTGAATATGCCGATGTGGTTACCACAACCACTCATAAAACTTTGAGAGGGCCTCGCGGAGGTATGATTTTAACTAATGATGAAGCTATTGCTAAAAAAATTAACTCCGCTATTTTTCCCGGAACGCAAGGCGGGCCTTTAGAGCATGTGATTGCTGCTAAAGCAGTATGTTTTAAGGAAGCTTTGACGCCACAATTTAAGGAATATGCCGCTCAAGTAATTAAAAATGCAAAAGTTTTAGGTGAAACTTTAAGAAAACGCGGTTTTGACTTGGTTTCCAACGGAACTGACACACATTTGTTGTTGGTGGATTTGCGTCCGAAAGGTATGACCGGAGATGTGGTGGCTGAGGCTTTGGAGAAAGCTCATATGACTTGTAATAAAAATGCCATTCCGTTTGATCCGATGCCGCCAAAGGTTACTTCGGGAATCCGTTTGGGAACACCGGCCGGAACGACACGCGGCTTTGGAGAGAAAGAGTTTGAGATGGTGGGAAATTGGATTGCCGATGTGGTGGATGCTTTGGCTTCAGGTGATGCCGAGGAGACAATAAATAAAACAGCAAATAAAGTTATAAAACTTTGTGAGCAATTTCCGATATATGAATAAAAAAAGAGGTAAATGTCGAAAAACATTTACCTCTTTTTTCTTAGTAGATTATCACAACGCTTGTGGCAGTAGTACCATAGCGATGTATACTTCCTTTCTCTCGCTCTTCCATATAGTTAGTGGGGACGGAGGATATCGTTAGTGATGTATAAATTTTTAACTTATAGGGCGAGAGTTTAGTCTCTTTTCCATATTGGTTAAAAACTTGCCATTTACCATCTTTTAATACTAAAAAGATGTAGCTTTTGTTGTCTTCCCATTCATATACCTCAATAACTGCATCAAAGACAGGAGGAAGGATTTTTCCATTTGAGAAGTCTTTGTTTTTATAGATTCCGTCATCAATGGTTCGGTTATACTTATCTGCACAGAAGCCAAATTTATTATTTTCTGCGTAGAAATATCCAGAAACTCCGGGGTAGATAAATTGGTGAGGACCAAATTGATTATCTCCGCAGAGAAGGTAACAACCATTATTTGTTGATACAAGATTTACGGGAGATATATCTCTTACAAAGTAGTGTCCGTAAGGATGTTCCCCTAAGGATATGACTGTTTTGGGAGCGTTTCCATCAAGAAGCAGTTTTCCTTTTATAGTATATAACTCCTCCTTGCCGTCATTAATGGTTCTCCAGAAATTGTGGCCTGAGTGTATACTAAGGAATATGGAATCGTAATTTGTTTCCAGTAAAGTTTGCCTGATTATCTCGGTTCGTTTGAGTTTGTCTTTTCCGATCCATTTTTCTTTGACGGTATGTTGAACACCGAAGACGTCAAATGTTTCGTTTTTCAACTCATATTTGCCTTTTTCGGCATAGCCTTCTTTTACGATGGTGTCAATTATGGCAGCACCATATTTGATTTTGCCGTCAACTTTTAGAGATGTTTTGCACACTCCAAAAGCTTCTACATATTCAATTTTTTCTTTGTTTGTACATGAGCAGATACCTAGAACTGCAAGCATGTAGATAACTAACTTTTTCATACTTTTTGATTTTAATAAATGTTAATAATTATTTGTTTGTTCGTATAATAATTGTTTTTTATAAAATTTTCAAGACAAAATTTTCCAAAAAAATTTTTAAATAAAATATTCACTTTTAAATGCTAGTTTTTTATAAATTAGTTTCAGTGAGGTAGGCATGCAAAAAATAAATTCAAAAAAGATTGTTGAGATTGTTGCTTCAACATCTGAGCCGATTGATGTTGATGTGGAAAATATTGTTACAGATAGCCGTAAAGTGAAAGAGGGGGATCTTTTTATTGCAATTAAAGGTGGGAAATTTGATGCTCATGATTTTGTGAAAGAAGTGATTGATAAAGGAGCCTCTTTGGCAATTGTTGAACGTTTGATTCCTGAAGTGTCAGAAAACAGGCAGATTGTGGTGAATAATTCTTTGCAGGCTTATGGTAGAATCGGGGCTTATAATCGTTCTCGTTTTAAGGGTATTGTTATAGGTTTAACCGGAAGTGCAGGTAAGACAACTACCAAAGAAGAGATTAAGTTTGTGTTGTCTAAATTTGGAAAAGTTTATGCAACCGAAGGAAACCACAATAATAATGTTGGTGTGCCGATTACGCTTTGTGAAATGGACATGAGTGCCGATTATGCAATTATTGAAATGGGAATGAGTGCAAAAGGCGAGATTGAGGAATTGGTGTCTTATGTTAAGCCGGATATTGCATTGATTACCAATGTTTATCCTATGCATATTGAGTTTTTTCCTAATTTTGAGGGTATTGCCGAAGCTAAGGCCGAAATATTTAAAAGTTTGAAAAAAGGCGGAACAGCCATAATCAATGAAGATACTAATTTTGCCGATTTGTTGGAAAAAAGAGCTTTGGAAAATGGGGCAAAAATACTTAAATTCGGCAAAAAATCACATCCTGATGTTAAACTTGAATTGGCTGATGACGGAGAGCATAATTTTTATAATGCTTGGTGCGCTTTAAGTGTGGTTAGTGCCCTAGGACTTGATGTTGGAAAAGCTGCTAAAGTTTTGAAAGATTTTAAAGCTTTGCCGGGTAGGGGGATGAAGCATCAACTAAAATTGCCAAATGGTGGAATATATACTTTGATTGATGATAGCTATTCCGGTCAACCTGAGGCGATGAAGCTGGCTATTGAAACCTTGGGAAAAAATAATTGCAAAGGCAGAAAAATTGTCGTTTTGGGTAAAATGGCCGAACTTGGAGATACTTCAAAATCAAGACATATTGAAATCGGAAAAGCGGTCGCAGCTGCCAAAATAGATGTAGTTGTCGGGGTTTGTCCTGAAATGAAAGATATGTTGGCTCAGCTTCCACCCTCTATTGAACAGTATTATTTTGAAAATAAAGAAGGTTTAGATGAATTTTTAATCAATAAATTGTTGCAAAATAATGATATTGTCCTTATAAAGGGAGCCAGATATTCTTCAAAACTTTATCAGGTAACGGATAAACTTATTGAAAGCGGAAAATAATGAAATGTCCTTTTTGCGGATGTGATGATACTCAGGTTAAAGATTCACGCAATGCCGATGACAATACGGCAATCAGAAGACGGCGAGAATGTCCTGAATGCGGTTCAAGATTTACAACCTTTGAGCGGGTGCAGCTGCGTGATTTGATTGTTGTTAAAAAAAACGGTGAAAAGGTTATATTTGATCGTGATAAGTTGGCACGTTCAATTGATGTTGCCGTAAGAAAGCGTCCGGTAACAGCTGAGAGAGTTGAAAAAATAGTAAACTCAATTCAACGTCGTTTGGAAATTTCAGGCGAGACCGAAATTCCTTCAACCGTTATCGGGGAATATGTGATGGAAGCTTTAGCTAATTTGGATCATATTGCTTATATTCGTTTTGCATCGGTTTATCGTGATTTCAGAGAAGTTAAGGATTTTGAAGATTTTGTGGATACCATTGATAAGATGGCCAAGCCTCAAGGAGATGAATAATGGCTAAATTTGTTTCAGAAAAAATTAAAATGAAATCAGCAGCAAGGTTAGCTGCTGTGCAGGCTACTTATATGATTGAGTACGGACAGTTGCCTGTTGATGAGGTTATTAAAGATTTTATTAACGGGGAAGTCGGTCGATATGTGATTGAGGAAGAAAACGACGGTTATGAAGAGCATGAAAATTTGGTTGAAGTAGGTGAAATGGACAGCAATTATTTTGCTACTTTGACCCGCGGGGTGCATACTCAAAAAGAACAGTTGGAAAAATCTTTGGCACATTATTTGCGTGAAGGGTGGAATTTTGAACGATTTGACGGGACATTGCGAGCATTGTTGCTTTGTGCAACTTATGAATTGGTTAATACCAAAGATGTTGATGCCAATGTTATTATTAAAGAATATGTTGATTTGGCTTATGCTTTCTTTACCAAAAGCGAGCCTAAAATGGTGAATGCTTTGTTGGATCAAATTTCTCATGCTTTGCGTTAATCAGAGGTAAAAATGGTAAAATTAAAAGTATATGAATACCCTCATCCGATACTGAAAAAAAAGGCTCAAAAAGTAGATAAAGTTGATGATGAGTTACGAGCCTTTATGGATGATATGTTGGAAACAATGTATGCTTATAATGGATGTGGATTGGCGGCACCGCAGGTTGGAATTTCCAAACGGGTGGTGGTTATAGATATTGCTCGTGAAGATGAAGAACCAAATCCTCTTTATATGGCTAATCCGGAAATTGTTTGGAAATCCGAAGAGACCGAAGTTTGTGAAGAAGGGTGCCTTTCATTACCGGAGATGCGTGCCGAAGTTGAGCGTCCGGCCAGTGTTAAGATTAGATATCTTGATTATGACGGTAATGAGTGTGAATTGTTGGCAGAAGATTTTTTGGCGGTGGCTGCTCAGCATGAGTTGGACCATTTAGACGGTGTTTTATATATTGACCACATAAGTCGTCTTAAAAGGCAGATGTTGGTTAAGAAGTTGGAAAAAAGTCGGGGGCAAAAACGCGGATAACAATTCATCTGAAGCGATTTGTTCAAGGTTCGAAAAATTCATGTACTTTTTTGTACACTAAAATTTTTCTCACTTTTCAAATCACTTCATCTAAACTGTTCTACGCGTTTTTGCTTTATATAACGGATAACAATTTATCTGAGGCGATTTGTTCAAAGCTAATATATTAAATTTGATTTTTGGGGTAAAGAGATGAAAATTGTTTTTATGGGAACACCTGATTTTGCAGTGCCGGTTTTGGAAGCATTATTGAAAGAACATGAAGTGATTTGTGTTTATTGTCAGGCTCCAAAAGAGGCGGGCAGAGGGCATAAAATAGTTAAATCTCCGGTGCAAGTTTGTGCCGAGGCTCATAATATTGAGGTGAGAACTCCAAAAACTTTGCGTAATGAAGATGAGCAGGAAAAATTTAAGGCTTTGGATGCTGATATTGCAATTGTGGCGGCGTATGGTTTGATTTTGCCAAAGGCGGTGATTGAGGCTTTTCAATGGGGATGTTTGAATGTGCACGGTTCTTTATTGCCCCGTTGGCGAGGAGCTGCTCCCATACAAAGAGCAATTGAAGCCGGAGATGACAAAACCGGAATAACCATTATGCAAATAGTTGAAGCTTTGGATGCCGGAGCAATGTATAAAAAAGGAGAAATTGCCATTACAGAAAATACTACAGGCGGCAGTTTGCATGATGAAATGGCTAAGTTGGGGGCAAAATTAATGCTTGAGGTGTTGGCTGATTTGACGAATATTAAACCCGAGCCGCAAGATGAAAGCTTGGTTACTTATGCCGCAAAAATTGATAAGTCAGAGTGTAAAATTGATTTTTCCATGCCGGCAGAAGCTTTGGAGCGAAAGATAAGAGCATTTAATCCATATCCGGCAATGTTTTTTGAATACGAAGGAGAGCGTTTTAAGGTCTTGCGGGCCGAAGCTTTAGATGCTTCTGCCGGACGTGAAGCCGGAACAATTGTGCCTAATGATACAGGATTATTGATTGAATGCGGGCAGGGAATGTTGCTGGTGACTGAAATTCAACGTCAGGGTAAAAAGGCAATGAAGACGGAAGAGCTTTTGCGTGGTTTTTCTTTCAAAGATGAAGTGGTATTAAAATAGCCAAAAGCCCTCTTAAAAAAGAGGGCTTTTGCTTATTTGTAGAGTTGTTCCAATTCAATTATATTCCAATCAGAGTCGCTCCACTCTTCTTCTGGCTTTTCTCTGATCTTTTCGGCCAGTTTTGAAAGACGATTATAAACCAGAATACTCATTGAGTTTTTCCGAATTAATGGACAAAGCTCCTTTAAGAGCTTGAAGGTCTCGGGACTTACCCAGTTACCGTAAAAAAGGTATTGAATAAGGTTGGGATGAGAGTATCCTGTTACTTGAATACTCTTCTTTATAAATTCAAAACACAGATCTTTGACTGCTGGGTCTGTTGATCTTGTTTTTTTATTATATGTTCCCATGACAACTTCAACTTGCTTCTCAAATATAAACGGATCATATGATAAATCCGGGTTGAGAGCTATGTTTAACAGAGACTTTCTTACTGCATATCCATTAGCCCTTAGGCGTTTTATATGCTTTATAGTTTGACGAAGATATAACATATTTTCTTTGGTTATATCATCGTCTTTTTCCTTGCTTTGAGCATAATCCATAATTCTTGCTACGGGAACGTTATCAATCAACATTTGGTAAGCTTCATTAGAGAAGCTTTTGGTTTTATCCAAAAGATGCTTGATAATGCTTATAAACCTGGCAGTATATTTATCGCCGGTTTGAGCATATCTTTTTTGAGCCATAGCAAGAACTTTTTGGAAATTGCTGTTGCTTGCAGCAAAACTTGCAAAAAGTTCAGGCGTCTTTGTTGCCAACCCTTGGCGCTCCAGCTCTTTTAGAGTATTTTCCTTCCAAATATTGCTGATATTTTTTTCTGCAATAATAATTAGATTTAACTCTTTTTTTAGAGCTGAAAGTTCTTTGCCGGAGTTTAGCTGGCAAATTAGCCATTTGCGTGCAACCGTAGTTGCTTGAGAAAGGGTTGTTCTTTCCTCGTGATTCAACTTTTTCATTTTGTTTATTTATTTATTTTTTATTGATTTTATTATATAGTTCTCAAGCTTGTCTTTAGTGATGAGTTTGAGTTTCCCATTGTCCAAAAAGGCAAGGAAGTTTTTTTGGCCATCAGTGCACCAAGAACTCCATACTTCTTTTTGAGGTTCTGAGGAGTTGTTTTTTTTGATGCTCTTTTTGACCGCCTGTTTGTTTGTGGCTTGGAGTCCCTCTGCACTCAGCATAGTTTGCAGTTTGATAAATGCTTGCAGAGCCTCAATGCTTTCATGTTTTTCCATAAAAAAGTTTTTTAGGTTGTTTCTAAAGCCGCGTGCATATTTGGGTGCGGGATTAGGAAACGGGGTTAATAATTGTCTTAATTGTAAATATGCATCAAAAATTATAGACAAAAATAAAATGTTTTTCAATATGGTTTTTTAATTTTTGTTAAACTTTTTTCTTTATGCTTATAAAAAAGTGTAAATAATCATATTTTATCAGAGGGTTAATGATGAAAAAAACACTAAAATTTTTAGTTTTGGCTGTAGTCGTTGCCGGAGTTTGGTTCTGGTGGAATGGAAATGAAAACGATGAAATCGGGTATATTACCAGAAAACCTAAGCGAGGGGAGATTGTTGAAAAAGTTACTGCTTCAGGCATTATTAATCCTATTTCTACCGTAAATATCGGTACACAAGTTTCAGGTACAATTGCTGAAATTTTTGTTGATTATAATACTCCGGTTAAGCAAGGGCAGCTTTTGGCTCAAATAGATCCCGCATTGTTTGAGGCAACCGTGGCTCAAAGAAAAGCTGCTTTGAATATCGCCAAGGCTGAGTTAGAAGTGGTGGAAAATGATATTGTTTATTACAAAAAACATTTAGATAGAATCAAAAAACTAAATAAATCTCAATATTCTACGGATAAGGAGTTGGAAACAGCTCAAAGAGACTATGATAATGCCGTAGTGCAAAAAGCTCTTAAAGAGGCTCAAATTCAACAGGCAGAAGCTTCGTTGCAACAAGCAGAAATTGATTTGCGTTATACCAAGATAGTTTCTCCTGTGGAAGGGATTGTAGTTTCTAAAGAAGTTGAAGTCGGGCAGACTGTGGCAGCAAGTTTTCAGACTCCGACATTATTTAATGTGGCTGAGGATTTGACCTCAATGCAGATAGAGGCCTCAGTTGCCGAGGCTGATATTGCCAAAGTTAAAGAAGGGCAAACAGTTGAATTCAGTGTTGATAGTTTTCCAGATGAAGTTTTTTACGGTTTGGTTACTCAAGTCAGAAATAATCCTATAACAACTTCAAATGTGGTTACTTATGAGGTGATAATCGAAATTAATAATAAAGAGCAAAAATTAAAACCGGGTATGACTGCGAATGTTGAGGTTATTACGGCTCAAAAGGATAATGTTTTGTTGGTACCAAACAAGGCTTTGAGATTTTTTATTACAGATGAAAACGGGGAAACTCAGAGATATAAAGACAAAGGTATTTGGTTGCTAGAAAACGGAAAACCGGTACGTATCAGTGTGGTAGCAGGAGTGTCTGATGAGGATAATACTGAGATAATTTCTGATAAAGTTACTGAAAATTCCGATGTTATTATTGAAAAGAGTTCCGTAAAAGAAAATGCCAATAATACAAAATTAAGGATGCCTAGATAATGGCTCAGATAAATCTTAAAAACATTACCAAAAGTTATCCGTTAGACGGTTTAACCCTAAAGATTTTGAAAGGTATTTCCCTTGAGATTGGGAGTGGTGAGTTTGTAGCAATTATGGGTCCGTCAGGTTCGGGAAAGTCAACACTGATGAATATTTTAGGTTGTTTGGATAAACCTACTTCAGGACAATATACTTTAGATGGAATAAATGTTGAAAACTTGTCATCCGATGAATTGGCTGATATCAGAAATCATAAAATAGGGTTTGTTTTTCAAGGATTTAATTTATTGTCTAGAACAACAGCTTTGGAGAATGTTGAACTTCCAATGGTGTATTCAGGGATACCGGCGGCAGAACGCAAAAAAAGAGCAGAAGAAGCTTTGCAAAAAGTTGGGTTAAAGGAGCGTATGTATCATCAACCCAATCAACTTTCAGGAGGACAACAGCAGCGTGTGGCTATTGCCAGAGCAATTGTTAATGATGCTCCGATTATTTTTGCCGATGAACCAACCGGAAACTTGGATACTAAGATGAGTTTGGAGATTATGGACTTGTTTACTAAACTCAATAAAGAACTTAAAAGAACAATAATTTTAGTTACACATGAAGAAGATATCGCAAAATATGCAGATAGAATTATCAGGATTGTTGATGGGGAAATTCATTCTGACGAGAAAATAAAATGATAGATTTAAAAACAATATTTAGTATTGCAATAAGAGCCATTAAAGCCAACAAAATGCGATCTATTTTGACCAGTTTGGGTATTATTATAGGTGTATCAGCGGTAATTGTGATGTTAGCAGTAGGGAATGGGGCTCAAACATCAATTCAAAATGAGATGAAAACCATGGGATCAAACCTGATTATTATTCGTTCAGGTGTGGCAACCTCAAGCGGAGTGCGTGGTGGGCACGGATCTCAGCCGACAATGCGTATGAGTGATGGGGATGCAATTCAAGAAAAAATTCCGCAAATAAAATTAGCTGCTCCGGTGTTGGAAGAAACAGCCCAAATTGTATATGGAAATGCTAACTGGTCGACCGGAGTTAGCGGTACCGATCGTCGTTTTTTTGAAATTAAAGAATGGGATTTAGCCTATGGCAGAATGTTTAATCAAACAGATATTAAAAGTTCTTCCAAGACAGCAATATTAGGGCAGACCGTGGTTTATGAATTATTTGGTGATGTTGATCCATTGGGTAAAACAATTCGTATTAAAGGTATTCCTTTTCAGGTTATAGGCGTTTTGGATGCCAGAGGACAAAACGGGATGGGACAAGATCAAGATGATGTGGTTTATATTCCGATTACCACGGCTCAAAAGAAGGTTATGGGAACAACAATTCCTGATGAAGTCAGAATGGTGATGTTGCAGGCTGTTGATTCTGAGAGTACATATACCGCTCAAGACGAGATTAAACAACTGTTGCGGCAAAGACATAATTTGGGTGCAAATAAAGAAGATGACTTTGTTATAAGAAACCTTACTCAAATGATGGAGATGATGGAAAATTCAACTAAAATCATGACCATACTTTTGGGATCAATTGCTTCGATTTCGTTGTTGGTAGGAGGTATCGGTATCATGAATATCATGCTGGTGTCGGTTACGGAAAGAACCAGAGAAATAGGTATTCGTATGGCAATCGGAGCAAAGGCTTGGGATATTCGTTGGCAGTTTTTGATGGAATCTTTGGTCTTATCTTTAATCGGCGGGTTGGTTGGCGTTGTGATAGGGTTGGTGGGATCAAAGGTGGTTTCTACTTTTAGTTCTTTAAAAACGGAAATTTCGGTATTTTATGTGTTGTTACCGTTTTCGTTTGCCGGATTTGTAGGGTTATTTTTTGGGTTTTATCCGGCATATAAGGCATCATTATTAAATCCGATAAATGCTTTGCGTTATGAGTAGTGTTTTAAGACTTATTTTTGCTTAAGTATTTTTCGGCCTCAAGAGCGGCAATGCAACCTGATCCAGCGGCAACAATAGCTTGGCGGAACTGCGAATCTTTCACATCTCCGGCGGCAAAAATCCCAGGAATGTTGGTTTTGCAGCTGTCGGGAAGAGTTTTAATATAACCGTCTTTATCAAGTTCAATTTGTCCTTTAAATATTTCAGTATTGGGATGGTATCCGATGGCTATAAATATACCATCAATTTTAATTTCTTTAATTTGATTTGTTGTGACATTTTTTAGCTTTACGCCGGTAACGCTTAGGGGATTTTCAGTTCCTAAAATTTCTTCAACTACACTGTTCCATTCTATTGCTATTTTAGGATTTGAAAATAGGCGTTTTTGCATGGTTTGATCAGCACGCAAGCTGTCGCGACGGTGAATTAAGGTAACCGAGTTGGCAAAATTGGTTAGATAAAGAGCTTCTTCAGCTGCTGTATTGCCACCGCCAACCACGGCAACATCTCGATTACGATAGAAAAAGCCATCGCAAGTGGCACAGCCTGAAACTCCGAATCCTAAAAATTTTTGTTCACTGGGAATTCCTAACCAACGAGCAGAGGCTCCGGTAGAAATTATGACACTTTCACTCAAGAATAAATTATTGTTTTCTGATATGCAACGGAAAGGATGTTGATTAAAATCAACTTTTGAAATTTTGTCATCAACAATTTCAACGCCTACGTTTTGAGCTTGAAGACGCATATTTTGCATTAGCTCGCTACCTAGAATCGGTTTTGGAAAGCCTGGAAAATTTTCAACATCGGTGGTTATGGTTAATTGTCCTCCGATTTGTTCGCCGGAGACTAAAATCGGTTTTAAGCCAGCTCGAGCGGCATAAATTCCGGCAGTATAACCGGCAGGTCCGGAGCCAATAATAAGAATAGGGGTTTTGTATTCAGCCATAATCGTATATTACTCTAAGTTGAAAACACTGCCAACAATCATTTTGTTGGCAGTGTTTATATAGTTATAACAAAAATGAAATTAAATATATTGGATATCAATAATTTCAAAAGATTTGCGTCCACCGGGAGCAGTATATTCGGCAATGTCTCCGACTTCTTTGCCGATTAAGGCTTTTGCCAAAGGAGAAGATAATGAAATTTTATTTTTTTCAATATCAGCTTCATAGTCTCCGACGATTTGATAAGTCTTTTCTTCATCGGTATCTTCATCGGCAACTTGAACGGTGGCTCCAAAACGGATTACATCAGCTTTTATGCTGCTGATATCTATTACTTGGGCACGGCTGATTACGGCCTCCAACTCTTGAATGCGACCTTCAATAAAACTTTGTTTTTCTTTGGCTGCTGAGTATTCTGCATTTTCTGATAAGTCACCATGAGAACGAGCTTCAGCAATGGCAGCGATGATATTTGGTCTTTCAACGCCTTTTAAATTTTTAAGTTCTTGCTCAAGAGCAAGGTAACCCTGTTTGGTTAAAGGGAATTTTTCCATTTTTCACCTGCTTTTTAAAATTATTTTGAGTTAGAAAAAACGAACTGCGAGGGAAAAAATTCCTTCACAGTCCGCAAATTTTTGTAATAAATTTAATCTATCACCAATTTAAAATAAATCAAGAAATTTCTTTTGGTGGTAAAAATGCTTTTTTTGTATACAAGTTTGAAGATTGTGATAAGGTGTTGGTGTTTAATTTATTTTTTGGAGAACTATGAATATGAAAAATATTTATCTGACTTCCTTGGCTTTGGGAGCTTTAATGATGGCTTCTGCTCCGGCTCATGCAATTGATAGTACAGGTTGCGGTTTGGGTTCTATGGCTTGGCGTGGACAAAGCGGTATTGCCCCGCAGGTTTTGGCTGTTACGACCAACGGATTTTTCAGTACACAGACTTTTGGTATTACTTTTGGTACGTCAGGTTGTGATCCGAACGGTCGTGTTACCGGCGGAACTCAGAAAATGGTTTTGGCATTTATGGAAAACAACATGGAGCAGTTTGCTCTTGATGCCGCTGCCGGACATGGTGAAACATTAGATACTTTGGCCGGTATCATGAATATGGATAAAGAAATTGTGGCCAGAAAAGCTCAGCGTAATTTTGCCGCTTTGTTTACAAGTCCAGATATTGATGCCGTTGATTTGACTTTGAATTTTATTGAAGTTATGAAAGCTTAATTAGCGGCTGTCAGCTATGCTTAAGAAAAGAGGTCGTATATTAAAAGTCATTGTTTGCTTGATGACGGGAGTTGCGGCCTCTTTTTGTTTTTGTTCATTAGCTATGGCAAATGGTTTTGCTTATACTCCGGAGTGGCTGGCAATCGGGCATTATCAACCGGTAGGTGAGGGAAGTTTTGAAAGTACGATAGATTCAGAAAATTTCTTTTTAAGCGAAGATGGAAAATTTAATCCTCAACATGAACTTGATGCTACAATTGCCTTATTTCAATCAAATGATGATAAAACTAAATGCTTGTTTCCGGCCAGATATAAGCTATTAAAAAAGCACGGTATTATTGACTATGAATTTCCTAAATGTGAGGAATTGGAAAAGTTTTATGCAGATTTGCAACCTTCGGGCATAACTTTACTGTTTACTGATGCTTATATGAACAACCCATCTTCTTTGTTTGGGCATACATTACTCAGAATTGACACGGCCAGAAAAGGAACTCAACTGCTGGCTCACGGGGCAAATTACGGAGCTTTTACCGCCGGGCAGGAAAATAGTGTGCTTTTTGCCATATATGGTTTAACCGGAGGATATTACGGAGGTTTTACCGTAAAACCTTATTATGACATTATTAATACTTACAATAACATAGAAAACAGAGATATTTGGGAGCTTAATTTGGATTTTACGCCACAAGAATTAGACTTTTTCGTGGCTCATTTGTGGGAAGTAGGACATAATCAATCCAGGTATTACTTTTTTTCAAGAAATTGTTCTTATATGTTGATGGAAACTTTAGATGCCGTGCGACCTTCGTTGCAATTGGCAAAAGAATTTCCTGTGCAAACAATTCCACTTGATACTTTTAAGATGGTTTATCGTAAACCGGGGTTGGTTAAAAATGTAAATTATCGTCCATCAAGGCAGGCTAAAATAAAATCAAGATACAAGCAGATGAATGCAGAGCAAAAAAAAGCTTATTTGTTGGCAATTAAAGACCAAAATTATGACATGCCGGAGCTTTCCGATGCTGAGAAATCAGATGTGTTGGAAACGGCATATCAATTTGTGCAATATCAATATGTGGCAAAAAAGTTGGAACTTAAAGATTATCGTACTCAGAGTTTTAAGACGGCAATAGCACGCAGCAAGCTCAAAGAAACCGGAAAAATAAAAGACCCTACGGAAGGAAAGTCTCCTTTGGAAGCTCATGAATCAATGCGAGCAACTGTTTCGGCAGGTTTTAGAAACGGAGAAGCTTTTCAGGAGATTAGTTATCGTCCGGCATATCATTCTTTGACTGATGATAATTATGGATTTTTACGCGGAGCGGAAATTAACTTTCTAAACACTACTTTAAGACATTATGACAATCAAGATAAATATGTTTTGCAACAGTTTGATTTGGTGGGAATTCGCTCTTTGTCTCCGGTTGATATGATGTTTTCACCCATATCATTTAAAATTTTGGCTGATGTTAGGCGTGAAATGAACCCTAAAAATGAGAAAGAAGGTTATGTTGCCAATTTGACGGTTGGCGGCGGAGGAACTTATGCATTGCACGATAATGTGTGGATTTTTGCCATGACTAACGCTCACGGAGCTTATGGCGGATTTTTGCCGAATAATCAGTATTTGGGAGCCGGTTTTGAAGGCGGAATGTTCGCTGATTTTGGTAATTTGCGTTTGCTGGCAGAGGCTGAAAAGATTTTTGCGACCTCAAAATTCGGCAGCAAGATGATCTATAAAGGAGAGGCTGCCGTTAGCTTGAATAAAGCTTGGGCTTTGGCTCTCAATTATAAATATGAGCAAAATTACGGCAAGGATGTGGAGGAATTTTCTTTAGGTGTTCGCCACTATTTTTAGTATAAAACTTTTTTGCCGGAATTAATGATGAAATTACGGGCACGAGCGGCGGCATCTTCTCCACCGGTTTGAACTCTGACGATTATATTACCGTTCATTATGCCGGTGATGAAACTTTCATTTTTATCTTCTTTTATCAAATAGTAGTTGCCATTGATATTTTCCAATTTGAGCTCATTAATATCAAGTTTGTTTCCTTTGATATCGGTCAGAGGTGAGGTTAGCTCGGCTTTGGTTTGAGGAGAGCTCTTGATTAAAATTGCTTGACGCAGGTTATTTAAGTTTTCTTCATTTTGCACAAAGGAAAAGTCTAAAGTTTTGCCATTGTCGTTTTTGCTGCCGGAGATGGATAGTTTATCCTGAGCGGAAGCATTTTTTTGTTGTTTGTAATTTTGATATTCTTGGAGTTCATTATTAAGTTGTTTGACTTGGGCATTGATTTCGCGGTTCATTTGTTCAGCCGTTTTGCTCAAAACTTGGCTTTCTTCCAAAGATTTCATTAAAGGAGGCAGAGTTTTGAAAACATCTTGCATCATTTGGTTCATGCTTTGAGCCATGGCCGGCATGATTTGTTGCATTTGCTTATCCATTTTGGCTAATGATTGTTGCATAGTTTCTTGAGTTTGTTGCCAATTTTTTTGAACATCGGCGTTTGCGATTTCTTCAGCTTGAGCTTGAAAGCTAAGCCCTAAGACAGTGATAAACAATAAAAATTTTTTCATGGCTTTTCTCCTTTATTTATAAAATAGTGCAGCCAAAGCAGAAAGGCAATTGATTTTTTATAGTAATAAATGTATGTTGATAGCAATGTATGTATTTATAAAGGAGAAAATAAATGTTACGTGAAGATTTGCAAAAAGCTCTTAAAGAGGCAATGTTGGCTCATGATGCGGCAACAACAGGTGCAGTGCGTTTGATTATTGCCGGTATGAAAGAAAAAGATGTTGAAGCACGCGGCAAAGGAGCTAAAGAGGCAACAGAAGCTGAATTGTTGTCAATGATGCAAACCATGGTTAAACAACGCAATGATTCAATAAAAATGTATGTGGACGGAAATCGTCAGGATTTGGCTGATAAAGAATTGGCAGAAATTAAAGTGATTGAGCGTTTTATGCCCAAACAATTAAACGATGCCGAGACTGAAGCTGCAATTAAAGCCGTTATTGCTGAAACAGGTGCGGCCTCAATGAAAGATATGGGCAAAGTTATGGGAGCCTTGAAAGCCAAGTATGCCGGACAGCTGGATATGGGCAAAGCTAACGGAATTATTAAAGGTTTGCTGGGATAAATTATGCAAAAAAAAGACGGGCTGTTAAAGCCCGTTATTTTTTTGCTGCTCACCCTTTTTAATGATTGCATTAATGAGATTGTTTATTGTTAGGTATATTATGATACCTATAAAGCAATCGGCAGCAGAGAAATCCTCATAAGAGGTGAAAAGTTTTGTCGCGATGTAGATAAATATAGCCAAGGCTATGATTAGGTAAAGTACTAATTTTTTCATAATTTTTTTGTTTTTAAGTTAATAATAATATGATTTAATGAAAACAATGTATCATATTTTTAAGGTTTGAGCAACAAGTTTTTTGTACATCAAGATTGAGCTTGACAGTAGGGCTCGGATTGTTAAAGTAGCAATATTGTAGGTAATTTACGGTATAAAATATGGCTAATACGGATTTACAGCGTTTTTGTGATGAGCTGAGAGCAAAAATTTCAATTGCCGATGTGGTGGGGCAAAAGGTTAAGCTTGTCCGTAAGGGCAGGGAATATACCGGGTTATGCCCGTTTCATAATGAAAAGACACCGTCTTTTACGGTTAATGAGGCTAAAGGATTTTATCATTGCTTTGGTTGCGGAGCACACGGCGATATCATTAAATTTGAAATGGATGCCAATGGGCTGACTTTTATTGATGCAGTGGAAAAATTGGCTCATAAAGTCGGAATGCAGTTGCCTAAACTTAGCCATGAAAATAAAGAACAAGCTCAAAAACGTGCCTCGGCTTATGATATTATGGAAATGGCAGCCAAGTTTTTTGAGAAAAATTTGCGTTTGACCGGCGGAAAAGAGGCTCTTAATTATCTTTATGCTCGTGGTTTTGATGATGCGATTATTGCTAAATTTCGTTTGGGATTTGCACCCAATAATAATGGGTTGAAGGCACAGCTTACTTCAAAAGAGGTTAGCGAAGAAGAGATGGCTGAACTCGGGCTGCTGACAATTCCTGAGGGGCGGCGTTCACATGATTTTTTCCGTAACAGGGTGATGATTCCGATTATTGATAAACGCGGAAAAGTTATTGCTTTTGGTGGCAGGGTAATGGATGGAAGCCAACCCAAATATTTGAACTCACCGGAAACTCCGATATTTAATAAACGGCGAGTTCTTTATAATCTGAATAATGCTCGTGAACCAGGCTATGAGGCAAAATCTTTGATTATATGTGAAGGATATATGGATGTGATTGCCATGGATAAATATGGCATAAGCTATGCTGTCGCTCCTTTGGGAACAGCCTTGACTGAAGATCAGATAGCTGAAGCTTGGAAAGTGGTGCCGGAGCCGATTTGTTGTTTTGACGGAGACAGTGCAGGGGTAAGAGCCGCTATTCGTTCGGTGGATAGGGTTTTACCGATTTTGAAGCCCGGATATTCATTAAAATATGCTTTTCTGCCTGATAAAATGGATCCTGATGAGTTCTTAAAAGCAAAAGGAAAAGAAGAATTTCTTAAAGTGATTAATGATACAACTCCGCTTAAGGAATTGTTATGGAAGAAAAATGCAAACGCTCAGCCGTTAAATACGCCAGAACAAAAGGCTTTACTGGAAAAAAATATTAAAGAAGAAGTTGCCAAAATTGCCGATGAGACAGTTCGCGGATATTATATTCAGGACATGAAGAGTAAAATTTATAATGAAATCGGCCGCGGAGCATGGAAAAAGTCGGAAAACAAGAATTATCGTAAGACTGATAAAGTAACGCTGCCTTTGGTTCGTAGTGTTAAGACAAACTTGGATGATTTGGCAGCTCAATATGTTGTTTCGGCATTGGTTTGTTATCCTCAATTGATTGAGGAATATGAGGAACGCTTATTTGATTTTGAGATAAAAAATAAAAGCTTGAAGCAATTTTTTGAGTGTATTTTAGAAATTTGCCATGAAAATGAAAATCTGCATGATAGTGAAGAATTGCAAAGCAAAATTAAGGAAAAAGGATTTCAAAAAGAATTAGAGCAATATGCCGAAATAAAGATGATGTTAAAGCAAAATCAGGATATAATAAAAATGCGACATAATCTTGATGAGGCGATTATGGAAGTACAATTGAAACAGCTGGAAAAGGATATCAGAGATTGTATGCAACAAATGGAGGGCGATTCGTTTTCTGAAGAACTTTATAATCGTTACGAGTCGCTTAAAAAAGAACGAGATGCTATTTTGAACGAGCAAAATATGGAATAAATAGAACAGCCCGTAAACTTTGGGTTATGGGAGAATCGGAGAGAATCGGTGTTTTTTTTGATGAAATTATATTCTTTGATACTTGACATTTGAGTTAAAAATTATTAAAAGTTCACTAGCTGAAAATTTATGCATAAAAAACCGGTTTTTTAAGGAACGTTAATGTCAGACATTGAAAATCAGGATTTGTATGAAGGGGCATCGGCTGATGCACCCTTAATTGATTCTTTGGGCAGTGCGGTAAAACGCTTGATAGATAAAGGTAAACTTCGCGGTTATATAACGGTTGAAGAACTGAATAAAGCTTTACCTCCGGAGAAGGAATCTTCTGAACATATTGAAGATATTATGGCTGAGATTTCCGATATGGGAATCAGTATTATTGCCGAATCTGAGGTTGATAGTTTTGAACCTGATGTAATTGAAGATGATGACCTCGATGATGAGGATGAGGAAAGCGGCAATTTTGATGAAAAAGATTTGGGACGCAGTGATGACCCAGTAAGAATGTATTTGAAAGAAATGGGTTCGGTTGAGTTGCTTTCTCGTGAAGGGGAGATTGCCATAGCCAAACGTATTGAAGCGGGTAAAACCGTGATGATTGACGGTTTGTGCGAAAGTCCGATGACTATTAAGGCTATTGCCGGTTGGCGTGATGAGCTGGTTAACGGGACAATGCAGCTGCGTGATATTGTCGACTTGGAAATGATGTATGGTGATGATGCTGATGTTATGGCATATGAAGAAGACGACAGCAGCTCCAATGAAGATTTTGATAAAGTGGCCGAAGAACTGGCTAAAAAAGATAATCTTGACGATATTGATGAAGAGCTGGAAAACGATATCGAAATTGACAGCACGGTTGAAGATGAGCCGGATGAAGATGATGTTGATGATGATATGGATGAAAACGGCGATGGTGAAGGTGACGATACGGATGAAGATGCAGATGGCGGTTCCGGTCGCAGTTCAGCCTCAGTTTCAGCCATGGAAGAAGCTCTTAAAGAACCTGTTTTGGACATATTAAATAAAATTTCAAGCTATTATGATGATTTGAAAAAAGTTCAGAACCAAAGAGTGGCTGCAATTATTGCCGGTAAAAAGATTACTCCGGCAGTAGAAAAGCATTATTTGCAAGTTAAAAAAGATTTGGTTGAGTTGATGAGCTCTATTCATCTTAACGCAACCAGAGTTGAGCAATTGGTTGAACAACTTAACAATTTGAACAAGAGACTAATGGGTTTTGAAGGAAAGTTGTTGCGTTATGCTTTGTCTTGCAAGATTAAACGTGAAGACTTTTTGGAAGCTTATCAAAAATCTGAACTTGATCCAAATTGGTTGGAAAATGTTTCACATAAAAAAGATAAGCATTGGCAGGCTTTTGTTGAAAAACACGGAACGGAAGTTCGTGAGTTAAGAGATGCGGTTGCACAGATGGCTCAAGAATGCGGTTTGCCAATCAGTGAATATCGTAAAATGGTTGATACAATCAAAAAAGGCGAGAGAGAAGCCGAAAGAGCAAAAAAGGAAATGATTGAGGCTAACTTACGTTTGGTTATTTCCATTGCCAAAAAGTATACCAACCGCGGTTTACAGTTCTTGGATTTGATTCAAGAAGGAAATATCGGCTTGATGAAAGCAGTTGATAAGTTTGAATATCGCCGCGGATATAAGTTTTCAACTTATGCAACATGGTGGATACGTCAGGCGATTACTCGCTCAATTGCTGATCAAGCAAGAACAATTCGTATTCCGGTACATATGATTGAAACAATCAATAAGTTGGTGCGTACATCTCGCCAGATGTTGGCAGAGATGGGACGTGAACCGGTACCTGAGGAATTGGCTGCCAGATTGTCAATGCCTTTGGAAAAAGTACGTAAGGTTATGAAAATTGCCAAAGAGCCTGTGTCTTTGGAAGCTCCGGTAGGAGATGAAGAAGATTCATCTTTGGGAGATTTTATTGCTGATGAAAGTGCTTTGCAGCCTTTAGATTCGGCTATTCATTCTAATCTGAAGGAAACTTGCACAAGGATTTTATCTTCTTTAACACCGCGTGAGGAGAGGGTGTTGCGTATGCGTTTCGGAATCGGAATGAATACGGATCATACACTGGAAGAGGTTGGACAACAATTTAACGTTACACGTGAGCGTATTCGTCAGATTGAGGCAAAAGCTTTACGTAAGTTGAAACATCCGAGCCGTTCACGCAAGTTACGTAGTTTCTTAGATCAATAAGCAAAATTTTTATGCTCAAGGTGTTATAAGTGTGGAAATTTTGCTTGACTAAGGGCATTAATTATTTTATTTTCTGGTTTGTTGTTTACGGGCCCATAGCTCAGTTGGTTAGCTTGAGGACAAAAAGGTTGCTGTTGAGCAAGCTTTTTGACGAAAGGTGAAGCGGAGTTAGCTTGTGAGTTTAAGCTTTAGCTTTAAGGAGCAAGCGTTACGAGCGAACGACAGGAGCGTAGTTAACGAGGCTTGAAGACGAGTTTTACGGAGCGACTCAGGACTGCTCTTGGATTATTGTGGAATAGGTTTTGTAAGTTGTTTGAAGTAGGCAACATAGTTTACGGGCCCATAGCTCAGTTGGTTAGCTTGAGGACAAAAAGGTTGCTGTTGAGCAAGCTTTTTGACGAAAGGTGAAGCGGAGTTAGCTTGTGAGTTTAAGCTTTAGCTTTAAGGAGCAAGCGTTACGAGCGAACGACAGGAGCGTAGTTAACGAGGCTTGAAGACGAGTTTTACGGAGCGACTCAGGACTGCTCTTGGATTATTGTGGAATAGGTTTTGTAAGTTGTTTGAAGTAGGCAACATAGTTTACGGGCCCATAGCTCAGTTGGTTAGAGCAGGCCGCTCATAACGGTCTGGTCGTTGGTTCGAGTCCATCTGGGCCCACCATAAAAAAGCTCTCCCTTTAAGGGAGAGTTTTTTTATTAAATGTTATGTGAAATTTTTTATTTCATGATATCAAAAAACTTTAAGAGTTTTTCCCAAGGTTTCAACGGAGCCGGTTGGCGGAAGGCAAAGTGTTTGAACAACAAATAATTGGTTATTAATAAAAAGGAGATGGCAAAAGCCTGAGCAAGGTATAGGTTTACTTGCCAATGGCTGATTAACAGAGCCAAAACTCCGGCGTTGATGAAGTAACTCAAAATCCAAATGGAAATGCTTTTTAGATATTCTTTTAGGTGATTGCCTTGAGTGGCAAAAACCAGTTTTTTGTATGAATAAAAGGCAATAAAAGAAGATATGAGCCACATCGCAAGCAAGACAAGTTGATAGTGGAGAGTGGTAAAAATAAGGCTTAAAAAAACAAAAAGCAGATAACGCATTCCCATATTCAAAGATGCTATGATGGCAAAACGAACCCGCTCGTCGGTTTCAAACCAATGGTCAATTAAAGTTTTTTCTTTGATGAAAAAGTTTTTGATTATTTGTATTATGTTCATGATATTGACTGATAGTTATGTTTTAGAATTATGTATTGATTGAGCTATTTCAAGGTTTTGGAATTTAAATTATTTTTAAATTGATTGACTCTTTTTGATAAAAGTGTTTGCCTTGAGGGAATTGGAGGAGAAAAGATATGGAAGAACAAAAATTATATTCCAAACAGGCACAAAAATTGATGTTAGCTTTTCAGCAAGATGAAATTAACAGTTCGGCTATTTATGCTCATTTTGCCAAACATGTTAAAGATGCCAAAAACGCAAAAATTTTATCTCAAATTGCTCAAGACGAGGCTCATCATACGTTGATTTGGAAGCACTATACCAACAAAGAATTACGTCCGAATATGTTAAAAGTTCTGTGGTTTAAATTATTGACGTATATGCTTGGTTATACCTTTGTGGTGAAAGTTCTTGAACTGCATGAGTATGATGGGATTAAGGGCTTGCAACAGCTTGAAAAAGAAATTCCCGAAGTTTCTCAGATTATTGAAGATGAAAAAAAACATGAAGCAGAATTAATTGATATGCTTGATGAAGAACGTCTTAATTATGTGGGGGCAATGGTTTTAGGGCTTAATGACGCTTTGGTGGAATTAACCGGAACAATTGCCGGTTTGACTTTTGTCTTGATGGATACAACATTGATTGCCATGGCCGGAATAATTACCGGAATTGCCGCAACATTATCAATGGCGGCATCAAATTATTTGGCCGAAAGAGCGGATGGAAATCCGCAAGCTTTGAAAGCCAGTGTATATACGGGAATAAGTTATTTGGTAACGGTTGTATGCTTGGTTTTGCCGTATTTGATTTTTCCGACAACCATGTATTTGCCGGCACTTGTTTGTATGATTGCAATTGTTATTTTGCTTATTGCAATATTTAACTTTTATATTGCAGTTGTTAAGTCAGAGAAATTTTTGATCAAGTTCATGGAAATGTCTGTTATAAGTTTGTCGGTGGCTTTGATTTCATTCCTTATCGGGCTTTTGGCAAAGTTGGCATTTGGTATTGATGTCGGATAAAATTTCATTATTTAAGGCTTGATTTGCCAAAGTTTGTTCTTATCTCTTGTGTTGAGAGAGGTGAGGATGTTAATTAAGGTTGATGATAAAATGCAGTCGGGTTATGCTTATGAATGTGAGGCAGAACCCGGCTGTGATTTTATGGAAGATTTTTGTCCTGAGTTGACACCTAAAGAAATGTTAAAGTTGGGTGTTTTTGAAGGGCATTATATGACTGATTGTCAAAAGGAATTTCCTAAAGATTGGTTCGCCGAGGCAAGGCTTTCTTATGACAAGCCGGATGTGGCGTGTAATTATTTTCAGGTTAAATCCAGGCAACCACTGTCGGTGTGGAGGCAAAAGGGGTGGATATATTATCCTGATCCAAGAGGGTGGTTTCAGTGGTATTGCCGTTATTATATGGGGAGAAGAATACCTGAGATTGATGCAATTCAAATAAAAAGATGGAAATTTTTTAGGCGTCATAAAGCTCAGATTTTAAAAAATTGTATGTTGTTGGACATTGAATGTCGTAAAAGGCAACGGCAAGCATTATTGCAATGGGCATATGACCCGTTTTTTTAGGTGTTTGTGTTGTTGTCAGAAATTTTTTTCAAAGTTTCTAAAAATATTTTGGCTGCCGGTGAAAAAATTTGATGTTTTTTCCAGGCAATGACAACTTTTGATTCAAGCTTGGGAAAGAGAGGACGAAAACATAAATTATCGTTTCTGGTATTTACAAGTTTATCCAAGCCCAAGACATAACCGCAATCTTGTTCGGCTAGCAATGCAGCGTTAAATAATAAATTGTATGTGGCGATGATGTCTAACTTTTCAAACTCTGAGCCGAGCCAGTCAAAAAGAATATTATCACTGGCTGAGGGTTTTAAAATTTGACGAGAACAAATGATTGGCAAGTTTAGCAAATCTTGTTTGCTTATTTTTTTCTTTTGAGCAAGAGGACTTGCTTTATTCATTATAACTCCCCAAACATCAGTAGTTGGAAGGTTAATGTAGTCATACTTTGAAATGTCAAAAGGTTGGATTAAAAGCCCAAAGTCAAGCAAGCCTTTATCTAATCTTTCGGTAACATCTTCGGCATTGCCGCTATGAATATGATAATGAATATGGGGGTGTTTTTTTTGCAATTTGGTTATGGCTTGGGCAATTATGCTCATGGCTTGAGTCTCACCACTGCCAATATATATTTCTCCAGCAATTATATCTTGTGCGGATTTAAACTCGGCTTTGGTTTTGTTTACCATATCGACAATTTCTTCGGCTCGTTTACGCAGTATCATTCCTTCTGCGGTGAGTGATATGCTATGCGATTTACGAATAAACAAACGTTGTCCTAGTTCTTCTTCAAGTTCTTTCATTTGTCTTGATAAAGTTGGTTGGGTGAGATGAAGTGCGTTGGCAGCACCTGTGATACTGCCTTCTTGAGCAACGGCTAAAAAATATCTTAGGACTCTTAATTCCATTAATATTCTCCCAAAATTATTTGTTTTATGATACGTGTTTTATGATATGCCTGTCAAGCATATTATGAAATAAGATATAAGTATTTGCTATTTATGGAGAATCTTGTTAGATTATTATAAACAGAGAGGGAGAATGACTATGAGAGTTATTTTATGTTTATTTATTTTATTGTTTTTTCCAATAACCGTAGGAGCACAAGAAATGAAAATTGCAGAGACTGATACTGTTTTTGGACAAGGTGAGCCTAATCCTTATGGAAAGTTTTTTAGAGGGCAGACTTATCTTAATATGTTGGTGAATAAAGATGATGTTTGGAATTCTTCAATAGGTAACGTTACTTTTGAGCCCGGAGCAAGAACAAATTGGCATAAACATACCGGAGGACAGTTGCTTTTGGTTTTGGACGGTGAGGGACGTTACCAGGAAAGAGGCGGTGATATTCGGGTTTTGAAAAAAGGAGATGTAGTAAAAATTGCTCCTGAGATTGAACATTGGCATGGTGCAGCTCCAGATAAGTGGTTTACACATATATCAGTTGAAACAAATTTGCCTGATAATAAGAGTATTTGGTTGGAACCTGTGTCAGATGAGGATTATAAATAGCCGACAATTTGGAGGTTAAAATGTTAAAGAAAATATCAAATCAGGTTTTTGATGAGGAACGCTCTTTATATAATTTGAAAAATGCAATTGTGCAAAAATGTCTTTTTTCAGGTCCTAAGGACGGAGAATCTGTTCTAAAGGAAGCAAGAAAAATTACGGTTAAAGACTGTGAGTTTTCTTTGCGTTATCCGATGTGGCATGTGAAAGATTTTGTGCTTTATTCTTCATCTATGGATGAAAAGAGCAGAGCTCCTTTGTGGTATGCCAAAAAAGGGGTAATAGAAAGCTGTAAGATTGACAGTATAAAGTGTTTGCGAGAATGCAAGGATATAAAGTTTGTTGATTGCAAAATTAAATCACCTGAGTTTGGTTGGAAATGCAAAAATTTAAATATCATATCTTCAAATATTGAGGCTGAATACTTTCTTTTTGAGAGTCAAAATGTTGATATTGAAAATTTAAAAATGAGCGGTAAATATTCTTTTCAATATATGAAAAATCTTCACATCAGAAATTCGGTTTTAGATACTAAAGATGCTTTTTGGCATAGTAAAAATGTTGTGGTCGAAAATTCAATAATTAAAGGTGAATATTTGGGATGGTTTTCTAATAATTTAACTTTAATTAATTGTAAGATTATCGGAACTCAACCGCTTTGTTATTGCAAAAATTTGAGACTCGTAAATTGTGAGATGGAGGGAACTGATTTAGCATTTGAATACTCTGAAGTGGAAGCTGATATAAGGGGAAGCGTACTTTCAATAAAAAATCCTAAATCAGGAATAATTACTGCTGATGAAGTCGGAGAGGTTATATTTTCTGATGCCATAATGAGTTGTAAAGGAAAAGTTGTGTTGCGAGAAAAAGCTAAATGTTGTGCATGAGAAGGAAATTAAATAATGGTAAAAAAATTAAGATTTTTGGGATTAATTATGGGAGCAGTTGTTTTCTGTTCTATATGTAGTGTGGGAGAAGCAAAAATGGTTGAAGATGCAGATAATTTTTATAAAAGTGATAAAGTTACAGAGCAAAAGGTAAAATTTAACAGTCAATATGATATTGAAATTGTCGGTAATTTATTTTTACCTAAAGATTTTAATAAAGGTGAAAAATTGGCGGCAATTATTGTCGGGCATCCAATGGGAGCCGTTAAAGAGCAAAGTGCAAATTTGTATGCAACAAAAATGGCTGAACAAGGCTTTGCAACTTTGGCCATAGATTTGCCTTATTGGGGAGAAAGTGCAGGAACTCCCAGAAACAGTGTTTCACCTGATATGTATGCAGAGGCTTTTTCAGCTGCTGTTGATTATATGGGAACAAGAGATTTTATTAATCGTGATAAGATAGGTGTTATAGGAATTTGCGGATCAGGCAGTTTTGCTATCAGTGCAGCTAAAATTGATCCCAGAATAAAAGCTGTTGCGACAGTTAGCATGTATGACATGGGAGCGGCCAATAGAAATGGTTTGAGAAAATCTTTAACTCTTGAACAAAGAAAAAAGATTATTGCTGATGCTGCAGAACAAAGGTATGTTGAATTTTTGGGCGGAGAACGTAAATATACAAGCGGTACGGTTCATGAATTAAATGAAAATTCAACTCCGATAGAAAGAGAATTTTTTGAGTTTTATAGAACACCAAGAGGAGAAGTTATTCCGGAGGGAGCTGATCCAAAAACAACAACACATCCTACTTTAACAAGTAATGTAAAATTTATGAACTTTTATCCATTTAATGATATTGAAACTATTTCTCCACGTCCGTTACTATTTATTGCCGGAGAAAATGCCCATTCAATAGAGTTTAGCCAAGATGCCTATAAAAAAGCTGCTGAACCTAAAGAGTTGTTTATTGTAAAAAATGCCGGACATGTTGATTTGTATGATCGAGTTAATTTGATTCCGTTTGAAAAAATTACCAATTTTTTCAAAGAGAATTTGAAATAGGGAAAATAAAATGAAAAATAAAATAATATTTAATTTTGTTTTTTGTTTAATGGCTATGATGTTTGTTCGATATTCATATGCCGACATTAAGGAGAATGAAATGAACAGAACAGATTTGGCAACCAAAAAATATGAAGAGCTTTTTGCCAGTAAACGCACTCTAAGCCCGACTGATCCCGAGTTGATGAATATTTTGCAGGATTTTATTTTCGGAGAGGTGTTTTACATTGGTAATATTGATGATAAAACCAGAGAATTAATTACGGTTGTTTCTTTGGCAACGATGCAAACATTGCCCCAGCTCAAAGCACATATAAATGCGGCTTTAAACGTTGGAAACAAACCGATTGAAGTGCGAGAAGCAATTTATCAATGTGCTCCGTTTATAGGTTTTCCAAAGACTTTGAATGCAATATCCGTGTTTAATGAAGTTATGAGCGAACGAGGAATAAAACTTCCTTTGAATGACATGGCAACAATTACGGAAGAGAGCAGATATGCCAAAGGGGCAGAAATCCAAAAATCAATCTACGGAGATGAAGTTAAACAAGCTATGCAAAAGCTGCCCAAAGAATATAAAGATGTAGTTCCAGATGTTTTAACAACATTTTGTTTTGGTGATTTTTATACACGCGGTGGTTTGGATATTAAACAAAGAGAGTTGTTATCATTAGTTACTTTGGTTGCTTTGGGAGCAGAAAAACAATTGGAGGCTCATATTGTGGGTAATCTTAGAGTAGGCAATGATAAGGAATTATTATTGGCGGCGATGGTTCAGACTATTCCTTATGTCGGCTTACCACAAGCTCTGACAGCTATCAATATGATAAAAGAAACTGATGTGGAAAGTTATAAACCTATATATGAAAAGTAGCGGATGTAACTTAATATGAAAAAACTGTTATTGATTATGGCCTTTTTATTAGCAATGGGCGTAACTAACGCTGGTGCAGAAGATATTTATGGAAAGAAAGATATGAAAATACGTTTGAGCTTTGATAACCAGGAAGTGATTGTGAAAATGAAGAACAATTCGGCAGCGGAACAGTTTTTGGCAATGTTACCTGATGATTTTGAGTTTAGAGATTTTGCCGGAGAGGAGAAAATTACCAACTTTCCTAAGCCCGTTTCTTTGAAGGATGTTTCCGGTGGGATGGTTGCTAAAGCAGGTAAAATGTTTATATATGCTCCGTGGGGAAATTGGGGATTTTTTTATAAAGATCACTCTTTGAGGCCTGATAATGATTTAATTGAATTAGGTGAAGTCGAAAAAGGTTTGGAAAATTTATCACGACAAAAGGGTAATTTTGTGGCAAAAATAGAAATTTTAGAATAATAATGTTTGGTTTGAATTGCTTTATAAAAAAAACGGTGTTATAAATTTTTATTGTTAATAATTTAAGCAAGAGGTAAAAATGTCAGTTTCTCGCAATAATGAACACCAGCATGAATCAGTTTTGCATCATCACCATCATCATGAAATCAGCGAAAAGACAATAAGTTATTTATTGCTTTCGTTTATAATCAATATGTTGTTGAGTGCTGTAGAAATTATCGGAGGCATAATTGCCGGAAGTGTGTCTTTGATAGGAGATGCTTTACACAATACCTCAGATGCTTTTTCAATTTTGATTGCAGTTATCGCTTTTAAAATAGGCCGGAAAAAGGCGGATAATAAATATACATATGGTTTTAAAAGAGCAGAGATTATCGGTGGCTTTGTAAACTTAATCTTGCTGTTTGTTGCCGGTTTATATTTGCTGGTTGAAGGAGTAGGGCATTTGATATCTCCTGAGCCGATTGACGGCGGAATAATTATTTGGGTTTCGGTTCTGGCTTTGATTATTGATGCTTTAACCGCCAAGCTTTCGCATCATGGTTCTGAAAGCAACACAAATATGAGAATGGTGTTCTTGCACAATTTGGCAGATGCTTTTGGTTCTTTGGGGGTTATTGTTTCCGGTTTGTGTGTGGTTTATTTTAACGTGTTTTGGGTTGATGGTGTTGTGGCCTTAATTATTGCCATGTATATGATTTATCAATCAGTATTATCTTTTCCCAAGGTAGTAAATATTTTAATGAATGCCGTGCCGGAAGGTTTGGACTTAAGTAAAATAAGAAAAGCAATAGAAAAAATTGACGGGGTTAAAGAAGTTCACCATTTGCATGTATGGTGTGTTAATGAGGAAGATGTTTCATTGGAATGCCATATTGTGGCTGACGATGTTGAATTGGTCCATAAAACCGCACAGATGTTGGATAAAAAATTTGAAATAAGACATTGCAACATTCAGATTGAAAAGAGTGCAGACTGTGAGAAATGTTGCTTGTAGCCGCAGTTATAAGCTATTTTGAGAATTTGATTTTATAAATTGGTTGATTGAGGTTGAAGGGTATAACTCAGCATCAATTTTGTTGCCTCTGGTTTGGGCTTTGTTGGCTACCTCTTCAACATCAGGGTTGAGGTAGGGGCCGTTTAATTCTTGAGAGCCTTGTTTAAATTCTGCTTTTTGAGTTTTGAAAATATTATCAATATCAATTTCAACAAGTTCAGATGATGAAGCATTTTTGCAAGAAGAAGATACGGCATTTTGCAAAGCACGAGAAATCATGAGGCTGAAATTTTCAGCAGTTTTTGATTTAATGCCAAATTCATTTTGATAATTCATTTCGGTGTAGACATCAAGCTGGTGCAATTTTTCAGTTTTACCAAGCCAAACATCAAGCTTGTCTTCAACAGAGTTATAGTCAAGCAGATTGTCAATGCAAATGAGGCGAGAACGTCCTTTGTTGCATTCGCGTTGACGCTCGGCAATTCCCATGATGGAGGTTTCATTATAATCGAGTTCGTAGTAATCAGTTAACTTCTCGGCATCTTCTGAGTTATAATGATAATCATCTAAAGAAGCAAATCCAATCTTGGAAAAAGAATATTTTTTAGGAGTATCTTGCGGGACAATAGAGATGCAGCAAGCCTGTTTGGTAATGGCAGAAATCTCTTGATTGGTGTAGCCAAGGTTTTCCTTCATGTCGGTATTCATATATTCATTTAATTTACAGGTAACAAAATCTCCGTGGCAAAAGTTAAGAAATGTTATGTTTCGTAAGTTTTTTTGGGCTTGTCTGATATCAATTTTTTGTCTGCGTTTATCGGAAATGAGTTTGCGAAAACATTCTTGATACAAAGTTTTAATATATTGAGGGTTTTGTTCTTCGGCACTAAAACGAGATTTATCTTTTTCGCGCAGGCAAGTGCGGCTGTTGTATAGTTCTTTAGGGTTAGCATTGGTGAAAAATACAGAAACGATTTGTAAATCTGAAGCACCTTCTACTCCTATACGTCCGAGGAGTTTGTTAGCATATTTGGCCATGGCATTGGCATCTTTCTCTTTGAAAGTTGCATCGCCGGAGATGCAAAAAACTGTAGGCTTATTAAAATCTATTGCAGATAGCTCAATGTTTTTCCATCCATAAGGATTAGAGGGGGTTTTGTCAGTTCTTATGCCAGCGGCAATACCTGTAGTCATTTTCAACGTCCTGTTATTTGTTTATATTGTAATTGTAGCCCAAAAACTGATTAAAGTAAAAGGATTTTTACAACCGATATAAAGTCTATAACCTAATTTCTATGAAGAATTTCTGTGGAAAAACATTTCGGCATTTGTTGTCATGTGATAAGATATATCATATACAGAAAGTATTAGTATTAAAGA
>CALXUM010000011.1 GCA_944391685.1 uncultured Alphaproteobacteria bacterium
CAGCGGAGTAATCCTCTACTATCCGCCATATACAAGAAAGCCCTCCGATTAGGAGGGTTTTGTTGTATATGATGAGGGAGGGCGGATTTGAGCCCTCGGTTATTTTCTAATCCCATTTTTTAAATACAAAAAACACAGCCAAAATAATTAAGGCAAATCCTACCAAATAGTTCCATTTTAGATCTTCTTTTAAATATAAAACTGAAAAAGCACAGAAAACAATCACGGTTATAACTTCTTGCATAACTTTTAATTGGGCGGCATCAAAAAAATTATGTCCTATACGATTAGCTGGAACCTGAAAGCAATATTCAAAAAAGGCAATTCCCCAGCTAACAAGAACAACCAGCCATAATTATGTAGATTTAAACTTCAAATGCCCATACCAAGCAAAAGTCATAAACACATTTGAAATAAGTAATAAGATTACCGGATAAAAAGCTTTCATTTTATTTTCCTCATAATCATTTTTTTATTTTATTAACTGCGTTATAAAAAAATAGTCAAGACTTTATTGGCTTTTTTATGCTTTTTTTGGTGTTAACCAAGCATTAATTTTCAAAGTGTATAATAGATATTGAAATGAGCAAAAAATCTTGCAAATCTAATTATTGTGTGTTAGAAAATTGTTAACAATGCTATGGATTTCTGAAAATGATAATTGATAGTAGTAACAAAAAACAAAAAAGCATTTTAACCAATAAATGCTTTTATCAGACGACAGCACGAATTATGCGTGACTTTGAAGAAAAAGGTTATGCAAATTCGGCGGACGAGACTGCAAAAGTTATAGCTGCTTATCATGCTATTGTAAAAAAACAAACCAAAAATAATTTTAATCAAGATTACAACGAAGCGTTTAAAAAAATTGACGTAGCAATTCAGTCTTTAGCCAATCAAGTGTTCTATGATTGTGATAAAAAAAGTCTTGATTATGCTTATCATTCGTTTGAAGAGTTTGATCATATCGGAGCAATAGTTACCAGACAAAGATCCAAAAATGGTTTGGTTTGATCATAATTTTTCAAAAATCCGTGTATTTCTGCAATATCCGTGTTGCCAAAGAGGCTTTTATGTTTTAGTGATATATATATTGTTGGAACTATAAAGGTCTGTTTTTTATGCGTAGAATTTCTTTAATCGGTTGTGGTCGTTGGGGGACTTTTTTGGGATGGTATGCCGCTAATTATGGGGCTGCCGATGAAGTATATATGTATGATATTCCTTCATCGCCTAATTTTATTGAACTGCGTGATACCCGTAAAAATTCTTATCTTTCACTTTCAGATAACATGTTTTTGTTTGATAATCTGGCAAAAGTCTTAGAAAATGATGTTATCATTATATCTATAGGTTGCCAATATTTTAGAGGATTGTGCCGTGAGCTAAGCTCCTATAATATTGAAGGAAAAACTTTTCTTTTGGCAATGAAAGGGTTGGAAGTTCCTTCTGCAGCCACAATGTTTGATATTATGCGTCAGGAAATAAAGCAAAACATTCATATTGCCACTCTTGGTGGACCTGGTCATGTACAAGATTATATGAAAAAAGTGCCGTCATGTGCAGTTATTGATAGTGATGAAGAAGAAACCAAAGATAAATTGATAAAGCTTTTTTCAAGCGAATTAATTCGTTTTTATTATGGAGCGGATCTCATTGGTAACCAAATTGGAGCGGCGTTGAAAAATGTTATAGGAATTGCCGCCGGTATATTAGATGGTTTAGAGTGGTATGGCTTAAAAGGTGCATTAATGGCCAGAGCTCCGGTTGAGGTAGGCCGCTTTATCAAACACTTTGGAGGCAATCCTCAAACAGCTTATGGCCTAGCTCATCTAGGCGATTATGAGGCAACATTATTTTCCAAACATAGTCACAATCGTACTTTTGGTGAAAAGTTTGCCCGAGGTGAAGACTTTGGTAAGCTGGCAGAAGGTGTTCCGACATTAAAAGCTGTCAAGCTTATTGCTGATAAGGAAAATATCGACATGCCTATTTGCCAAGCTCTTTATAATGTTGTTTATGAAAAAGCCGATATTAAAGACACCATAAGGTCAATGTTTGATCGTACCCTTAAACGTGAGTTTTAATCTCTTCAATATCAATATTGCCAAACATCATTTGAGCAACTTTTTTGTAGTGTTCGTTTAGGCTGCTGACCAAAAACTTATATTCAAAATTACGGCTCAAGCAAATATCTATTTCCACATGGCGGTTAAGGTAATCTTTTAGTTTGCCGCTCATAAGCTCATCTTGTGAAATAACCCTCACCGATGTTGGCAAAACTTTGCGAAAATATTCTTTTAATAAAGGGTAGTGCGTACATCCTAAAATAAGCGAATCAAAATCATCAAAATCTTTTGCATATTGCTTAACAAATTTTTCGGCCAAATCAAAATCATTATTTTCAATTGCGGGCACAAGCTCAGGGGCGGCAACTTCTTTTATTTCCAAATCAGATTTTAGCTTTAAGAGTTCTTGTCTGTAAATATGTGACCTGACGGTAGCATTGGTTGCCAAAACGCCAACTTTTGCAGCTTTGTCAGCTATAGCTTCTTCAACTGTAGGAATCACCACCCCCAAAACCTTAACATCAGGAGCAAAAGAAGGAATGAATTTTTGTTGAAGATATCTTAGAGCAATTGAAGTTGCTGTATTACAAGCAATAATTATCAAACCGCAATTTTGTGAAATCAAAAATTTGATTGCATCTATGGTATAAGAGAGTATTTGTCCGGAAGTTTTTTCACCATATGGAAGGTGTTTGGTGTCTCCGTAATAAACATAATCATATTCGGGCATGGCCGTAATAAAAGCTTTGGTAACGACCAAACCACCCAAACCGGAATCAAAAACCCCTATTTTCATGAAAAGCCTTCTTTTAACAAGTTTAAAACAAATTTCAGGGGCAATGTTATTCCGTTTTGTTTGTATTTACAAGGCTAATTTTAGCTGTTTCATTATTAATAAAAAACCCCTCTATAAAGGAGGGGTATAGAAGTTATTTTAATTAATTACCGGATTTTATTTTTTCTATCAATTCTTTTACTGAAGGTATTCCATTACGATACAAAGGATCAGTAGCAAAACGATAAACCTGATGTCCGGCAAACAACAAATTATCTTTGATGCTGCCGCCGTGTCCAACATCGTATAATGTTTTATGAATACAATAAGAACGAGGATCAGGCAAACGTCCGGTTGTGCCTTTGGCTTTTGACCAAGTAGAAAACTGACATTGTGATAAGCAACCGACACAAGCAGCACGATCAGCTTTCATTTGTTTTACTTCTTGAGGTGTCATAAAGACCACTGTATCATCAGGTGTTTCCTGAATCTCTGTATATCCGGCTGATAATTGTTTTTCAGCTTTAGCGGCATCAGAACCCTTAATATAAACGGTTTTTCCGGCTCTTATTTCCAATGGGTGATTAAACTCTTCAGTCTGCTCGTGTGAAAAAGCAACTTCACCGTCTTTACGCCGCATCAAATTTTCCAAAAAAGTATTTTTGATGGCGGAAGAAAAGAAACCGGTAGGACTGAATTTTTGCAAAATAACATCGCCTTTTTTAACCTGCATCATAACTTTTTTCCATGCATCGCTGATAGGACTTTCTTTAGTAATCATCGGGCGAGTACCAAACTGAAAAGCTATTTTGCCGATGTCTGGGTTATCAATATAATCATCCCAGTCATTTAAAGACCAAACTCCTCCGGCCAAAATGATGGGTTTTTCCTGCAAACCTAGTTCATTCATGGTTTTACGCAGTTCCACCAAACGCATATAAGGGGTTTGCGGTTGATTAGGATCTTCAGCATTAGAAAGACCGTTGTGTCCGCCGGCCAACCAAGGATCTTCATAAACCACACCGCCTAAATATTCCACAAAACGATTATAGGCTCGCTTCCACAAAACTTGAAAAGCTCTGGCTGAAGAAATAATTGGGTAGTAATACACACCAAACTTAGAAGCTAACTCTCCCAAATGATATGGAAGTCCGGCTCCGCAAGTAATCCCGTTAATAAGGCCTTTTGCTCTTTCCAAAACTCCGGTCAAAATTCTTTCAGAATCTGCCAGTTCCCATAACATATTAATATGGATACGTCCGTTTCCGTTAGAAATCTCATGAGCAACCTGAGCCTGAGCCACTCCTCCTTTTATGGCATATTCAACCATTTCTTCATGGCGCTCGGCACGATTCTTTTTAGAAAACTTTTCAATAATAACATTTCCTAAAGAATCATAACAATCAGGACTTACGCCGGAAAAAGTTCCGACGCAATTTTCTCTTGCCCAAGCACCTGAGCTTCGACCGTCACTGCCGTTAATTCCTTTGCCACCTTCAACCAAAGGCAAAACTTCTTTTCCGGAAATCAAAATCGGATTAAGTTTTTTCACTGTTTTTTCCTTATAAAATATTTAATTCGCCAAAAAATATAGCAATTTTATTGTGCTAATTCAAGTATATTTTTGGGAATATCATTAATAGATACTAAAGCAATAATAATACAAATAAGAGCATACACTTGCAACATATCGGTTAGTGCACCGTTTTTAAGTACAGGTAGAGTGTTTTTATACTTATGGATAAGATAATGGATTCCCATCAAAATAAATGTTGTAACAATTGCCTGAACACCGATGCCTAAAGAGGTTATAAATTCTGAAGCAGGTTTCAATATCTTGTATAAAAAAGTAAAAAACAACATATAAATTGCCAACATTGCATACGAAATATGCATCATCTTTTCATCTAATGCTGCTTTTTCTTTCTTTTCTTTCTGCACTTTTTCATTAGAAAGGTTTGATATTTCTATTCCCCGTAATTTCTCGGGTTTTTCTTTTTGTTTTTTGATGTCATGCATATCATGATAAAATTTATCTTCAACAATGCATAATCCACATCCCTTTGACGTAAAGTAAACATGGTTTGGGTTTTGTTTGCATTGTTTAAGACTATGCATCAATTTCCACAGGTGCTCTTGCCATTCATATGCTGTTGGACGGTTACCACCCTTAACAAAAGCTCTTTCAAACATCTCCAGAGTATCTTTGTTAAAGTATTCATGCAAAGAATATGGATGAGGATATTGATATTTATCCGGCCATAATCCATAGGCATAATGATATCCTTCAATTCTGTTTTGAATTGTCAGCATTTCATCATCATTTTTTCGAGGAACTCCTGAAAAAGGATGTATTCCGTTATTAAGTAGTTTAAAAATTATCACCGCCAAAGCAAATTTATCTTGTTCTTCTCCCATTTCTTCACAAGACTTGCTCATTCCTTCCGGATAGATATATTCTTCACTCACGAATTCAGCCGGATAGCGATTGTTTTCGCCTTTTATTGAAAAACCGTCACAATCAACCATTGCTACCAACATATTGGCTTTATACACGGACACGTTTGAAGGTTTTAAATCAACAATATAATGACCGCATTTATGTAAAGCCGTTACCATTGCCGCTAAATTATAAGCCGCAAATATTCGGTAGGCATATTTTTCGGAAAGGCCTAATTTTTTACGGATTGCTTTTTGCATTAAATGATCAAGCGAAACCGCTTCATCCATATTAATCAACGGCATTAGATAACCGACACAAAATCCCTTATCATCTTCCAAGATAGCCTCTGGCCAAGCAATTTGTGTATATTGGATTCCGCCGCTTTCTACCGGAGCAAAATTAGGCTTATTTAGGAGCATTGCTTCAAGTTTTTGGCGGTTTGTTTTGCTTTTGGCTGTATTATGAAAAATTTTAGCCACCATATCAGGACGTTTCTCAACGGCATAAATTTTACCGGAAGCCCCGCCCTTATTAATTAGTTCGCCCAAAATAATTTTTCCGAAAGAACCATCGGCATAAACGGCATTATAAGAAACATTTTCTACACTTTCCATCTCAATTAACCTTTACCCAAAGGAGGGTTTTGTCATCAGGGTTTATACGTTGAGCTTTCGGGGTGTTTAACGTGTTTATTAGAGCCCTCAAAGCTTTGGACTTAGTCTTTTCTTCACTCAAAAACTTGTCAATTGGAACAATAAAACCCTTTTCAATTTCTCTGAAATCGTTAGCGAAAGAAAAACTTGTCAATCCATCACTCATCAAAAATATTGTTTGTGCACTTTCAAAAGGTGTAAAACGCAAGTTTTCTTGCCATGCTTGCTGAGTATAGAAAAAAGTTTCACAAGCAAAAGAGCCGTTTTCTGGTCTTGAAGCAATAAAATCTGCATAATTATCATTACAAAAAGCAATTGCCGCACCATCTCCGATATGGAAGAATAAACCTTCATTACCATGATGAACAAATCCGACTATGGTTGCCGCAAAATCAGCGATTCCATGTTCGTTTTTTTGTTTGTTTAAGCGATGAAACATCAATTTTTCACGAGCACTTTTAAGAGCTCTGCAAACAACTTCCTTTGCTTGAGTAAAATCAGCATTCTTTAGAATATCACAAATAGTCTCACAAGCAATTTTTGCGCCTATTCTGCCATATTTTGCCGATCCAGCACCATCAGAAACCACAGCTACAAAATTTTTCCCTTTTGCATGCTTAAAAAAATCCTGACACGGCAAATTATTATGTTCATGCAGAGCACCTCTAACACTTGCCGCCACAATCTTTATATTTTTCTTTTTATTCTTCATCCCATTCCCCGGTATCTTCCAGCAAATCATGGGCATTGGGTGCAGCTCTGGAAACACAGGAAACACTGCGGCTTAGCCATAAGAAAAATTCGGTAAATTTTAATCCTGTAAGACGTTTTGGCGATATAGTTGAAAATTTTGCTAACTTATCCAAATTTGCACCCTGAGTTCCCACAGCATGAATAACCACTTTTTTATTTTGCTGAGCCTCACGACATTTCTTGGCAACAATTTCCCAATCATAGTCGGTAGGTTCACCATCGCTTATCAAAAATATCCAAGGTCTTTTTGAGGTTATACCGCAACTGTCATATAAGCATTTTTGTTCTTCAATCTTCTGTAAAGCAAGTTCCATTGCCTTTCCCAAAGGGGTTAGCCCTCCGGCTTCCATTTCAGGAGCCGTAAAATTCATAGCATCAATCCAATCGGAGGATATAACCGCTTCGTCCTTACCAAAAGCTTTAATAATCAACAATTGTACGCGAGAACTGGCATCAATATCGTCTTTCAGCTCTTTTTCTAAAGCCTTTAATCCCGCATTAAGTTGCTTTATTGGCTCTCCTCTCATTGATCCCGAACAGTCTAAAACCAAAACGCAAGGTGTACGTTCATTGGCGTTGTCTGCAAATTCCACATAAGGAATCATTTCATTTTCAATATCTTTTTCAACCATAATCGATTACTCCGATTAATCAAAATTAGTGTCTGGGATAAGTGTGAGGATATCCGCTGCCTGGAATTGGATCCGGGCGAGACATTTTTCCGCAGGCATTAAGACTAAACATAAACAAGCCCATCAGACAAAATAAAAGCAACTTTTTTTTCATATACCATTCCTTTACTTGTTATGTTTTATATTATAACTATATACTTCAGTAAGGGTTAAGTAAAATTTAAGTTATACAGAAGAAAAAGCAATGAAGAAGATTTTATTTATATTTTTTCTTTTAATTATAAGTTTACCAGCACAAGCCAAAAAAGGACTCAATCTTTTTGCTTATTCTCGTCCTGCACCTGAAACGCCTATCTACAATCAATATGGAAAGGCTGTAAAATTAAAAGATTTTAATGGAAATTTTTTGATCGTTGTTTTTTGGTCGCGTTATTGTGCTCCTTGCATCAGAGAACTTGATGAACTTAATTATTTTGTTAATCATACCAAAGATAACGGAATAAAAGTTATCCTTGTTTCAAAAGACGATGAATGGCAAAACGATTCTGAACAAAAAGAACTCCTTACAAAATATGAAGCTCCTGATGTTGAATATTATACGGATAAAAAAGGCAAACTAACGGAAGATTTTGGTATATTTTCTTCTCCGCACACAGTTCTAATTAATGCCCAAAGCGAAGAAATTGGCCGCATTAATGGTTCTGTCGACTGGGAGGATGATGATGTTATTGAAAAGATATACCAAATCAAGGCCGAGCAGAGCTTAAATATCGGCAAATAAAGGCAACCCTCTTTTCATGCGTGTCATTTGGGTTTCTATTGCTGTTCCCAAATTTAATCTTCCCGTTTTTATAATACCTCTTACTTGATCACCTTTGGTAGTGTCTGGGTTAGCAAATAAAAAAGAAACAGAGGCTCTTTTTACTTCGGTTCCAACCAAGGTTTGGTGTACAACCGAAAGCATTCCGCGAGAAAACAAATCATAGGCCAAATCTTCGGTCATTCCTCCGGCCGCGGCATATTTAACCACCGAAGATATTGCGTCGGTAACATTGTTTGAGTGAATGGTTGATAACACTAAGTGTCCGGAAGTTGCCGCACGTAAAACCTCTGAGGCCGTATCTGGAGTGCGAATTTCTCCAACCATAATATAGCGAGGCTTGGATCTTAAAGCGGATTTTAAGGATTCGCCCCAACAACCATTAGCAGGTTGTGTTTGTTTGCATAATCCTAAACCGCCGTTGGCTGCTTGATAAACACCGTCCAGAGGTTGCTCTGTCGGGTCTTCAATGGTATAAGCAAATCCGCCTTCTTTATCCAAATATTCTTTTAACAGGCTTGATATGGCGGTGGTCTTTCCGGATCCGGTCGGTCCTGACCACAATATTAATCCAGAAGCTTTTCTTAATGCCAGCATATAAGTCATTAATTCTTTAGGAAAACCTAAAGAAGCAAATTCCGGAACTTTTTGTGGCATCTTACGTATACAATATTGAGGGCCATAAATAGTCATACTGCGTTCCACACGATAAAAAATATCATTATACAAAACCGAATAACTTGGATTCTGCCCATCCCAAGAGCTTTCAACCATATAAAAAAAAGCATCAAAATCTTCAGGAATAAATTCCATTAAAGCATTACTGGTCTTTTTATCTGGTATATAAGCTTTTTTATTTGGGGTAATATAAATATCAGAAAAATCAGTATTAGTAATTGTCGCGCTTTCTATCATGGTTGTCCTCTTTGTACTTGCAAATATAATTTATATATAAATTCTATATCTTAATAAAACAATAATAAAATAAAAGAGGGAGCATCAACATGCTCCCTCTTCAAAAAAATCAACAATCTAGTAATAAACCCATTTAATGTTAGCCGGACCTGTACCACAATACCCTGATGCCGCACCAATATTTAATGGCAATCCGTCTGTAGCTCCATCAGCTCTGTCTGCATAATGAGTATTATCATTAACAGAAATTGAATACAAACCAGAACCTGCTTGTGACCCCCAATCAGCTGTTGCAATAGATACACATGCTTCTTGAGTTAAACCGGCATATTCAATTTCAAAAGAACGATTGGTTCCTCCTTGGTTTCCTGCTTTAATAACAACATCACCTTGGAAAGCGTTAATAATACTACCGCTGCCGGCACCCCTCATTTCACCTGGAATAATTCCCATCGTGATAGCTAAGCTATTATCTAACCCCGTATAATCTAAGCTACTGGCAAATAAAGAACGAATATTCATCACCAGCATAGATATTTGATCTAGAGTTTTATTAATTCTGAATTTGGCCATCGCTTTAGAATAACCGGAAATACCACCAATAGACAAAACTCCGATAATAGCCAGTACGCCCAGCATTTCAACCATCGAACGACCAGCCTGCTCATTTTTATGTAAAGTAATCATTGAAACTCTCCTAGTTTTATTTGCCTATAGTTTAACTATAACAAATTAACAAATAATGAACAATCTTATCCTTAGTCATATTTTTTTACAATTAAAAAATATATATTATAACTTTAGATAGAATAAATTTCTTATTCATAATGCCAAATTATTGTATTATTGCTATTTTTACACAAAATTTTAGCGGTTTCATTTTTTATTGGTAAGGCATTATCAATTCCCCAGCTAAATAAAACTTCTTTGTTATCGTTTATAATGCTTACACCGCTAATACCTAACCAAAAGTCTTGACTAAATCTATAACTTACAAACTCAATACATTGTCGTTTATTAAGATATTTATATACAATATCAAAACTTTTTGCCCCAGGCATTAAAACATCGGCATTTATTCCATTACCCACCAATACAAGAGTGTTATAATGACTTTTTAAAACACCGTCTTTATACATGCTCAATGGATACAATTGTTTATCAATAACCATCTGCGTGTTTAATCCCCAGTAATCAGGACGATTTTTGTAAAAGTTTCTAATATTTTGTGAAAATTGTTGTAATTCTTTTACTGCTGTTTCTGTTCCTATATCTTCTTTTTTGTTACATAAGGAAAATAAAATCATTAACAACAAAATAACACAAATATATAAAATTTTATTTTTTAATGATAAATTGTTCCATCTCTCTTTCCAAATAGTTTTCATCTTAGCCCATCCCCATTCCACTGGTAATCTGATCTTGCATTTCAAATGTTCCCATAACAGCCCAAGCAATAACAGCACCGATTGCAAGTAATGCTACCATATTCAAAATTCCTGCTTTTTCCTCAATCATATAAACAGATTCTTCTAGCCATTCATTGGCCAAATTATCCAAAGCTTCTTCAAAATTATCTAATTCTGAATAAATTTTTAAATCACTTATAATTTCCTTATCCGGAAAATTTAATCCTGTTTTAGCTAAAGCCTGTCCTAGATTATCACCATTATTTATAAAAACCATAGTTTTATCAATACGTTCACGTAAATATTTACTGGCATCACGCCTTAGAGCTCGCATGGCTGTAGAAACAGGAGTCCCTCCTTTTACTAAAGCAGATAAAGCTAACAACCAGCTGATCCCAACAAACACCTTATAAAGAGACCACGGAGGTAAATTGTCAAAAGCAGCTCGTATTTTTCCGGTCCAAATACCGATGGTAAAATAAATTATAAACATTACTATTGGTAAACTGGAAAAAGCAAATAACCAATTATCTTTTATCCAATCTGACAAGTCAACCAAATCTTTAGCCATGCCTCTCCAAATAACGTTAGGAGCAGCATCAATCATCGGTGGTACCATATATACTCCGATTGCATATATAATCAAAATTGCCATCATCATCAAAAAAGAAGGATACGCAATAGCACCTATAATTGGTCGTATCATTTTAGTAGATCCTTCGGTAACTTTAATCAGGTTTAGTAAAGCTCCTTCCAAATCAGAAACATCACCAACCGATAACATTAATCTTTCTCTGCTTGGAGCCCAACCATGCAATGCGTCAGAGAAAGTCTTACCGTTATTTAATGCTCTCCCCCAAGAGGCAATGGCAATAGCTAAAGGTTCTCCCGGATTTTTTCCTCCGTTACTGGCACTGTCGTGCAACATGTCCAAAGCATCCATTAATGAAAAACGGTTTCTCATTAAGGATGCAATTTTACGATAAAGTTTTAACCGTGTTTTATTTGAAAACTGAATTATCAGTTTTGCATAATATTCTTCAATTTTATTAAATTTTATCATTGCTTTTTGCAATGATTTTGAAGTATTATTCTTTGCATCTGCCATTTCCTAAAATCCCTAGTAAACAGGACGTTGATCTAATAAACCACACCAACGTTCAACTTCGTCAAGATCTATTAACCCTTTAAGCATACGTTCCATAGCAGCTTCTTTAAGAGTTCTCCCATTTAAATCACTGGTCCAGTAATCAATAGCTTTTCTTGTTTCGCCTTTTATCATCAACTCCAAAAACATAGCATCAGGTAAAATAATTTCCGGAACACTCATTCGCCCTTTAATTCCGGTATTGTTACAATACTTACATCCCGGACCTCTAACATAAGTATTTTCAATCCCAAAATCTCCTAAAGCCGTTTTTAATCTTTGAACAGAAGGTTCATTGAGCTTTTCTTTAACGGATACTCGACAATGTGGACAAAGTTTTCTGAACAAACGCTGAGAAATAAGGCCTTTAATTAATTCCGGATCCAAAAGTTTAAATGTCTCGACCCCCATATCTCGAAAACGAGTAATAATTGCCGGCGCCGAATTAGCGTGCAAAGTCGTCCAAACGCCGTGTCCTGACAAAGCTCCCTTAAAAGTCAATTGTGCTGCAGATAAAGAACGAATCTCTCCCACCATCATAACATCAGGGTCAGAACGTAAGGCTGCTGACAAAGCTTTTGTAAATTGTTCGTCTTTTTCTTCTTCAGTATTGGCATTGGTAACCGGCATTTGCCGAGCTCCTGGAATGGGATACTCCGGAGGATCTTCAACAGTAATTAGGTTAATTTCATAATTTTTTTCTTGCAAAAGTTTAATCATATTTCTTTGCAAAGTCGTGGATTTTCCTGATCCGGTTGGACCTGCAATAATATTTAATCCAATTGGTACAGCTCTTAACCTATAAAAAAGATTTTCTTCATATTCACCAAAACCCAAACTGGCCAAATCTCCTGAACCATCTGGGTTATCATCGGCATATAACAAACGCATAACCAAATATTGAGAACCAAAGGCAATAGGGTTAAATTGCAAACGAATGGCCAACACATTGTGAGGCAACATCAATTTACCTTTAGAACCTCTTAAAGGAGTGGAACCCAGCTTTTGAGCCCCTTGGAATTCATTTTGAGCATAGTTTGAATCTGAAATATCGGCAGAAGCGAATGCTGCACGAACAAAAGATTCTCCCCAGTCTTTATTGTATTCCATTTCAGTTTGCATCATTCCGTTTATACGAAACATTATTTGAGTGCTATCTGCTACCACCACGTGCACATCGGAAACTTTTTGAGCTGCAGCTCTGGCAATCACATTAACAAAATCCTTTTGCATTTGTAATTGGTCAAGATCAGAATCAGCACTAACCTCAGCCGCTGCTTGTGCTCTTTCACCAATACTGTAAATCGCATTTATTTCATTTTGTGAAACATATGTCGGTTTTAATATGTTTAAACGTTTTTTTCTGGCTAAAACTTCAAAGCTTAAAACACGACCGTCAAATTTATGTGTTTCAACAACTAAAAAACGTCCGTCAGAAAATAAAGCTAAAAGCCTTCTGGTATCATCATTTATAACTAAAGAAGATCCAGGTAAGGTAAGTAAACGGTTGCCGTTTGAAAAATATGTCTCTGTTATTGAAGACTTTTTTTTACTTTCTTCAGATTTCAATGCTGCATCTTTTTCAGAGAGGTATTCATTAACACTATCTTCGGCATCATTAGCAGATACCGATTGAATGTCTTCGTTATTAATGTCCTCATCTTCAGCCATATTATCTGACGATCATTGATTTTCCTAATCCAGGGATTCCATCACTGGAAACAAAGCTTGTGCTTATGTCTTCATTAGAAGAGGATTCCGAAGTTTCCTTAGGCAATATAGTGCTTATAGGTTGTTCTAAAGGGAGAATTCCTCCTGCCGCAAAATAAAGATAATCTTTTAACCCATCTTTTTCTGCCCTGACATATGTAGACGTTATCTCATCAACAATATGTCCGCTTTGCAATGTCGTTCCTTTTTTTACATAAAAAGGCAATCCTTCTTTATTAATAAGCTTTGCTATTAATTCCCCGCCTTGTCCCCTAATTTCCATAACAGCATATAAATCTGCCATTTTTTTATTATCCGTATCAATAATATCTTCACTTTTTACAGATAAAGAGTTTTGGTCTCCTTCTGCAAAAGGATTTTGTTTTGACATCTCTTGCTCTTGAGCTTCAATCCTAGCTTTTAAAATTGATATTTGTGTTTCCAAATCACTAATTTGTTTTTTATTTGCTTTGTTTATTTCTTTAACAGCATCAATAGCTTTTTGAGCCGATACGTTTATATTTTCAAATTTTTTCTTTGAATCATCATAAATAGCCAGCTTTTCTTCTTTTAGTTGTTCAATTTGCTTATACAATTCCCCATTATGAGCAATCCATTTTTGATTTTCAGCCAACATTTGGTTTTTATAAGCATTTAACAGTTTTTCTTGTCTAGCGTTTTCAAATTGAATGTCCAGCTCCCGTAACTTTTGTTGTTCCTGTAAAACCTTTTGTTCTTGTTCTTTTTCCCACTCAATCTTTTCTCTTCTTTGAGCTTCTTTTTTTTCTTGCTCATCGACAACTGCTTGTTTACGCTGATTCTTTATAGCTTCAATCTCATTGCGTATCTTTTCTCTTCTTAATTCCAAATTAAGCAAAGCTGTTTGTTTTTCAATATCAGACATTTGAGAAAAAATTTCTTCATCCATCGGAGTTTGTTCATTTGTTCCTAATATTCCAACCCCAGCACCTTTTGTTGAAAACAACTTATCCGCCATAATAGGCATATCTTCTTCGTTGTTTATGGGTGCCGTTTTATTTTCATAACCCGTCTGTATATCCTTTGATACAACATTATTGCTGTTAACAGCATCATCTTCTTTAGCATTATTTGTCTCAGTGTTAACTTCTTTTTTTTGATCTTTGTTAATAAGAGCTTTATCGTCTTTAATCCCGCCAAGCTCATCTACAGTTTCTACATCATCAGCAAATAAAGAAATTTCATTAGGGATATCCTGGTTTAAATTATCATTTTTTATTGCCTCATCAGATAAAGTCACAATCCCTTGTGCTTCAACAAACCTAGATTTTGCAATAAAAACCAAAACAACAATAAACAACAATAAAATATTTTTTATTTTACAAAGCATAGATAGCCCCCTCATAATGCCAAATATTATCTTTTGGAGAATATGTTATAAGTTTAATCTCAAGTCCTGAATATTTTGTTAATATTTCAGTCCATGTTATTGGGTTATAATTAGAATTAATGGCAAAACGCAACTTTTTATAAATTTTCCCTGTTGATGATGTTACATTATCCATAGATAATGAAATAGGCACACCTATAGACTGAAATTCATCATTAATAGTGTTTTGAAGATCAATGATATTTTTATTGGGAGGAGATGCTAATTGTTCAATTTTAGGTAAAATTAAAGAAGTAGACATTGTTTTCCCATCAGCAGAAAAGCCTGTTCCTGAAAGGTTTAAACCCGAATCATCCAAGGCCTGTTTTGCCCAAGATAATCTTCCGACATTTCTTTGCCATGACGTTACAACAGATGTAGGAGAGCATGTTATGTTTCCAATATCCCATCCCGGAGGCAATATTCTTGCCAAAGATACAATTCCGTCATTACATGCCTTCATCATTGCTTTGGGGTCATAAACATTTTCCCAAGGCTTTATTTCCGGAACAGGTTGTGCCGTTTGAACAATGGCTTTAGGTTTAACAGGGACAATAACGGGTCGAACCGTTGGCGTAAAGAAAAGCTTATCAACTAAACTAGATAATAACCATAATCCAACAATTGCCGAAATTGCAATCACTAAAAACAACTTCGTGCCACGTAAGGCCTTGATCTTTTGAAGCTTTGATCTTGCTCCTCTGGATAATACTTCTTCAAGATCCAAATCTTCCGTTTCTTCTATTCCCCATTCTTTGGGAGCAATCTTTTTACCCCAATCTGGAACAGCTAACATAGACATAAACTGATTTTTAGCTTCTTCTTCGCTTAAGAACAGCATATCTCCGTCAGAAAGAATAATATCATTACGGATACAAGTATACCACCATCCTTTATCAGTTTTAAAAACTGCCACATATGATGATATACTAGCCATTGCCGTTGCTAAAGCAACCGCTGCCACTAATTCACCGCTTTTATACCCTTCATGAGAAACACAAATTCCAAATTGAGGAGCTTTACCTCCTTTAATGCAGAATAAATCTGCCCCTTCCAAAACTCCGGCAGATGCATTTTCAACCTCCTGAAAAGGATCACTGGCATTTTGTAGCGGTTGCCAAAACAAACTAGTAGCATAATTTACTCCTCCAACCGTAATTGAGGTTCCCCACGAGCGTTTTGAACCGCCGCCATCATAGTCTTCTTCTACTAATTTTGCTTCTTCAAGCACCTGATTTCTCCTGAAAATACCCTAGTTCATAGACATTCTGGATTCCGGAACTAGAGGAGATTCTAAAATTATTGGAGTTAGAATTATTACCAATATACTGCGTTCTTTTGTAGCATTAGCAAAACCTCCCAGCAAAGAATTATCAGCAGAACCGGTTCCTTCTTTTTCTGTAGAATTGCTGACTTTTTCATATCCTGTCAGAACCAAAGATTCTCCAGATGTCATAGCTACTTCTTGCGTAAATGCTCTGGATTCTATCTTCGGGTTTTGGATATATTGATTCTCATCTGCTTCACCAAATGAAACTTTTTCCAAATCAGTTAAGTCAGATAATGTCATGTTAAACATTAACAACATTCTTCCATGTTCTAATATCCTGGGCAAAACATCAAGAGTAAAACCTGTTTCAACTTCTTCTGTCGTAACCGATATATCATAGTTTGTTCCGTCTGTACCACTATTTGTTTTCGTCATTTCTGCAATATAATTCTGTTTTTGGGTAACTTGAATTGGAGCAGGTTTGTTATTTAAAGTTGTAACGGTTCCACTTGTAACCAGACTGGTGTTATTCCTTTGCGATAAGGCTTTTACAGCCGCATCAGCTGTCCAATTTTTGTTAAGTAAACCCCATGAAAAACCATTAGTTAAGCCATTTTCTGAAGTCAAAACACTTGTTGATCCGGTGGCTCCAAAAGAAGTAACTCCGTCATCAAAAGTAGCCTTCAAATCTAATCCGTAATTATCCGTATCGTTTATATTAACCTGCAAAACTTTCACGCTAATAGCTACTTGTCTTGATAAACGAGTGTTTTGTTCGTTAATATATTTTGCAACTTTTTTTATGTCATTTGGTGTGGCGGTTAAAGTTATTGTGCCATCAGAAGGAGACATTGTGAGCTTAGCTCCGTCACTTATCATCGAAGTTATACTTTTTTCAAAATTGCCCCAAAGCTCAATTTCTGCAGCACTTGACAATGATACTGACGAGCTTCCTCCTCTGTTTGACTGGCTTCCGCCTACATTAACCGACAAATTAGGCTTTGTTGGTAAACTGTAAACTACAAAAGTCCTAGTTATGAATTTGTAAAAATGAATCTCTTTGTTTTCATATTTCCACCAAATTCCAAAACGAGAAGAAATTTCATCTAAAAGTCCGCTTAAAGGCCCCTGATAAGACACCAACATTTTATCCGGCTCGGCCCAATCAGCATTAATTCCTGTGGCCGAAGGTTTGTTTGCGGCTCCTTTGGCTTTTACATCTGCTTCCAATTGTGGTGCATAACGAACTCCTAAAGATGTGGTTTTGTTAATCATATCTCCAATCTCAAAAAGAGTAATCGGACGATTACTGACTAAAGTAATTCCGTCTTTTCCTTCCAAATAAGAAGGTAAGGGCTCTCCATCATATTCAATTTCACTTGTGTCTCCAAGCCAAATTTCATCCTTAACCTTGATCAAGTCCTCGTTCGCAACTTTTGCAGGAACTTTTGCTGTTTCCTTTAATTTGGTCGCGGCTTCGACTTCTCGGTCTATAGTTGCATCCATGCTTGTTGAAATAGAACATGAAACGGCAAAGCCTAATATAAAAATTCCTAAACCTATTTTTTTCAAATTAGTCATATGCATTTTCATCCTCCATGGTCTCAACAACTAAGACTCTGTTTCCTTTATAAAATGTTGCAATCGGAGCAGGTCTGGCTCTGGCAAATGTCCTGATAAGAGCCGAGCTTACATCTGCAAAACGTCCTCTAAACATGGCTCCGGCAGCTAATGTATAATTACGATTTGTATTCCAAATCAACCTCCACCCCGAACGCTCGCTCCACTCCGTTAACAAACCTTTAAGAGTTGCTCCTTCTTCAGCTAACCAATCCTCAACCGGATCTTCTCCCGCCAATTGATTGTCAGAAACATCATCGTCAGAATTTGTTGCTGCGTTTATCTCTTCTTCATAATCAATAACCTCTTCCTCTATTGTCGGAGGAATTGCGGCAGACATATTGCTTCCTGCTCCGGCAGTAACAATATTTTGATCGCGGGGAGTTCTTTCTCCAAATTCACGATAATTAGCACTTGTTTCACGATAATTTACAAAATCCTCTTCCAAAGTTTCTGCTGGAGGAACAATAACAGGTGTTACCGGTGCAGATTCGACACAAGGCATGGCATCCGTTTGCACAACAACGGTTTCTTCCTCATATGCAGTATCAGAACTCCAAAAATCCAAACAAGAACATCCTGCTGTCAAAAATAATGATAACAGTGATGCTCGACACAACGCTCTTAAGTCCATTTTTGCAATCCTTTGGTTAGATTTTGTCATATTTTTTCCTATCATACATACTGAAAAATAAATAATCAAGCGTGACGGTTCACTTATTACCATTGCAAGTAATAACTTTGGTTAAGGTTATTCGTTTTTACAGTATTTCCTTGGTTAAAACTACTTAAAGTTATTGTTCTAATAATAAACGAGTTTGGTTCTCTGTTTGTAAATACAGTATTGATTTTGCTGTATTCTACACCTTTATTTGTTAAAATATTATGTAACAAATTTAATCTTTTTTGCTGTAACTTCATAGAACTTGTTCCGTCAATTCTTATTTCAATGGCTGTATTTTGATCATTTGCAGCCTTGGTGGCAAAAGCTTGAATCCAGCGAAGAGTTTGTCCTGATATTTCTGCCCGATTAGGCTGAAAAGACAATCTCATCTCAGTAGGCATGATCTTTCCAATCCTTTTGTTTAAATTTTTTTTCGGTTGCTTGTCGGAAATTTCTTTAGTTTTTTTTGTTTGCCGCTCGGTTTGAGGCAGCTTTGTCGAAAATATATTATTTAAGGAGGATAAAATATTGTTTTTATCTTTGCTTTCTTCTTTAACGCTTGCTTGTACAGAAGAGATATCTTTTTTGGTCTCTTCTTTAGGAGAATAGCTTAATTGAGGAGTTAGGTCATCTTCGTTTAATATTTCTTCAGGAATTGGAATTAAAAGATTCTTAACTGTCCCTGCCGCAAATTTAACCTCTCCATTCCTTTTTTTTTCGGGGTTTAGAGCTTTGTTTATTTCTTGCTCTTCTTTTTTATAATATTCTTGCATCATAACCATTTCATTTTTGGGCTTTGCAGCTCCTTTTGCTACAACCCATGGATTTTCAGCGTCAGGTTGTTTATCTTTCATGTTTTCCCAAGATGTTTTAGAATTTTTATTGTCGTTTATTCTTGTTTTTGAAAAGGGTTGTTCCATACTTATAATCGGTATGTTCTTATCAGCTAAAGCTACCTTATTTGAATCTTTTGATGTCTCTGTGCGAATTTCATTCTTTTTGTTAAAAGAAACATCTCCTTTTTCAAGAGGAAAAAGATGTTGAGGTTCATGTTTGGCTGTTTTTAATGTCTTAGTAATTTCTTCTGAAACGTTTGCACTGCCTTTTTCAATTGGAATGGCAGCAAGCCTAATGCCTTGCGACTTCGGATTGTCTTCAGATTGTTCGCTTTTGTTTTTCAAATGCTCAAAATCTAAAACTTCTTTTAGCAGCTCTGTTTTGCCGGTCTCAGTTAAATCAATTTTAGCAGGAAATTTTTCATCTGCGTTCTCTGCGCGATTGTCGAGATCAAATTCAAAAACAAAATTGTCGTTAGTATCTGTATTATCGGCCAAAATAATCTCTTCTTTAGGCTCATAAACAACCTTTTGAACGACATCTTCTTTTTTAATTTCAGGCAAAAGATTCAAGGTAATCTTTTTCACCGGAGCAGAACTTTTTGAGGGGTTAAATTTTTCTCCGCGAAGGAAAAGAGTAATGTTTTTTGATGGTATTTTAAGGGGTTCTTTGTTTGAAGAGTAAACATGCCAATAAGCTCTGTTTGCCGTAAAAATAACAAGCAGAGATATGCAAAAACTATAAACAAAAGTTCTAAAGCCTGTTGTTTGCATAATAAACCCCTCTAAACCTTGATAAATCAAAATGCGACTCTTGGCAAGAGTCCATAAAAATATACACAAAACCTGTGGATTCTTTTTGTTAAAAGATTACAAAATGAGTCTTTCCAACGATTCTTAAAATTTTTAATAGATGTCGATTCTGTTGCCAAAACAGTCATTTACCCTTCTTTAAAGACTGTGAATTTTTTGTTACAGCAAAAATTTTCAAGTGTAAACAGTATGTTAACCATTTTTTGTTATAAGCGATTTTGCTGGTAATCATGCAAAAAATTATGTATTCTATAAGAGTATAGAGAGTTTTTTGCAAAATATTTTTAAGGAGAACGATTATGCGATTTATTAAAAACAATATTTGGACGTTTTGCTTGGTAGCTGTTTTTACCTTGCTCAGCTTTAGCGGCGATGCTTTGGCACAAAGCAGCGTTATGAGCTTAGCTCAAACCAAAGCTAAAAATGTTTTTAGCTCAGTAAAAACAATTATCTTTATTGTTGGCGGTTTTGGTTTGGTAGGTATTGCTTTTGCAGCCATCTTTGGTAAAATTAACTGGAAATGGTTTGCTTCTTTAGCCGTCGGTTTGGCAATTGTAGCTGCTGCGGCTTCCATAATTAATTATGCAACAGGTGATGATAGTGGTCTAAGCATGAGTGAAGATACCTTTAGCTCTTCCGCAGTAAATTAAAATTGCCGGTAAGCTGCTTTAATTTAAATATCCTTGCCTAATCAAGTTTCTTAATCAATAAAGAAAAAATTTATCAAGGATTATGATAACATGAGAGGGCCACGATAAAAATACCGCGGCCCTCTTTTACCAAAATAAGTTTTGATATTTGAGTAAAGTTAGATCGTATATCAATATAAATCAAAGAAAATGTGCATATATGGAGGATGCAATGATTATAATCAAAAAAATATGCCAATTAATAATGATTGCAGTCTTTATGTATCTCTTTAATATCCATTTTTCTTTAGCGGCATCAACAAACGATACCGAGCAAAAAAATTTCCAAATTAATGTAACGGAAATTAATACACAGCAAACATCTGTAACCTATGATTCCTCAAATTGTGATAATAAATGTTCTGAAGGATATTATTGTGCCGTCGTGTTTGGTTCTTTGGGAAAATATACCTGTATCAAAAAACCGGAAACAAATGCTACCGAAGCGGCAAGCGAAGTTACCGCTGGGACCAGTACCGCTCCTTCAGATGCTGCAATTACCGGTTGTTCCAGCAATTATGGGCTTTTTTCAGGATTGATTGCTACGGGAAGTAAGATTTTTAATGGTCTGAGAGATTTGATATACGTAGTTGCCGGTTTTGGTATAATAGGTGTTGCAGTTGGAGGCTTCTTTGGTAATTTGAATTGGAAATGGCTTGGGGCTATTATAATTTCATTGGTGGTTATAGCCACTACTGGCGAAATCATAAATTTAATTACTGGTTGTGAGGATTTTAGTAATGCCATCATTACTGACACACTAACAAAATAATAACTACAAACGAAGAACTGTCAAGGAGGGAGTTATGATAAAGCTAAAGAAAATAATAAAGATTGTTATTATAACAACAATCTTTGCTTTTATTTCCCTCAGCAATAAAGTTTATGCCGCAGATGAAAGTTTTTCAATTGATTTGAAAAAACAGAGTACTCAGGAAGCAGCGGCAGCAATTTCAGAACAAAAAAATATATGGAGCGAAAAGCAAGCTGAACTTAATTCTTTGCTCAATGATAATTCAGAGCTTGGCGAGTTAAATCGTAAAATGCAGGCGGCATCAAGTTCTGGTGATACAGAAGCTTATAATCAATATAGAATAAAATATGAACAAGCTCAAAAGGATAGAAACGAAAAAATCTCGCAGCTCAAAAAAGAAACAGAGCAATTACAAAAAGAAATAACTAAAGCTGATAATACGCTAGATAAACAATTATCAAAAGAACAAAAATCTGCAGAAAAAGAGGTAAAATCAGCTCAAAATGATATAGATAAATATTGCGGCACAGGCAAAAATGCAGATGCATCAAAATGTAGTGAAGCACAAAAATCATTAAGTACTGCTCAGAAAAATCTTAATTCCATAGAAACCGTAAGAACGTCAAGCCAACAACAACTTATTTCTGTACAACCAAGTGCAGAAGAAGGAGTGCAGGTTAATGGTGAAACATATTCGGCAACAAAAGAAGATGCTGAAGCGGCAAAAAAAGCTTACAATGAAGCCAAGAATGCATACATGCAAGCACAAATAGACTTTAATGTGGCAAAAGAAACATGTCCTGGTCCGGATTGTTCTATAGATAATTGTAAAGAAAAGAATGATAAATGTTCGGAAGAAATTTCCAAATTAGAAAAAGCGGTTGAAGAAGCAAAAACTAAAACGGATGAGGCATATAAAGATTATTATAATAAAAATAAGAACGCAGCCCCAAGCGAAAAAGAACAGGCCAAAACAAATTTAGATGAAGCAGAACAAGCAGTAAATGATGCTCAAAATAATGTTTACAACCTTAAAGCACAGCTTGATCAAGCTACCCAAGCTTGTGAATATTCAAGTACATTAACATCTAAAGCAGGTCAGGCAGACGCTCAAAAATATTGTTCTCAAGCCAATGCTTTGGAAGAAGCGTACACAGAAGCTAAAGAAGAATTGATAACTGCAGAAGACAAACTTGAAGAAGCAAGAGGAAAATATAATTCGATACAAGGTTCTGTTGAAGATCACAAAGGGCAAGTATTTCAAGCTATATCTGGAACAATAAATGAGGATTTATATAAAAATACCGGAGATATTCTTCAAACCATTACAAGACGAGCAGCATGGGTAATTGTCTCTATTAAGCCGATAGTTTACATTTTTGCCGGTTTTGGTTTAATAGGTTTTGCCTTTGCGGCAATTTTTAACAAAATAAGTTGGAAATGGTTTGCTAATATTGCAATAGGCTTATTTTTGGTAGCAAATATGGGACGTTTTATTGAGTATTTTGTTTATCCTACTCCGAATGAAAATTATGAAAACGCCGTTAAAACCCCTGCATTTGGAGATTATTTACAAAAAGCTCTGGTCGATTCTAGATATGTTTGGATTGACGAAATAAGTCCGTATATAGAACCTTCCGAGGCAGAGTTAATATCTGGACTTCCGGAAGGAGCCTTATTGCCTGAATATGAATCGGCAACAAGAGGTTTTTGCGGACGAACCATAGGAGCCACTGGGTGGGGTAATTTTACTAACTGTATTAAAGATATTATCACTACAGGAAAGAAAGCTGTTGATGCCGCTCAAACAGCTCAAAGGACCATAGATAATGTTGAAAATACGGTTGAATATATTAAAAATGCCGCAGACAATATAGGAGGAGCTGTTAAAAATATAGATAGTATTGAGGACTCTATTAAAGCTATAGGAAGCGTAAGTGCAAATGTTAACGGCATAATAACGGGTAGCGGCAATATGGTCAATGGAGTTTTGTATAGTACCTCCAGCATATCAAACGATGTTCAAGACATAGGAAAAAGTACAGATCAAATTGCCGAGCTTGAAGAAAAAAGAAATAAAGGAGAAGGAACCAATGCTGTTGATCGTTTTCTTAAAGGTCAAACTCTTGGTGCTGATGGAGAAGTTGAACGATTATACGCAGGTTTTGACAAAACACAGTCCGTTGGCTCTGTAAACTCAAAAGGCCAAGTTATTGATAGTGATGGTAAAATTATAGGTACAATGGATAAAGATGGAAATATTATTGGCCCAGACGGAAAACCAATAGAAGGGTTGTCTTTGGGAGCCAATAATGATGGTAAATTTAATAATAAAGTTTATATGTCGGGTTCTGACAATATATTATTAGGAGATATTGCAACCAGCAACAATGCTGTTACTCAACTTCAAGCAAACAGTAAGGAATTAGTTAAAAAATCTAATGAACTCAATAATGACATTCAAACAGGAACCAATACGGCTGAAATCGGATTAAATACAATAAATAACTTCTCTGTTTTCGGTAGCAAATCCATAAATGAACGTCGCCAAGAAAAACAACAAGAAGAGCAGCAAAAGCAGCAGCAAAAACAGCAAGAAGAACTTAAAAAACAGCAAGAAGAACTTAAAAAACAGCAAGAAGAGCAGCAAAAACAGCAAGAAGAACAAAACTTGATGAGCAAATATGAAAATGTTGTTAATGAAACAATAAAAGAAAATAATAAAAATGCAACTGAGGAAGCTCAAGACGCAAGCAAAGAGTATAATAATTTACTTAAAACATCAAATATATTGCAAAGTGATGCAGATAGGTTGCAAAAAAATGCAGATAATTTATCTAATACGGCATCATATTTACAAGAGAATGCAGATAAATTGACCGAAGATGCTAAAAAAGCGGCTGACAAGGCGGCACAAACCGGTAATGAAGAAGATCAGCGTATAGCAGATCAATTGCAAGCCAGAGCTGATATAGCTCAAAAAGAGGCTGATATAGCTAAAACGAATTCCGAAAAAGCCATAACTGCAGCAACAGAAGCTCAGCAAAAAGCTGAAGCAGCCAAAGCCCCGTTACAAGAGGCATATGAAGATCTTTTGAATAAAAATATTAATTCTGCAGAGTATGAAAAACAAAAAGCTGAACAGGACCTTGTCGATTCTCAAAAGGATCTTGAAGCAGCTAACAATGAACTTGTTGTAATTCAAGAAAAATATAATAATGCAGAAGATGGTTATAAGCAGGCAAAGGATGAAGCTGCTAAAGCCAAGGAAGCATTTGATAAAGCTCAGGAGGATGGAAAAGATTTAGAGAAGGCAAAAGAAAATTATATATCATCATTAGAAAAACTTGAAACTAAAGAAAAAGAATATAAAGAAGCATCTAATGATTTAAAAGATGTTAACAATAAAATTGATCAACAGACAAAAAAATATAAAGATGCAGAAAAAGCTATTGCAGATAATGATATTAAATATCAAAAACTAATAGCGGAAAGAGATATAGGGTTAAAAGAAGAAGATATCAAAGAAATAGATAAAAATAATGCTGAAGTAGATCAGGTTATAGAGCAATATCAACAATCCCAAAATCCTGTTAATGAAGCTCTTTCTGCAGAAAAGAAATTAAGAGATGCAACATCAGAATATAATGCAGCAAATTCAAATGCAAAAACAAAACAAGCAGATGCAGAAAGAACTAAAAAACTAGCGGAAGATGCTAGAAAAAAAGCCAATGAGAGCGGATCAGAAGTTGATCAAAGAGCAGCGGATCAGGCCGAAAAGATGGCAGATTTGGCCGCGGCCGCGGCAGCAGATGCTCAGCAAAAAGCTGAAGCAGCCAAAGCTCCTTTAGAGCAATTGGAAAAAAATGCTAATAAGGCATATCTAAATGAAGCTAAATATAATCAAGAAAAGAATCAAGAACAAATGACCAAACTTGATACGGAAATAAACAATATAAAAGAACAAATTAATAGTATCTCAAAAGAAATTGAAAATGCCAAACAAGAAGCTACCCAGAAGCAAGAAGCGGCAGCCACATATAAAGATACAGCTTCAATTAACGCAGCAATAGAAGCTCAAAACAGAGTCAATGAACTTGAGAAAAACCTAAAGCAACAACAAAGTGATATGGAAAAGACCATGGTTTCACGTAATAAAGCTGAAGAAAATTATTATTCTGCACGTACCAGAGAAGCTGAATTAATGGAGATTCTTAAGCAATAAAATTAACGCATTATTCATAAAAAAGAGCTATCATTATAATTAATGAAAGCTCTTTTTTATTTTAAAAACAAGGGATAAAATAAGTATGTTCCTTGCATAAAAAAAACTCTGAGCTATCATAAAAACACAAATTGTTGGGATAAGATCATGCGTGAAATTATATTAAAAGCAGTGGCAAACCCGCCCAAAATCCTTTGGGGTCCCTTTTTGCCTACAATGCTCAATATGGGTATCCAATTCCCAATAATGTTTATGTCTTTGGGAACGTTTGATGTAAATCCGTTGTTTTTTATGATGACAGTTGTCTTGGGCCACTTGTTTTGTATAGTTTTAGGGATAAAAGAACCTCACATATCTGCAATGATCCAAGCATATGGTCAATCAGCCAAAACATCGCATAATCTTTATAAAGTAAAGGGGAATAAATTTGCACCTTGATTTTGATTTTTTCAGCATTTTTGTAGAGGGACTTTCTAATATGGAGGTCTTGGTCGCTGCTATAGGCTTCATATCGGCAGCGGCTTTTGCTGGTTTATGGGCTACAAAGTTTGGTTATTTTGTTCTCCCTCAGCCTAGGGAATCTCGCGTTTCTGATTTTTTACCGTTTAACAAACTCCTTTCTGATGGGATGACAATTCGTTGTTACAATGGATCTTTGGCCAGAGTTTTTAAGGTTACGGGAATTGATTTGGCCTTTGTTACTGAAGAAAAGGTTATGTCTATGCTAGAGGCAAGAAAGTCTTGGATTGATGGAATGTCAGATCTTCAGGTAACTTGTCGTGTTATAACCTTGCGAGAAAGGATTCCCTTGGAAGAAGATAAAGGTGATTTTGATAATCCTTTGTTAGAAGAAATTTCTCATGTTTGGAGTTCAAATCTCAATCGTGTTTATAGTAATAGTCACTATATAGTACTCTCGGTGTCGGATAGAGATGACAATCTTAAGGATCTTAATTATGCGTCACAGGCTCTTATAGCAACATTAAATGAATATGGAATAACCGCTCTTTATGAAAGTGAGGGTAGTCCGGCAGAAGACAGCCCATTGTCTGTTTATGCCAAAATATGTAGCCCTATTTCTAAACCCATGCCAAAAATAAATGGTGCAGAAGGTCCGCATATGAATGAGCTTTTGACGGCAGATCATATTCATTTTACGGGAGAAGATGGAATAATTCGTTTTTTTTCAGGAGAAAAAGAGCTTTTTGAAATTGTTATGGGAATTCGCTCCTCTGGAGATTATATGGATGAAGGTATGATAGCTAGCTTGTTGTCAATAGATTGTGAACTAACGCTTTTGCATAATATCAGACCGATTCTAAATCCTCATGCAAGAGCATTGTTAATGCAGCAACAACGAATGGCAACCATGACAAGTTTCTCCAGCGATGTAATTAATCAATATGGCGAGGTTTTGGCAGCTATTGAGGATAGCGATACCAATCACCAATCTTTAACAGAATATGCCATGGCAATAATTTTGCGTGGAGAAACGAAAGATGAAATAGATTTTGGCGAAAGTGAGGTCCAAAGAATTTGTCGATTGTATGGAGTAACCCCTGTACGAGAAGGTTGGATAAGTCAGGCTACATTTTTTAATCAGTTTCCTACTTATGAAACTCTGCCAAGGACCTATAGATATCTTTCAAGAGTTGTTGCTACGGCTATTTCTTTTGATAAGCCATCAGAAGGTTTTTCAAAGAGTGATTGGGGGCCTGGTGCAATTACCGTTTTTCGAACCACATCAGGTTCAGCATATCGTTTCCAGTTTCATGTTTCAAGTGATGATTCTGCAGTTGCACACTGTTGTATTATCGGGCCGACTGGTCAAGGAAAAACAACATTACTTACTTTTTTAGCCGGCCAAGCGATGAGGCACCATGATTTAAGGGTGTTTTTCTTTGATCGTCATCGTGGAGCAGAAATCTTTACCAGAGCTATAGGTGGAGCGTATGTTGGTTTTGAAGGAGATGAAAAAAACGTATCCTTAAATCCGTTTGACTGTGCTAACACTCCAAACAATAGAGCTTTTTTACGCCGATGGATGAGAGCCATTACGTTGGTAGATGATGCTGTTTCTGAAAAAGAAATTGCTCGTGCGGTAACTACAGCTTTTGACTATTTACGCCCAGAAGAACGTATTATGACCAATCTTTATAAAAGTTGTTTTTCTCCTACCGGGAATATGCGTCGAGAGCTATACAAATGGATTAATCCGGATCAATATGGGAATATATTTAACGCAACCAATGATAATTTAGATTTAAAATCAAAACGATTTATGGCATTTGATTTTACCCATATTTTTGAAGATGAAACCCTAGCTCCGGCAGTTATCAGCTATATTATGCATCGTATCCAGTCGGAGACAGGAGAGACTGGAGTTCCTTCACTTATTATGATAGATGAAACGGCTCCCATGCTCAAACATCCTATGTTTAGAGATTATTTTGCTATAGGTTTGCAAGAAGGACGTAAAAAAAGACAGGCTTATTTATGTGCTTTCCAACAGCCTAATATTATTGATAAGCTCGGTGTCGGAGAGGTAATACGAGGGCAATGTCAAACGGTTATTTTCTTCCGAAATCCGCAAGCTATGCCGGAAGATTATGTTAATTGGAATTTAACCACGGCTGAAACAGATTTTATTTTTGGTAAAAGTTATAGAGATTTTCCTTATGCTATTTTACTTTCTCGACCGGCAACAGGAGAATCTGTTATTTTAGATGTTGATTTAAGCGGTTTAGGACCATATTTGCGTTTATACAATTCTGGACGTAAAAATGTTTTATTGGTTGAAGAGTTAATAAAAGAATATGGTGAAGAAAACTTTGTTACAAAATATTTAAATCTTGAGTAATTTTATTGAAAATATTTTTATGCACCAACAATATATGCTATAATTAAGCTATAAGGTGTTTTAAGGGAGGTTAATATGAAAAAGCATAATTTCATAAAGCAAGCGGCATATTGCCTCATATCATTTATTGTCTTAACATTCTCAGCCAAAGCACAAATACCGGTTATTGATGTTTCCAGCGTTAAGAATAGTATAACGAGCTGGTTTGAAATATCTAAAGGTAATAAATATATCGCTAGCACAAATAATATAATATCAAAAACAAATTCTGCAATAGGAGAAGGGAAATCAACGATTTCTGAATATGTTGTTGAAAATAAAAGGCGAATTGAAGAAAAAAAAGAAAAAGTAGAACAGTATAAAAAAGAGACAGAAGAATATAAAAAAGAATATCAAGAATATCAAAAACAATATGAAGAAACAAAAGAACAAGTCGAATATTTGTCAGAAAATCAAAATGATGGTTTAATAATAAAAGGTCAAGGGAATTATTTCCATCAAGAAAAGGTAGCCTATGCATTTGCACTTAAACTAGAAGATAATGGTACAGATGTTAATGGAAACTTTATTATTCCTCAAAGTATTGCTATGTATTGTAATCTTAATTCGCAAACGGCACAGGAAGAAGGAAAAGTGGATTTATGTTTGCGGAATTTAAATCAAAACTCTCAAAAATCCAGAACGGAAGATCATACTGATGCTCCAGAATTTATGAAAATGGCAAAAGCAGAATATGCAGCCTCTGTCATTGCTGAAGCTTATAAGGCTAAAAATGATGCAGAATCTTTTGAGGAAAAAATTCTTGATCCCATAGAAGATGCTCCCGCACCTCAAGTTTTAGATATTTATTCTAATGTGATTGAGGTAAATAAAGCAGTAGTAAATACTTTAAACAGTATTTTAAGAATTCAAAGTGCAAGGTTAGCTCTAAAATCATTTGATAATTATGGCAAATATAATTTCCTGCCAGAAGAAGGTTAGGTGCTAAATGATAAAAAAAATTTTTTTAATAACTATGTTTCTACAGTCTTTTGTAAGTTATTCATTAAGTCAGGAATTAGAAATTTCTCAAGTGCAAGATAATGGAACAGGTCCAGATGGCGTAATGATATTTCCTAAAGGAATGGCCATACGTTGTGGAATAACTTCTCATGATGGTAAAAATTCAGAAAAGATAAAGGAATGCCTAGATCGTCTTGTCTATTTAACTCAAGATGGAGTCACGGGAAAAGAAAGTTCCTTTGAAATAATGAGCGAGATTTTGGGACAAATGAATAAAGAATATATTAAAACAGCCTTACAAAATAAATCAGAGGCAGGAGATTATGAAGATAAAATAGAAGAGGAGATTAAAAATTCTCAGGCATCTACAATCAGAGACAAGCAAGAACAAATGGTAAATTTATCAGCAATGGGAGGTAGAAATATAATAAATTTAAACCAAGTATATGCCTCATTATTATTTCTTCAGGCTATGAATAGTTTCTATGAATATGATTTTTCAAATAGAGAAATAAATATTCAGGAGTAAATCAATATGCAAAATAACTTTTTGATATATTTATTTTTATTAATAAATTTTACGAGAGCAGCATATGCAGGAGCTACTGATCCTATAGTTAATGCTATGGATATGGCCAAGCAAAATATAGAAAAAGTTGGAACAACACAAGAAAATCTTAGCTCGCAATATCAAAAATATATGAATGAGAAAATAGGTGATTTTGGAGATTTGAATTCAGACGCAAAAAAAATGCGTAAATTGGAAAAAAACAAGCAACGCTTAGAAAGAATAAAGGAACAAACTACAGCGACCAAAGAAGAGTTAGAAAGGCTTCAAGAAAGAGCTGAAAAAACACAACAACATATTTCTGAAGTAAAAGCATCGGCTAATCAAATCATATCAGAAGCAGAGGCAGCAGAAAAAGAAATAAAATCAACAAAAGAAGATATAAAACAAATTAAAAATCAAGGAAAGGATATAAATACAACAATAGATGTACAAAAAGAAGCCATATTACCTAGCTCTCAAACAGCTACAGTAATTAATCAAACGGCAACCAATAGTTCCGATAACTTGACAACAGATGTTAATAAAATCCCGTCAACGTCTGAATTGAATACAGATATATCTGCATCAGAAGTATGGCAAAACAGTAAAACAAGCAATATTTCATCCGAAACTCCAACATTAAGCACTAACTTGTCTATAGAGGAGCAAATAGTTGGAACAAACCCAAATGTAAATAATAATTGGGGAGGACAAAATGAATAAAACAATAAAAAAGTTAATGCTCTTTTTAATATTTTTAACTCCCTTAGAAGCAAGAAGTTTAAGTGTTCCTTCATATATTGAAGACACTAATGATATAAAAGGTAATATTTGTAAGATTATAAAAGAAAAAACATCAGGAGGAGTTTCTTTTGAGGATACGGCATTAGCTACTGCCGAAAAGGATGCAATAATTATGAAAACAATATCTTCTCTTTATGCAGAAGGCTTTACAACAATAACATCATTAAGTAAAGATCCTTCTGTAGCAGGAGATTTTATTGATTCGTCTACCCCCGTAACCGCAACGGATAAAAAAGAAGTTTTGGAGGCAGAAGTTCAAGCACAAATAAATCATATTGCTAAGAGATTAAATTCAATAATATCTTTAGAGGCTGGAATAGCTGAACTTGAAGGTAGTATGATCTTACGATCACTATCAAATATTCAGTGCCCTTCAGAAGCTTTATCAGGAGAAAAATAATGATAAAATTAAAACTCCAAATAGGTATTTTGTTGTTTATGCTTTTTTTTGTTTTTCCACAAACAAAAGGATATGCTTTTTTGCCTAAAATAGACGGATTAAAATCAGGGTCAAAATTAAGTAACTTTTTTTTAAATTTAAAAAGTAATACAGAAAAAGCTATGGAATGGGTTGTCAATTCCAAGGCATCACAACTCATTGGAGACGGAATAAAAGAAACAAAAAATGGAATATCCTTTGCAAAAGAAAGTTATGCAAATGCAATGAATTTTTATGGACAAACGGTTGAAACCGTTGATAAAGTTAAAAGCAGTGATGAATACAAAACAGCAGTTATTTCAAAACAAATTATTAATGAAAGTTCCGAACTAAAAAAACTTGAAGAAGAAAAACTCACTAAGCTTGAAGATCTTCAACAAGAAATGGAATTGCTTCAAAGTCAAAATACTTCTAAAATAAATAATATTAATAACAATATCGACGTTCTTGAAACATCAACTGTTGATGAAGTTTCCATAAACAATATAAATCAACAAATAGCATCCCTTCAGCAACAAACACAAGAACAATTACAAGAGTTAGAACAACAATATAATCAGATAGAAGCAGAATATGATAGTAAAATAGAAGAAAAAAAGAATAATATATCGGAACTTAATAAAAAATTGGCAGATATAGCAAATAGTAAGCTAGTTAGTGAAAATGCAGGCGAAAGCATAAAAGATACACAAAAAAGTATGTTCACCCTTCAAGGAGAAGAAACAGATATTAAAAATCGTCGAGAAAAAAGGGACAACAGAAAAAAAGCATTAAGTGATACAATTGATGAAACTGTTTATAAAGCAGCATCAGGACTTTTTTCAATAACATCAGCTAAAGAAGATCTTGAAACCAAAAAAGGGATTGCTAATACTATGCCTGGAGAGTCTGAAAATTCAGGTGTTGCAGCCGAAGTAGTAATAAAACAAACAGAAATGCTGCAACAATATTTAGAATATATAATAGCAGATCTTAAGTTGCAAACAGCAGAAGAATTGGCTAGTATAAACCAAATATCTTTTGAAGTCAGTGAAATGGATGATAGTTTTAATTTTTGCGATTATACAATAAAAAAATCAGAAAACAAAACATCTTTCTTAGAACAAGCCAAAAATACATATCAAAATGTTTCCCAAACAACATCATCTATTAAGGATAGTGCATCACAAACAATCTCTTCAGTTAAAGAAAAAACGGAAGATGTTAAAGGAAAATATGAAGAAACAAAGGATTTGATAAATCAAGCTAATCAAGTTATTGAAGGGGTTAAAGACACAGCTGAAAATAAAACCGAAGAAGATGTTTCGGCAATTACAGGTATGATTTAAATTAAGCGGGAATATTAAAATGAAGGGATTTTTAAAAAAATTTTCATGTTTGATTATAACTATTCTTTCTTTATTGTTTTTAAGCAATAATACACATGCTTTTTTTATAACTAAGCTTTTGCAAGGTCCTGTGCAGCTGCCTATGCCAGATCCGGCAGATGAAGTTGCCTCAACCATGCAAACCATAGTCCAAACAACAGCCAGCAGTTATAAAACTTACAATTCGACTCAAAATCAGGTAAATAATATGAGGACGGCTTTAAATTCAGTATATGATTTTGAGTTTAGTGCCGTAGTTGATGGAAGAAATAATCCCGGTAACAGAAAAATTTCACAATGTAAGATTAATGGCGAAAAAATAGACATTTATAATGCAGCATCAATAGAAAAAGCTTTTCAATTTTTATTCTTTGAATATCCATATTATACTGCAGAAATAACCAGTAATTATGATAATAATCGAAAAAAATTTTATCAGGATAATTTGGTTGAGTTTTACACTGCATCACAACAACTAGAATTAGATATGGAAGAACGTGTAAAGCCAATAATTTCGAGTGCGGCAGAATGTGTTCGTAACGGTGGATGCGGGATTCCTTCAAGCGATGGTAATACTGAATCTTTATATGCATTATCTAAAGCTCTAGAGGCTATGGACAATATTTTAATGCTGATTCAAAAAGCAGAGGCTCTAAAAGCACAGTTTACAGCTGTTAAAGCTATGAATAAAATAGAGCCAATAAAATATCAAATAGATTCAAAAGGAATGGTCTCCGATAGCGAAATTTTTCCTGAAACAGATAAAAACGTTTCTACGGAGGAACAAGAAGCCTCTTTACCTAGTAAAATTTATGCATATGCAAAGGTTGGAGCTTCAATAAAATTGGCATTTGCACAGATAAATGTTTCTCAGACATTATTAACAGCCGAAAATTCTGATTTGAAAAAAGATTCTTCTCAAAATTATATAGATCGATTAATATTTAATACCGCTCCAAGTTCTGAAATTTCTCATCCTTATTTAGATGAAGAAGGAAAAATGTCTCAACTCGATAAATTAAATCCGGTTGAAGAAAATGTAACATTGGCAACAGAAGTCCACAATACAATACATGATTTGCCTAATTATAAAAAAGCAGCAGAAAGATATAATGAAATAAAAGAAAAATATAATCAAACACTGAAATCTTTACAAGCATCTGAAAAATGTGTTCTGAGCTATATTTCTCGCCACTTTGAAAATGCTGATGCAACTTGGGCAGGAGGCAGTTTTATTGAAAATCCGGCAGCACATGATTTTCGTAAAGGTATATCAGGATGGGCAATAGAGGCTTTTGAGACAGCAAAAGCGGCTAAAAGCTCATCATCAGATACAGATAATATAGTTTTATTTGATATAGATGAAGATGAAACAGACTTATCAGATATTAGTAATACAGCCAAAGCACAAGATTTTTTAGAAAAAAACAAATCAATTTCAGCCTCAACCAGCCAACAAGAAAAAACATTAACTGAAAATAGAGAAATCTCTTTGATTTCTTGGCAGGTTGGTTCCGAAGCATCAAAACTTTTAGCAGAGAATCCTGAAAAATGGGGAACAATAAAAGAAAATTTTCCCATATGGAATGATACCAAAAGCTTTTATAATCAATACCTAAGCAAAAAATATAATAATATTAAAAATTATCTTAAAATGTTTTCTAAAGAGGATATAATTGCCATAGTTATATCCCGTTTGCAAGGAACGGATAAAGATCCTTTAGAAACACTTCAAAGCAAAGAAAATAAAATAACAGATGCAGAGCTTTCTGAAAAAATAACAATTCTAAGTCAAGAAAGAAATAACAATTTACAAGATTATGAGCAAAATTTTGATGACGAATTAAAACTTCTCCAAAATAAAAGAGCAACTATACAGGCTAAACTCGATGAAGCTTATAAAGCAATGAAGACAGCAGGAGATAAGCTTTCAGACTTGCGTCAAGAGATTAAAGATAACAGTATTGAAGAGCTTCGCAATACAACAACCAAATATGAAGGTTACCCAGAAACGAATACAAAAGAGAGCATATCTCCACAAGCATATCTGCATTATAAAACATCTGTTTTTTCAAAATTTAGAATTGCTTTCGCCGCAGTAGCTGATGTTGACGAACTTAATGAAACATACCAAAACAACGTAAATGATAATAAACAAAAATATGAAAAACAATTAACAAATTTAAAACAAGAATATGAAAATCAAAAACAAAAAGTAGAAGAATATGAAAAAGAACTAAAAATCATAGATGATGAAATTAATCGTTATAAAATAGATAATCAAACAAAATTATCCGATATTCAAAAAAAATATAATGAAGGCCTAATTAGTGCATCATATAATGCTACAACGACCAAATCCAAAACGACAAAAGAATATACAGCAAATATTAAAGCTAATCTTGATGGTTTGATAGAAACATTTTCAAAAGAAAATAAAATAAAAAATCCTTTAATGTTTAGTGGCTTAGAAGATAATATTGAAAAAATTTTAGATTCTTTTTATGAAAAAGTAGATCAAAGAATTAATCAAGCACAAAATGAATTGGCCGCATTGGGAAATGATCTATATAAACCATCTTCTCATGATAAAATAGTTAAGATACATGAAAATATGATAAATGATATAAAGTTGATGTCGTTAAGTTTAAGTGCAATAGAAGGTCTGGAAAGTATGGAAGCTATACAACTTTATGCAAAACTGCTTTCAGCTGATATTTCCGCAGAGGAAGAAGATTATTTTGTAGGAAATCCATCAAAAGAGAGGGACTTAAAAGCCCCCAAACAAATTTTTGAACAAAATTTACCGCCGTTAAGAGAAGTAATACATTTTGATGAAATAGATTTTCAAAACGTAATGCCATATGTAAAGGGAACTAAGTCTGGCAGTATTATTTCACCACAAAAATTCCTAAATTATGGAGGCTATATACCTCTCGTTTGGAAATATATGTTGCGTTCCAACGCTTTTGTAGAAAAAGAAATGGATCTTAAAGATGCATTAAACAGAGGATGTCCTGAAGAAGGTTTCTTTAGAGGAGGTGTATACCCATGTAAAGTAAAAGATTCAGCATTTGTTATTGATATAAATGCTAATGGCAATTTTATAAAAAGCAATATTTCAAGCAAAGATCTTTCAGAATGCCCTAATTTAGAAGTTCGTAAAGGAAATATTTATCATATAAAACAAGAAGTTTATCTTGATTTAGATAATACATCCTTTATAAAAAATTCGGGAATTATGCCGGAGATAGCTTCCGCAAACTGTCAATATAGCGAACTAGGCTCTCTTCTTGATGCAGATGGACAAAACAATGTATTTTTTAGAGAAGGAGTGTTTAATGCTTTTTATACCTTAATAGAAATCCAAAATAATGCCGAAAAAGATCTTTCGGATTCTCAAAAAAAACAACTCGCTCAATATGAAAATTCTCCACTTGCTGTAAATCAAATTGGTGATTTTTTAACTTATGTTGAAAATGAACAAAACATGCGTAAAACTCTTGAAGAACTAAACTACCAATATGAACAGATGATAAAAAATCTTAAAGATATTCTCCAAAAATATGGCTATGAGACTAAAGAAGATATAAATTTATCTAAAGAAAGTGATTATGAATTGCTTCTCTCTAAACTAGATAATATAAAGAATCAAAAAATTACAGAATCCTTATCTGCAATAGAAGAGGTTGATATAACCGATAATCCTGTTGTTGAAGAAAGATTAGAAAGTTTTAAATCAATAATTTTAGCACTACAACAAGATGAAAAAGAACAAATAATTATTACCTCATCAATAGTTGAAGATAATAATATTGACGAAGAAATAAAAAGCTCTAAAGTAAATAAAGAAGTTACTGATAAGTTTGAGGATAGTTTAAATAAATTTGAGCAAATTATCAACTCATCAGCATCTCCGTATTGTGCCAACTACTGATCAAAAGGCAATAAATATGACACTCCAAACAATAGACAACGGACAAAAGCCATTATCCATTGAAGATTCTCAAAAAAAAACACCAGAGTTTTTATCTTCACTTGAAAAAGAAAAAGAAGGATTTAAGCTTCGTTATTATATATGGTTGTCACGTTTTTTTATTATAACCACATTAGCATCAATGCTTTTTTTAATAAGTGCTTCGCTGGCTCTTTTTCGTTTAGCCCCCATGGTTATGGTGGAGCCTTTCTTAATAATTAATCAAGATACATCAGAAGGGATTATAAGGGATGAACCAATAATATTTGATATGCCATCAAAAGAAAAGTTAATGAAAATGTTCATTCGCCAATATATAATTTTGCGAAATACTGTAATTAATGATCCTCAGGAAATGCGTTCGCGATGGTTTCCCGGAGGTATGGTTAATTTTTTGTCATCACCGGATGTTTTTTTAAGTTTTTATGTGAGTGCCAATTCAAATTGGAATAATATGTTTAAGCAAGCATTATCAAGAGAAGTAGAGATAATTTCTATTACCCGTCAAGGAGGAGAGAGAAGTCCTGTCTGGAAAGTTGATTTTAAAACTTATGATTTGTATAATGAACAAGGTAGCAGGCAATCACAAAAAGAATCAATATTAAGAGTGCGATATTGGACAGCATCTGTTACGGCATATTTTATGCGTGATCGTATTTTTATGGGAAAACGTCTTATCAATCCTCTTGGTTTTACAGTTACAAGATATTCCCAAACAGAAGTAGAAATCTTCTAATTTGTTGATAAGTATAATTAAGCTGTTAGACATTTAAAGTAAAAGAGTATAACTTCATAATATCTATAGAAGTATTTGAAGCAAAAAAAGAAAGGCTTTTTTATGAAGAAATATTCTAAGTTATTGTTAATAATGGTTTTATTTCTGCTTTCTGGTTGTTTTGGCTCTTATTATGAACCAGAGCCTGTAGGAATAGGTAAAGGTAGTGATGAGTTAAAACTATCCCCTTGTGCATGTATGGAGATAGAATTGCCCAAAAATTTACCGGATTGGTTTGTCACAACAATTTAATTGGGGATATTTTTAATGGTTGAAAGATTGGAAACAAATCCTCAAAATCGTCGCTTAATAGGAAGTGGAGTCCGCCGCACCCAAGCTTCGTCACAATCGTCAGACCTCTTTGTGGCAAATGTTGGAGAAAAAAGATATTTGTGGACGGCTAGAGCTTTTGCTATTATTACGGCTCTGAGTTTGTGCTGCAATTTGGTTCTAATCTTGGCAATATATCAGGTGTTGCCTCTTTATCGCGTAGAGCCTTTTTTGCTTACTTTCCAAAATCGTTCTGAGCAAGTTTATAATATTCAACCCGTAAAAAATGGCTTGCACAATCAAAAGGCAATTACTGAAGTTTTCGTCAGAGAATATGTTTTGTTGCGAAGTTCTTTTAGTCGAGATGTTCCGGAAATGGAAGCACGTTGGATGCCGGGCGGTCCACTTCAAGAATTGTCATCGGCCAATGTTTATCAAGATTTTTTAAATAATACAGCCAAAAGAGCTCTTGATATTATTAGAAATAGGGGGTTATCAAGAGAAGTTAAAATATTGTCTGTTAATGAGCTTGCAAATGGTATCTGGCAAGTTGAATATGAAACCCGAGATATGTATCCGGAATCTAGTAAACCAGAAATAAATTATTGGACGGCATCGTTAAATGTTGGGTATCGTAAAAAGAGTGTCAAATATGGTGATAGGCTAAAAAATCCGGTTGGCTTTACAGTTACTAGATATGCCTTAACCTTCAACAAGGTGGAGTAATTTTAAGTGATCTGTGTTTTTAGAAAAATATTAGTAATGTCCTTTGTTGTTTTGGTCTATAATCAATTTTTGTGCCATTCGTCGTTTGCCCAAGTTAATCAGCAAATGATGGACGCTAGTGCAGAACAGGCTCAAGGTAATTATGCTCCAATGGATTTGGGGTATGCTGGCTTTAATTCTTTAGGAATGACGCAAGCAGCATGGCTCGATCCTTTGCAAAATCTTGGTGAGGGACAAAGTCGTCCGGCGTATTCAAAATATTATTGGTCGCCGGATTTGGTTCTGCCTGTTCGTCTGCGAGAAGGCATGATTACTATGATAAATTTTCCTGATTGGGAAATGGTTGAAGATATTTTTATAGGAGATAATGCTACTTTTGATGGTCAAATAGCAAGTCCTAATTCGTTGCTTTTATATCCTCGCAAAGGAGCTAACGTTGGTGTCGATACCAATGTAATAGTTTTTGGTCGTTCTGGTAATCGTTATGTCTTTTATGTGAAAAGTGAAGCCGTTAATACAGAACGTTTAACAAACTCCATTATAGATATAGAAGTTATAGGAGATCAGAGAGATCAAAAGGGTGCCGTAATAGGTAATTTAGGCGGTGGAGGAAGTGTCTTAGGAGCTCATACTGGAGGAGCCGGTAGTTCTGGAGGAAAATCGGTTTCGTCTAATTATACTCGTCGTTTTCAAGATAGTGATTGGCTAAAATCAATTCCGGTAGATCCTTCTAAATTTAGATTTGATTTGGAAGTATATGTTCCTAATCCTGATGATGTAGTTATTGCTCCGGAACGAGTTTGGCGAGACGATATTTTTACTTATATAGACCTAGGCAAAAAAGCCCTCAATATGATGCAGCGCCCTGTTGTTAGTATGATTGTTGAAAGGATAGAAGTTCCTGTCGGCTTTCGAACTAAAGGACCGGACAACCGCCTAATTATTGTTGAAGGGGTCGGAGATCTTGTTTTACGTAACGGTAAAAGGATTGTTTGTATAAAGTTGCGTCGTTCAGATGCTTCAGGTCTAGAGCATTCTATAGATTCTGCAGATTATTTGCCTCCTACATGGGAGGTTCCTGCACCGTATCCTGCAAAACAAGGACAAAGTACTCCTGCAGGGATTCCATACTCTTCATCTTCTCAATCCGGCAATAATACAGTTAATCAAGGTATGCCCTCGTATGGTGCAGCAGGAACAAAAGGAAAAGTAAATACTGGAGCAATTGATACATTCGGACAATATGATATTCAAGTTGGACAAAGTCAACTTATAGTCCCTCAATATGCAAACAACAATGGATTGCAGATATCTTCTGGTGAAGGATATGGGGTTGCAGGTAATTTTGATTATTCAAAAATGCAACGTATTAATGTAAATCCTGAAAATTCAACAATATTTAATCCTTATGCCCAACAATATGGTTATGGTACAGGTTTCGCAGACGACAATTCAAACATATCAATTGAATTGGGAACGGATAGCGATGTAAATAATCTGGAAAAATTATGGGATATTCTTTCTGAAAAATATAGTGCTGATTTAGGTCGCTATGAACCGTTTTTCTCAGTTGATGCTCCAGCTGATGGGCAAGGAAAAGAATTATTCCACCTTAGAGTTGGTCCGGTAAAGACCCTTGAGGAAGGAGACAAAACATGTAGTATGTTGGGAAGAAATGGTATTTTTTGCAGCGTTGTAAGGACGCAATAACAAAAAAGATGAATAAGGATAATTTAACACATTCCGAAAAATATATAAAAAAAACCAATCGCATAATTCTTGCGATTGGTATTACTTCTTTTTTTATATTTGTTTTTGGAGTTGTTCTATTAATCAAAAGCAATCGTCAAGTTGATGAATATGAAGAGCCTGTTTTCACAGATAATGCAGATGTTCTTAATATGGAAACTCCTAATCTCCTTACCCAAAACATAGAATTTTCAACTGTTGAGGAAGAAATTCCACTCACGACAACACCTAATCCGATTCCTATGGGGGAGGTCGTTTTGGGAACTGATGCTAAAAATGTTCTAACTTTAGGTACAACAGGTAAAGCCGCAATACGCATAGTTTCTGTTGAATTAGCAGAACCACCGGCAGATGGTTTTAAGTTTGTCAATGGATGCAGTAATAAAATCCTTTCAGGAGAGGAAACTTGTCACATAACTATGAGTTGGGCACCAATAATTGCGGGAAACGTACAAAATAATTTTATTATAACATGGCACGAGGAAAATCTTGGTCAAGAAAATGCTAAATCGGCAAAAGTTCCTGTCACCGGTAACGCAGTAACTAAAGAAGATTGCACTATCTGTGAAACAGCCCCCCTGAGTGGAAACATATCTAAAAGCAAAACGGTTCGTTATGCCATAGGTCCGGATGGTAAAATTATTGGCAGCATAGACGAAGATGGCTATGTAAGAGATTCCAACGGCAATATTATAGGTCGAGTTAATGAAAATGGTTTAATTGTTGATGATACTGGCAATATTATAGGTGTAGCAGAAAATCGTCAAGCCGTATATGATGAGTTTGGTAATTTATTGGGATATGTAAACCCTGATGGTACGGTTGTTGATAAAGATGGCAACACAATAGGTCGGGTTTTGCCGGATGGTACCGTCGTTGATATGAATGGTAAAATAATAGGAAAGGCTGTAGATACAGGCTTTGTTTATGATGGAAATGGTAATATCATAGGCAGAGTCTTACCGGATGGTACCGTCGTTGACATGAAAGGAAATGTTATAGGTCGAGTTAATGAAAATGGAGAAGTCATAGATTTAAACGGAAAAGTTATAGGAAGAGTTACAAAGCCAGGCAGAGTTGCAGTTAATGAAAACGGAAATGTCTTAGGTGTTGTTATGCCAGACGGTTCTGTTGTCGACAGCAATGGAAACATAATCGGATATGTTGATAAAAACGGTAATATTACAAATCCGGTAAAAATAGGTAAATTAGGTAAAGAAGTTCACTTAGCTTACGATAAAGATGGAAATATAATCGGATATGTTGATGAAAACGGTAATGTCGTTGATTTTGAAGGAAACATTATCGGTAAAATGCAAGAAGATGGTACCATTGTTGATAAAAATGGAAATATTATCGGAAAAGCCGGTGAAATAGTTAATCTAGCTTTTGACGAACAAGGCAACGTAATTGGATATGTAGGCGCAGACGGTAAAGTTTACGATTCTAATGGAAAAATTATAGGGACGGTAGATTCCAACGGTAACATCATAGGATTAGAAGGAAATATTTTAGGCTCTCTTGTTGCAATAAATATGTTGCCGATTACTCCTCAAGGAACTCTATTAGGAATAGTTCAAAATGATGGTTCAATAGAAAACTCAAACAAACAAATTATTGGCAGAATTTTGCCTAATGGTCTCGTTCGTGAAAATAATGGTTCAAAAATTATTGCCAAAATGGTTAAAGGAGGCTTTGCTGTAGGGTTCGGTTGTAAACAACTTGGCTACCTAGATAAAGACGGCAAAATAAAGCAAGGAAATGAAGACACAAAGCTTAAAATAACTCCTGAAGGAGTCGTTATCGATTCGGAAGGAAATTATGTCGGAGAAATTATTAAAACAGGTAAAGTTTTTGATGCTAAATGCCAATATCTTGGAAAAGTTGATAATAATGGAATAGTCAAAAATGATTCTGGACGTTATGTAGGTTGTGTCAATCCAGATGGTAGCGTTTTAGATGAAAAAGGCAACTTTATAGGTGCGTTGGGTCGACAAGGAGCAGCAGTTGATTTTGATGGTAATTATTTGGGGCAGGTAAATGATAATAACATAGTTATTAGTGATGCAAAACTACCTATAGGATGTGTTGGACTTTTAGGTGATGTGTATAATAATAATGGAATTTACATAGGAAAAATAGCTGAAAATTTACAAGCATTTGACTTTGACGGAGAGTATATTAATCAAGTTGATAATTTTGCAAAAGTAAAAATTTATGGCAAACCATCGGCAACATTAACAACAAACAATTTAGTTGTTGATGAAAATAATAATATTATTGGCAAAGCCTTTAATGAAAAATCAGTAATTATAGATTCTTTTGGAAAAGTGATAGGAAATTTGTTTTCTGATGGAAATGTTTATAATTTTAAAGGTGTTTCTCAAGGTAAAATTAAAAATGATGGCTCAGGATTTTACGGCAATTCTTTAGGAGTTACAGTTCCACAAGGAGAGGTTATAAACACTAAAGGAGAAATAGTTGGTATATCTTATAATGGTAAGGTCATAAGCCGCTATGGAGATAACCTTGGATATGTGGATGCCAAAGGTTATTATTTTAATGCTAAGGGAGAATATCAAGGAGCCATTATAAGTAAAGGTCCGGCAATAGGATATGATGGTTCATATTTAGGATATGCGGGATCAGATTCTAAGGTTATAAATCTATCTGGACAGCTCTCAGGTTATTCGACTCATGATGCAAAAGTTGTTGATACTAAAGGAAATATTATCGGAGAAGTAATTCCTGAAGATATTATGGTTGACATATGGGGTAATTATAAAGGTAGATTAAACTCCTTAGGAGATGTTTTAAACCTGAAAGGAGAAGCAGTTACAGCCATTTTACCGGGAGGATCAAGTGATAATGGTTTAACAATTCTAAAACACGGATCAGTTATTGATTTTGGCGGTAATATTATAGGGGTTGTTATGCCTAATGGTAATGTAGCTAATTCTTCAAATGTTGCTATAGGCAGAGTTTTATCTGATGGAAATGTTGTCAATATATCTGGAAAATTAATCGGAGAAGTTGTTGATGGGGACATGGTTATAGGCAATAATGATAAAGTTGTGGGTTATGTAAAATTTGATGGCAAAATAATAGGTAAAGATGCTAATATTATAGGCAAAACGCTTTCAAGCGGATTGGCTATAGATTCTAATAATGGTATTTTAGGAAAGATTTATCAAATAGGTGCAACTGTTTTAGGAAATGATGGTCAATATAAGGGTCGTCTATCAGCAGATGGTTCAGTAATTGATTCTGGTGGTAAAAATATAGGTTATATAAAGAGTAACGGGTCATTTGTTGACTTAGATAAAAAAGTTTCTGGCTATGTACTTCAAGAAGTAGCAAAAAACCGGAGAAATTAATATGCAAATAGCAGCATTTTTAAATAATTTAAAAATCTTGGTACAAAAAGTTGTTCCGTTAGTTTTTTGTTTTATGCTACTAAATATTTCTAATTCATTATCTCAAGAAATAACGGCCGTAGATTTTAATGGAGATTTGTTAGGAAAAGTTATTCCAGATGGTAAAGTAGTAAGCTTTAATAATCAACTCATAGGAAATGTTACTGCAGATAGCTTAATAATAAATTTTGAAGGCAAATTAATTGGAGGTGTTATTCCACAAGGTGTGGCAATAGGCAACGATCTCCGTTTTTTAGGAAAAGTAAGCAGCGATGGTTCTGTTCGTTTGCCGTCAGGGCAAATTGTAGGAAAAGTTTTGCCTAGTGGTTTAGTTGTTAACGATTATTTCGATATTATAGGAGCGGTTGTCTTTCCAGGGTTGGTTTATTCTGATGATGGTAAAACAATAGGTCGTGTAAGCGGAGATGGCTTATATGTAAATTTGCAAGGCCAACAAATAGGAATAATAACCCCAGATGGTTACGCATATCGTCGTGTTGGTAATGATTATGTACTGGAAGGGCAGCTTATATCATCTAAAATGGTCGTTTCTCCGACAGGAGAATTTGTAGGTAGTGTCGTTCCAGGAGGAAATGTTTCTGACTTTAATTCTGAAATAATTGGCTATATTCATGCAAATGGATATGCGTATAATGAACAAAACCAAGTTATAGGTCATATTGTAAGGACAGGATATGCTTTTGATGATAATGGTTATTATTTGGGCTTTGTAAGTTACAATGGAGAAGTAATAAAAGGAGAAAAATTAGTTGGTAAATTACGTGCTGATGGGCTGATTTCAGATTCTGAAAATAAAATAATTGGCTTTAAAATAGATATTAATGCTACGGCAACAAACCTATCCGGAAATTATTTAGGTCGAATTATGCCGGAAGGAAATTTGGCAAAGTCTAAAAATATAACATCGTTTGTTGGAGCCAGAGGAGTCGTTTTGGGGTCAAACGGAATGCCCGTTGGCCAAATATCTAGTACGGGACCTGTTTTTGATTATAAAGGATCTTTAATCGGACATGCTATGCCAGGAGGAAGCGTTGTTTCCCTAAAAGGGTCGTCAATAGGATATATGATAAATGAAGATGCATTTGATACTTCCGGTAAATTATTGGGATCCGTTTTGAAAGATCGTTTAATTTTTTCAGAAAATAGTACCTTTTCAGGTGTTAGTGGAATTAATAGCTATTTGGGAGAAGGAGATAATAAAACAATTATTTCTCCTTATGGCTATGTTTTTAATCAAAGCGGAAATCTAATTGGTAATAATTTAATTATGTCGCCTTTATACATGGCTAACGGTATAGTTTCATCATATATGAACTTTAATGGTCTTGCTACAAACTCTATTGGTTCTGATGTTGGAAGAATTGTTTCTGGAGGTTGGGTCTTAGATGATCAAAATAAGCTTAGCTCTAAAAATAATAATTCATTTTATACTATAGGATATAAAGAAAAAGACCTTGGAATGTTAACCCAAAATAACCTGCTTTTAAGTACAAGCTTAAACATAGTGGGTAAAATACTTCCAGACAACTCTGTTGTTGAATCTTCTAAGGCAGGAACAGTTAATTATATGCCTGTTATAGGTTATGCGTATTCACAAAAAATTGCACTTGATTTTAAGGGGCAACAACTTGGATATGTTAATATTTTAGGAAATGTTAATAACTTTAACAGTTCTCAAATAGGTAAAGTTGTTGAAAGGGGGCTTGTCGTTGATAATAATAATATTTTGATAGGCTTTGTTCAGGGATACCAAAGTGTTGTTAATGAAAATTGTGAATTTTTAGGAGTTATGACCCCAAGAGGTGATGTACAAAACTTTAGAGGGGTATATATTGGAAATATGTTATCAAATTCGCAGACAATAGATGGTAATGGTCAACAGATAGGTTTTGCTCCAGCTAAAAATCCAATTGTTGATGATAGTGGCAAAATAATCGGTTTTCCTGATTCTACAGGTAGAGTTTGGGATTTTGAAAACAAATCTATAGGATGTTTAAACAAAAGAGGATATTTGTTTAATGCAGATGGTTTTTTAATTGGTAAAAGTTTAGATTATGAAACCGTAATCGACTTTAGCGGTAATATTATTGGCAGATCAGTTTTAGATGGTAGTATTATAGATAAAAATGAAAGAATAATAGGTTATCAACAAACAAATGGCAATGTAAATAACCTTGAAGGCTTGCCTATAGGGATGATTTTTAAATATAAAATAGCCTTTAATTTAGATAATAAATTTATAGGTCGGGTTTTGCCAGACGGTTCAGTTGTCGATTCAAATAATTCAAAATTAGGAAAAGTTAATTTTGAAGGATATGTAATTTCTGATAATCAAAAAATTGGGTATGCTCTCTATGATTCTTATGTTTATAATGAAAAAGGAGATGTAATAGGTGTTATTGGCCGTAACGGAGAAGTCGTTGATTTCAAAAACCAAAATATCGGTCATATAGAAAGAGGATTCTTGGTCGATGCTTCTCAAAATATGGTAGGAAGAGGAAACAGAGATTATAATATAAGAGAATCTTCTAAGCTCGTTTTGGGAGAGCTTAATTTTAAGGGAGATGTGGTTAACTCTTTACAACTTGTTGTTGGCAAAATTTCATCTGCTGGAGAAATAATAAATAAAAATAAAGAAAAAATAGCTCAAGCATATCCTTTACAGTATTATAGTAAAGTTGCCAAAACGTTCGAACGTAAAATGATATTTGATAAAGATGGTAAATTTATAGGTTATTTAGATGAAAATGGTAATATAGTAGATAAAGACGGAAATGTTATAGCAACTGAAGACAATGAAGGAAATGCCGTTGATAAAGAAGGAAATATTATCGGTAGCAAAATTAATAATCGTCCTGTCTATGATAAAAACGGTAATGTTATAGGTCTTGCCAATGAAGAAGGAAATGTTATTGACGCCAATGGTAAAACAATCGGAAAAATAAATCAAAATGGTGATGCCATAGATGCAAGTGGCAATATAATTGGAGGAATAAACTCTAATTGGTATGAAAAGACTCCTCAGCCTCCAACACTAACAAAAAAAGATGATGATATAAATCCGGCTTTAAAACTGCTAGAAAGTTCCCAACATAAAAAATCATTAGGCATAGCGTTAACTCCTGATGGAGAATATTTGGGAGAAATATTAGAAGACGGATCAGTTGTTAATAAAGAGGGAAAAGTCGTTGGCCGTCGTATGCCTGATGGTTTGGTTATAGATGATGATGGAACTTTGATTGGAATCGAAGAAATAAAACGTTCAGAGGGCGAGGGAAGTGGTATTTTTGTTCCTCCAGGAACTTTTGGTCAGGGAGGCGCTTATGGAACCGGAGAGGGCTCTCCCGGAAATCTTGGCCCTGGAGGGGGTTATGGTCCAGGAGAAAGATATGATCCAATTCGCCAAGCAGCTTTAAATACAGCAATGAATGAGCGTAGAAAAAATATTGCTGTAGGGAAAATAAGTAGCGGTATACGTAAAGAAGCATTCGATGGAATGCAAAAAGATTGGTCAGAACAGGGTATTCCAAAGATAGTTTCTTCTTGGCGAGTTGATTTAAGCGAAATGATATTTGCAGATAAACCCATACCTGCAGTAATTTCTCGTGCTATAGATAGCAATAATCCGGCTCCGATAACAGCTTTTGTTGAAAGAAATGTTTATGCGGAAGAAGGACGTAATGTTATTATTCCAGCGGGAAGTCGCTTGGTCGGAACATTAGGTAGTGTTACGGCAACTACAGAAGCAACATCAGAATCAGCGCGTGTTCAAATATCATGGGAAAGGCTTATTCGTCCTGATGGTTCTCTTTTTGTTTTACAGGGATTAACAGCCGATGCTCAAGGTAGAGGAGGTGCGTTAGGCTATGTCGATCAACAATTATTTAAAAAATATACCCTTCCCGTTATGACCACTAGCTTAACTAGTGCTACTTCATATTTTATGGCTCCAAACAGCGAAAGTAGTACTGAAAATGAAACACCTCGTCAGCAGGCTGCTAATGATGCTAGACAAAACTTCTTAAATGAAATGAACCAAGTTTTTGATGAGATTTTAGCAGATAAATCAAATATCCGTCCTATGACATATATTCCTGCAGGAACAAGAATTATTGTTTTTCCTAATGCTGATTTGTGGTTAAGAACAGTGGAAAGAGATCAGGAATCTTCTGTGTTATTAGAAAAACCAAAAGTTTTTCTTGATGATGGGGAAGAAACAGCTAAAAGAGAAACTCGTCAAAGAGAAAGCAAGCAAAAAGTTGTTTCAAGTGCTGAAACAGGAGGAGATGTTGTTTATGATCCTGATACCGGAGATGTCGATAGTGCTAATAATAAACCGATTCCACTAATTTCATCATCAGATGTTAAAAATAAAAATTCTAAATCATCAAGCCCCAGTCTGGTTCCTCCCCCGCCTCCTCCCAGCTCAGCAGTAAACAGCTCTTCAATAGCTAATACAGGAGGAGGCGGAGCAACAACAAATAACGGCGTTCCGGCATTGTTCTGATAGGAGTTAAAATGAGTTTTACAGTCTTGGAATCAATTTTGCGTCCTTTATCTTATTGGTATAATCAAGATAATATAGAAGAAGTTGCAATAAATCGCTCAGGTCAGGTTTGGCTTCGTTTGCGAGGTAAAAGAGCATATCCCTGGGTTATGTATAAAGATGAAAAACTTACCAAACAATATTTAACAGATTTGTTATATATTATAGCAAATACTTATGAACTTCCATTTGACCCTATTCAGGGCAATCCTGTGGTTTATGCAACAATACCCGGAGAACATCGCTTTTCTGCCATTTGTGGTCGTAATGTAATGTATGATAATGATGACTTGACGGGGGGTATTGCTTTAACAATTCGTGTCCATGCCGATGATGTGGCTTTTGGATTGGGGGACTATGGCTTAACTCAAGGTAGTGGTCTTCATAAAATTAACCCTCTAAAACAAATAAAAGATCCAGAAGACCCATATGAAAGATTACTTTTAAGCATTAAAAGAGGTGATCATATTTTGGTATCTGGAGCCACGTCAACTGGAAAGACAACATTTCTTAATAACTTGCTTAAAATATTAGATATTAATAAACGCATTTTAACAATAGAAGATACCAGAGAATTAATAGTCCCACATCCTAATCGTGTGCATATAGTGTTGTCTCGTACGGAACAAACTAATGCCTTAACATATGCCAAAGTAATAGATTTAGTTGTCCGTTTTACCCCTGATGCCATTATTGGAGGAGAAATATCAACAGGTAATGCTGGAGCGATTTGGGAATTGATGGGGTCAGGTCATGATAACTGCTTAGCAACTATTCATGCAGAAAGCTCTGAAGCTGCATATCAAGCATTTACTGATCGTATTTTACATACATATCCTACAATTGATCGTAAAAAAACTATAGAAGAAATGCGACAAAAGTTACGAGTTGTTCAAATCAACCGAGACGGTAACCTTAGAGCCGTAACAGAAGTTACTTAGTTCCGGATTATTAAATTCAGAACTTTGTGGAGCTATTTTTCCATAGCCATCCAATAAATTTATGTATGTTATAAAAGAAAAACGCTGATCACTATTTTCCATCATTTTAAGTTGTAATAAATTAATCCCTAGTTCATCAGCAGCCTGTTTAATGTCGAGTCTCCTCCTTTCTCTTTCCAACAATAATTCTCTGCCCAAAAAAGCATAAACAACATCGGCAAACAAACGAGGGTTTTCTTTATATGCTAAAAGTAATTCTCCAAAACGAGGAGTATTAATTTGAGCTAAGTAATCAACCATATTATTCTCCAAATCAAATGTATTTTTTATGTTTAAACACAACAAAAAACAAATTGTTTATATAATATATTATAACAATTTAAAAAAAACAACCAAAAACTGCACGTAAAATAATAAACAGCCTAAAATAGAATTTAAATTGGAGGAATGTTTAATTGAACAATATTTCCAGGTCTAATTTTTGTATTTGAATATCGCATATTCCCAGTTTCAATAACAAATCGCTGCCTTCCTGTAAGTTGTGATGCTAAATCATAAAAATCTCTGGCATTTAACTCTTGTCGTTGAGGATTCATGATATATAAAACACATCCCTGAGTTCTTTCTGCAACACCACATCTGGCTCTACCTCTGGGAACTTCTGGATTTACAACTACCCCTTGCAAGCCGTTACGCACAACTTTTTCTTCGGAAAATAAAAATCTTCCGGCTAAAATTCCAACAAAGAACAAAACTACACCCAATAAAATAAGAATTTTCTTGGTTAAATAAGGGGGAAAATCATCTCTGCTTCCGAAAGAATAATTTCCAGTAATCAAATCTTCTTCCTCAAGAAATTTAGGTGTGTTAGAATTATCAAAATTTTCAGGAATATTATTTTGAGCAGGTAATTTTGCATTATCATCAAGATAAGCATCTAAATCAAAAGCATTGATAGTTGGCGGCAAATTATTATTTTCAATTGTCTCTTTTAATTCTTCATGTTGAAAAGGTTCAATATTTAAGTTTTTATCAGTGTCAAATTTATTCTGTTCAAAAGAATCTTGCGTTTCATTAAGAGGAAAATTATGAGGTTTTTGAGGCATTATACGATTAATTGGCCTCTTAACCTTTTTTAATTGAGGCTTTTTGATGTTTTGTTGATTTGCAGGACCCGTGTTGTTATCCATAAAAATTTATCCTCCTAAACGAAAGCTTATATGTTCTTTTGCAAATGCTTTGATGTCTTTAGTGTCTTAATAATTCTTGGAACCATAAATACAACTGTTTCTGATTTAGGCTTCTGTACTCCAAAAATTTCATTTGGAATACCAATAACTAAAAAGTTTTCACCTAAACGGCTTCTTATATCAAATTGAGTAATTTCTCCATTTTTAGCCTCCAAGGTTATACTTGAAAAAATTTTGTCATTTTGTTCAAAAGAAGCTTTTGCCAATATAGAAAGATTGGTTTCCATAGAATTTCTATTGGCACATTTACCTATGTCAAAACGAGAAAACCATAAATTAGGAACTACAAATTTTCCTTCCGCTACCAAATTTACCTGAGCCTGTTGTCCCAAAAAATTTCTTAAACTATCTACATTAATATCATTTGAAGTTGTTAAAATACGCCCCAATACGCCTTGTTTAGTGCTTTTTATTGAGCCAAAATCAAATGTACTTAATAGTCTTTGCCATTCAATATCTTGATTGTTGTAAGGATATAGAGTGAAAACACGTACATCAAAAGCTATCAAAATAGGATTTTCTTCAAAGTATCCAATCAAATTTACAATTTGATTTTTTAATTCATAATCAGCATCAAAAGTTATTGTGTAATCATCAAAATCAGCCGTAAAATCTGTTATTCCGGCACCACGCAATACGTCAAGAATGGCTAACAATATAGGACGGGATTGTGGTACATAAAGACTGAAATTAGCCTTTCTGCTTATTCTCAAAGTTTTACTGCTTGAATTATATGTATAATAAATCTCAGCAGCCTGAGTAATCATATCAACAACTTCTGTAAGCTCCCCTCTTAAATTTTCAGCCGATATACTTGCGTAAGGGGCATCTTTGGCAACTAATTTTATTCCCGCCTCCTTGGTAAGTTTAAGCAAAGCTTTTTCAGCAGGCATTGTTTCAAATGAAAAACCTGTAACCTCAAAACGAGGTAATAAATCATTGCGACCATTCCTTTGTAAATTAAAAGCTTTTATATTATAAGGAATTGTCGAAATCATTTGCTGAGTGTTCCAGTTAACAAAACAACGCAAAGGAGTTTCCAAATCAAGTTGATTTGCTCCTCTAGGAGTCCTTATTTCTGGATACGATGATTTTTCCATACTTGCTGTATATACGGGAGATCTTGTTTCTTCAATGTTTGATATGTCAGAGGATTCTCGGTTGCTACCGCACGCTGGCGTAAAAAACAAAGCCAAAACAAACAAATATTTTAGTTGTGTCATCATTGTCTTACTTTACTCCGTTAGGTCTGGAAACCTTGTCTTGTCGAGGCTGTTGTTTTTGTTGAGATATAAAATTTTGCTGTTGATTTCTAGGGCTTTGATTAGGTTGTTTATGTAATAATTTATCTACAACTTCATCCATTGACATACCAGCACCTATTGTTGGGTCAACAGATTTATCAATAGCCCCCAAAGCTTCTTTCATTTTGTTAAGCTCATCTTGATCTTGTTTAATCATTTCAGGAGAGGCGTTGTTTTTTAGTTCAGTCTTAAATTCGTTAAGATTCTTCTTCAAAGCATTAATTCCGCCTGCCAATTTTTTTTCAACATATGAGTATAAATCAGGATGCGCAACAATATAATCACCTGTTTCACAGATTTCTTCAAGAATATCAAGAATATAACCATAAAAAGGATATTCTTCCATGGCAATATTTCCTTGCCTAACACAGCGAGCAGCAATTCTTGAAATTGTACGATCATAATAATCTTTCAGCAAAACATAATTATCAACATACCAAACATCTCCGGCAATATTCTTACCGCTGCTGAAAGATTCATCGTTCTTCATTTATATTACTCCTTATAGCATATCTTTATTATAATTTAATTTAGCAAAAAAGCTTTGTAAATTATTATTTTAATCTTGTAGGATACTATTTTTATATGGATCTTGTTTTATATCATTTTGAGCAGAGTCTTTTATTAAAGAATTATTTATGGTTGGTTGAATGAAATTACCACTTTTAAAAGATATAGGTTCATTAACTGCATTTTGAAAAAATAAGTTTCCACTACATATATAACTATTTTTATCAATAGGTTGCAAGTTATCATTGTTAAAATAAACATCTTGAGAATTAGCCTCTTCAACATATGCCCATTCCCAATCTTGTTCTTTAGAATTTTTATTTTCTTCAATATTGTTATTTGAGTCTGATGTCCCAAATCCCCAATCATCTTGAATATCATAAGAATATTCAGATAAAACATTGTCTGTTTGGCTGCTTATATCATTTGTTTCATTAAAAATCCATGAATTATTCTCTTCAGAAGAAAAATTTTCATTGTCGCTATTTTCAATAACGATATCTTGATCTTGAATTTTTCCGCTTTCATCTTTTTCGTTTTTAAAATTTTCTTTTGAAATAGTTATAGGTAAATCTTCTTCAGCATTATTAATAGGAGATTCCTCACTAAAATCACCATCGTATGATCCTTTAAAATTAGCGGTTTCGGAATTTATAAATTTATCATTATTAGAGGTTTCTTTTTGAAAAATATCGTCATTAGCAGAAGAAACATTATCATCAGCAACCCTTATAAAACCTTCATCCAAAACAGATCCTATTGGATCTTTTTTATTTTTCTTTTTTTTCTTCTTTTTTTTCTTTTCTGCAACAACAGATACAGTGTTGATATTTTTTTCTAATAAATTTTCAGAAGAAAACTCTTTTTCATGATAGTTATTATCTTCATAATTTTGTTTTTGTAATATCTCGTCATTAATTGGTAATGGATTGTTTATAACAACTGGTTTTTGGGCCATTGCTTCAATAATATTTTGTGTCGATATTTCTTGACTTTCTTTTATGGCCATGGCAATAACAGAAGACAATTCTCGTGTTTGTTCCTTTATTGAAGTCCTGTAAAACTGTGATTGTGCAGACATTAAAGAATTAACCATGTTTTCCAAATTGTTATTATTGGCGGCTTGAATTGAAGCAATTTTATCAACAATCATATTAATCTGAGGAGTATAATCTACTGTGTTAATTTGAATGTTATTTGCATTATTGTTATTAGCAGAAGCATTTCCAGAGTTGTTTTGTTGTATCATCATTTGAACAAGACGTTGTTGAGAAGTATTAATAAGTTTAGCAATTTCCAAAGTGTCTGTTTTTTGTCTCTCACTTATTACATTAAGTATCTTGCTAAAATTTTCTTGAGCTTTATTAAATTCTTTAGTCACTTCAAGACTGGATGAATTATTATTTTGTGTAGCTTCAACTTTAGCTAATCTGGTTACAATTTGCTGTTGGCTTTCTAAAAGCATTCTTATTAGGTGTTTTGTTTCCTCGCTTATTTTAGGTTGAGAAATTTGTCTTTCATAACCATCTTTATTAGTTTCTACACCCATTGCAGCTATCTTATTTTGAGATTCGCTTAGCATTTTCGCTATCGTTTTCATATCTTCTCGGCGTTCATTGTTTTCACTTTGCAAAACTTTAACAATTTCCAGCTGTGTTTGACCTAGCGTATTAATAATATTCTTAATTTCATCTCGTTGTTCTGAGTTGCTCTTTTGTAAAGCATTTGCTAAAACAACAGCAAATTCTTGTGCAAAATTTTTATCCATTGATGGATTGTTAGTAATATTTTGTGAAGCAGAAGAATATGTCGTCGGAGAAATAGTTTGTTGAGATATTGGAGCTTGCAATTTTGTAGCTGCTTGTATTTGAGCTTCTGCTAAAGCTGTCGCTAAAATTTTAGCTTTAGAAACCTCATCGTCAGCAGCGTCAATATCTTTAGTTTCTTTTAATCGTGCAGATTTTTCTATACCAGCTTTTTCAGCCAACTCATCCACATAGTCCTGTAAAATTGCTCCTCCGGGTAAGGAGCTAAACAAACTCCTTATATCCACAGGTAAAGCAAGTAACATTTTATTGAAGGCTTCTTTCTTTTCAGCAGAAAAAATATGTAATTGTCTATAAATATTTAAAAAACGTTGAGCAACGATAACAGGGTCTTCTTCCCCGTTTCGTTGGGCCTTTCTCCTTGCTTCAGATGTCTTATTTTGCTCAAGCATACCAAACTTTTCTCAAATCACACTCTTTCCATATTAACCATGATATCTTAAATGATGTAAATTTCAGGTTAACAAAATAAAAGAACCACCTAAATAAGGTGGTTCTTTAGAGCTTTTATTTTTATAAACTAATAAAAACAACCTTATGAGCGTGAAGCATTCCATCATTGCTTAAATCTATCTTTTCTTCAGGATTCCAACGAATGCCATATAATTGCCCATTGTCGTCTTCACGAATGGAAATAATTTTTGCTTCTTTTTCATTAATATAATAAACCGCGATATCTCCAACACTCACAACTTCCTGTGGATCAACATAAAAAACAGATCTCGTTGGCAACAAAGAACCTAAGCGTCTAGTACACAAATTAATCGCATAAGCATCTTTTTTGTTATATAAAGATGCCGGACGCTGAATCTTTTTAATTTCATCTTCAAAATCTATTATAATATTTCCGTCTTTTCCAGCTATTCCGTAAACCGATATTTTCATTCCCTCAGGAGAAGAAGCAAAAGATGCTATAGCTCCACGAGGGGTAGAGAGTAATTTGTATTTTGCATCATTTCTTTGAATTATTTCTTCAAGCATTCCTTTGCTGTCTAAACTCTTAATTTCATCCTTTAATTCATCAACAGGCATTTTTAAAGCTTTGGCAATATTTTTAAATTCATTGTCAGAAACTTCTCTTTGACCCATTTCAATACGATGATAAACCGATAGTGTCATATCGGCACTCTCGGCGACTTCAATCAACGTAAGATTTTTATCATTTCGAATTTGCCTCAAACCAGCACCCAAAGTTTTTAGGCCGGTTTTTTCATTAATTTTATTACGACGTTCTTGCTCTCTACGCCACGCTTGAACAATTTCTTGCTGAGAATTTTGTTCATTAACAAATAATTCCTGTAAAGGACAATCTAAAAATTCAGCCACTCTAACAAGCTGCTCTTGATCAACTCTACGATAACCTTTTTCAATTTTAGAGATGGCAGATAAACTTACTCCCAAATGATCTGCCAATTCTTGCATTGAACGACCACGCAATCGACGATACATTCTAATTTGGTTAGGGAAAATTATTTCTTCCATTTTAGACTACCTCACACAAAATATAACATCAAAGATATCTAACAGCATATTAAATGATAAGAAAAATTAATCAAGAAAATAGTACAAAAAAAGACAATTTGTGTACAAATAAGAATAAATTAATTGTGAGATATTAAAATCTTATATTTGATCCATTGTTCTGAATTCATACATATTTGCATCATTTGTTTCATGATGTCCTCGCAAATAATGCTCTATTTCTAAAGCTTTTTCTTCTCCAACCATTCCTTTTAATTCATTCCAAGGAATTTCATTAAATCGTTTTTGCTGATAATATCTTTGATATTCTGCAGATATTTTATAGTTAGATCTGACGCTCTTTTCGTCAATTTTCCCATCTCTGGTTCCATCTTTGGTTTTAAATAAAACTTTAGTATTTACAATGCCGTTTGAAGATAAAGCGATTCCTCTGCCTCGGGCATCAATTGTTATAAATTCTGTAGTCAAACGATTGTTTTCACCAAAACTTAGTTTGGCAATTGTTTTTGATCCGTCAGCATTAATTTCTTCATATCCGATACATCTTCCTTTCTCATCATATAAAGCTTTTTGCTGAGAATACATTTTTTTATTTATGTTCATATTTGGCATTCTTTGTTGTATCAAATCTTTTACCGCAGCAATTGCCATCTTATCCCTTCCCTCAATATCACTGGGAACCATTAACAAATTTAAAGCCTTGTCTTTAATTTTTCCCCTGTAATCAAAAGCACGTGTTCCGGCAATAGAGTTTCTTACGATTGAATCTTTTATTCCTAAAATATTTCCGTTTTTGTCTTTATATATTTTTGATGTTGTACTGAAAATATCGTTTTTTATTTTTATTATTTCGGCTTCACCTATTTTTGTTCCAAACCCCCAATGACGTTTTCCGTCAGCTTGAACTTTTCCGGGGATCCAAGCCCTGTTAACTTTTTTTATGTTTTTAGCTAAAGTTATGCTTCCGTCATTATTTTCAGTTAAAACAAAAGCTTTTTTCCCAGAACGGGAAGTATAAGAGTAAGAGTTTCCAGATTTTAGACCTTTTCTTTTAGCTTTGTTTTCTTGATATTTTTTAACAGCATTTCTTCCAAAGGCTACAGCTCCAAATGCAAAATCTTTTACCCCTCTGATAAAAGTCCTTTCCACTGCATTTCGCAAAGGTCTTGTCACTTTTAAGGTTGTATTTTTAGTGGCGGAACCAGCCATTGTTCCAATTTGACTTCCGATAGATGTGTTGGAAATACTTCCCGAGAAGTTACCGGCAAAATCTCTAGCTTCAGCCATAATCGCCCATATTAAAATTAAAACAAAGCAAACTTCTAAAAAAGTAGTTGAAAACCAGGGAATATTTTTGAGAATAATTGTGGGATCGCCATATCCTTCAAATAAACTGTCCAAAGATTCGGTAGATTCTACTAAAATATTTTCAAAAGCAGTCGATAACATCAGAACAATTAAAGACATAAACAAAAAAGCAAACATAGAGTTTAAAAATGTTTCCCAAACTTTTTTAGTGTATTTTTGAGTACTCTTAAAAGCAAAAGCCCCTATCGCTAAAGGTAGCAATGCTCCGGCTATCGCAAGTTGAATAACTGCATCAACCATTATAAAAGGTACCGCAATAATCATTACCATGGCACCAATCCACAAACCTAAACCGGTTAAAAAATACCCTAAATGAGGAACAATAAATACTTTATTTTCCCATGAATAACAAAGAGCAGAACTTCCCAGAGCCTTAACTCTGGCGGCCCTTTGCTGAATTAAAGTCATCGTGCAAATAATACTGTCACCCATAGATTTTGGCAAAGCACCTTTTCCCAAAGCATCATCATAAATTTTAGTTTTAGGACAAGAGAATTTTTCAGCGTCTTTATTACTTGTTTTGTTGTATTCACTTGCATTTCGTGGAGATAATGTAGCTTCAGCAATATTCATACCAGTTTGGAAGACTGGATTAAGTATCAAATTCATAAAAGATGAAACTCCTCCTTGTAGTAATAAAACTACTACCATAACCATAAAGGCCTGCTTAAAAACATTTTGAGCAAAATCCTTAAAATCACGAACCTCCAAGGTTGCTACAAAGTTTAATACCGTAATAGCTAACCAAACAGCAAAAGCAACAATCACAATTTTAATCACTGAATCAGAAAAAATATTTATTGATTTTAGAGTCATCTTGCTGGCAGTATTAAAAGCCACCTCAAAAAGTCCGCAAAAAGTACATTCTTCTATTTGCTTATAATAACATGCAGGGCTACATTCATTTACTCCAGAACAAGAAGAAAAGTCATCAATAAAATAAGGTTGGGTTAATTTGCTTATATATGGTGTTTCAATACGAGTAGCATCACGAGCAGGAATATTATCTTGTATGGATTTTTTTTCTATGGCTTCCATTTTTAACTCCCAAAGACATTTGTTTAGCTCTTCTCCTATCTTTCCCGCACAACGATTTACTGCTTCTCTTTCAACATATTGAGAAATAGTCATAGTCATTTTTTCATTATGTTCTTTTACCTTTTTTTGTTCTTCAATAAAGCTAATTTCTTTATGATTTGAATTTTCTGTATCATTTTTTTTAGAAAGTTCAATAATCTCTTCAATGCTAAGATCCGATTTTTGATTAAAATGTTGAGCATGAGCAATCGAAATCGCCGATAATACTACAATGCATAAAGTCAAAATAAATATGTTAAATCTTTTGCTCATAACTTTTATCCTTACAAATCAATGCTTTTTATTATTCCTGCTTTCCTCTCATTTTTCTTTGTTACCCTTGTTGAAAAAACTTCGAACTTTACCAACTGTTCCTCCAATAAGTTTTTTAGCACCAACACCTGTTTGATGTAAGGCAATATCTCTAGCTAAACCTACTGGTTTCATTGCAATATCTTTTACCGCTTTTGTTGCAGCCGTTGCCCAGTGATGCATCGGTTGTGCATTTCCAAACATTTGGTCGGGGAAGAATTTATTAACCAGCTCGTTAGAAGTAGATTGAATTAGTTTATAAGAATATAAAAAAGCGAATAATAATATTAAAAACATTATACTGAATAACTGCAACCTACTTGCAACAAAAGCAATGTTTTTTTCATTATCTTCACGCTCTACTCCCGTATTGAAAGAAACATTCATTGCATCATATAATGCTTGTAATCCACCTTCTCCATCAGGATCAAGTGCACTATCTACTAGCCCCATTGCAAAAGCGGTGGTAATGGCCAAGAAAGCAAATGTGGCCGCGGCCTTAAACATAATACTCAAACATAACATAACTTTATCTTTAGTTAAGTCAAAAGGCCATAATCCAACAACTATTGGCATGGCAATAACAGCAAAACCCATTTTATAAGAAATATCTACTAAATAATATGCTACAGCCATTGTTAGCAAGAAACCTGTACACCAAACCAAAATTCCTTCAAACCACATAACTAAATTAACGATAGAAATACTTGCTGCTGAACCTCCTATACTGAACAATTCTTTATACCATGCTCCTCCGTTCTCAAGTGTGGCATAACAAGAAATGGCATTGCCTAAAATCATGTTTTCAGCAGTAGTATCTGTAATAGCCTTTGTCGCTCCTAAAATACTGTTTACTACCGATTTATCCATAATATCGGTTGGCCCTGTATATTCAACATCTCCAATATCAATAATTAAAGAAGAAGATCCAACATCACTAATACCTGACGAATTTCCGCCCAATACATATGTTGATGATAAATCAATTGATGCAGCCCCCGGTGTCATCCAACATTTTTCAGGCACTTTTTGACCGCTGTAATATCCGGAGGGGAAAGTATCAACATATTTTCCGTTACACTTATCTTTACTAAGAATGTATAGTTTTCCTTGTTGTAAACGTAAAGGATCAACAAATACTGAGTTATAAGATTTTCCGTCCCAACTACCAGTAAATTGAATATCTATATGCAAATGAGGACCGCTAGAATTTCCTGTGCTTCCAATAAATCCGATTTGCTGTCCTTGTACAACTTCCGTTCCATTCAAAGTTGCAAAATAAGAATGAGTTTTGGGTAACATATGCAAATAACGATGTAACCATTTGTTGCCGTTTTTATCAATAGTTTCAATTGAAGCCGCATAACCGGCAGAAGAAGATGCCCCACCAAAATAAGACAATTTTCCAGATGCCATGGCAAAAACAACGCCACCGGTCACACCGCTGGTTCCGATATCAAGCCCCATATGACTGCTAGATCCTTTGCAGGGGCCTTTTTGACCTTCAGGGCAATTTACAACCGGTGGAATACGACACCCAACAGGACTGGTTAAGTGTCCGGTATTTGTTCCGGGAATTTTAAAACTTGGTATATCAAACTCTTTAGCAGTTTCTTCCGCTTGAGCAGCACTTTCAAGCAATTTTAATTGTTCAGGAGTATATTCCAAAGCAGTGTTAATGGTTTCTTGAGAAGCTGGTTCAGCTTTTTCAATTTTTTCTCTGGCCTCAGTTTCGGTTTTATGCACCTCCTCTTCATCAATATCATCCCAAACATAATCTTGAGTATAAGGTTTTAAATACTTTGTATCCCAAAATTGTTGTGCAATAACCGCTCCCGTTCCCATAATTGGAGTTATAAAATATGTTTTCAATACCGGCAAACCGGAAACAATAAACCAATAGGCCAAAGCAACTTTAAATGCAAATTTAATTAAATCATTAAGAATATTTCCCGGCTCAAGTTGAGTAAATGATGATACGTTTTTCAGACCCCACATTAATATCCATAATACAGCTCCCAAGCTAAGCAATGTTAAACCGGCTTTTTGCGATAAAGAATAAGCCGCCGATGCTGTTTTAAGAAAGGCTGTTATTAACTGGTTCATAACTAAACAGGCCCAACAACCAGACCTATATTTTGCATTCAATTGCTCAATAGTCATACAAGGGAGAGATATGCTTGAATTTTCAACGGCATCCTTAAGGTTGCTTATGATTTCTTTCTTTTTTTGTTCTACATCATCGCTTGATAAATCATTTCCCATATAATCTTTATCAAATTCAACAGCTTTTTTTGCTCTTTCTGCAGCTTCTTCAACAATACGATAAGCTTCATTCATAATAATATTTGCATCGGTCAAACTCATTCCGTCATCTTCTATATCTTCCTCTAAAATATTTTTTAATTTTTCTAGCTTGTTTTTAATAGTTGTTGAAAATTGATAACCAGTAAAAGAATCTTGATAATTTACAAAAAAGTTATCAGGATTATATTGCTTGGTTATATTAACCAAATCTTCAAAAATACCATTGGCTCCAACAAGACCATTCCAGCTTTTTGATTTTTCATCAATAAGTTTTTGTACGTTAGCATCAACTTTAACTTCATCTAATGATGCATAATATTCATCAACACTTTTAAATTCTTTAGCAGAGGAACTCTTTTCAAATTCTTGAGTCTTTGCTGGTAATGCAAAAATACTCAACAACATTATAAAAAACAAAGTTGATGCAAATTTTTTACTTATTTGAGCAAGGTATTTCATAGTTAACCCCTCCCTGCCCAGCGATCAAGAGTTTCTTTAAAAGCATTGCCTTTATCTAACAAACGTCCAAGCTTGGTCCTCTGATTAAAGGCAACTTTTTTACCGACCCAAGCAAATCCACCGGTTATAGCTCCAAGAATGGCTTGTCCCACAGCCTTAAGATTTTGTTGGAATTTTGCATCAACTTTTCCGCCAATTATGGCAGAAGTTAACTGTTGAGATACACTCATACTTCCAAATATCAAAAAACCTATTAACAGCAAACACAAAACAGTTATGCTAAAATCTTTAAAGTGAACTTCAGGATTGTCCGGATTAAATATAGCGGCATTATCATTAATTAGACTAATCATTGCCATCAAAACAGTAGCCACAATTATTGAAAAAGCCATTAAAAATGCAGCCGAATTCATAATATTAGAAAAACCTATACCCGTCCATTTTCTGGTAGGACCAAAAGCATAAGCCATAATAAATATTGGCAGTAATAAAATCATCATTCCAAAACGGAATAAACTATCAATCAAATAAAATACAAATCCGAAACCTACCACATAAAAAATAAAAAAAACTAACAAACCTGATAAAAATGCAAGAATTGTCCCGGAAAACATTGCCGCTAAAGCAACCTCCCTTCCTAAACGTAAACGCTCTACTAGCGTACATATCATACATTTCATGGATGTTTCTATGGCATCAGGGAATCCTGTCAAGTCAGCAGTTATGTTTCCGACTATTCCACAACTTATTTTTTGTTGCAAAAATGTAACTTCTTTTCCCAATATAACTACTGAAGTTTCATCTTGAGTGGCCAATTCTAATATTTTAGAGCCAAACTCTAAAAAAGCAGCATATATAGGAAACAATAAAAAGTTAATAACATACAATAAAGTTCCTGAAGAGTATGCTAAATATCCACAAAATAAACATACAAAAGCTTTTCGTATTATCTCATTCCATATTTCAGCAGGGCTGTCTTCGGTAACCGAACTTACAAATTTTAACAAACGTAAAGCCACCCAAACCGCAAAGCCAATCATCATTACACTAAGTGAACCGGCTGATAAAGTATCATACATTTTCATTATTTTCGAACCGATAACATCATATACTTGACTCAAAACATCGGCTTGCCAGCAATTAATGTTTGGAAGATCGGAATTTTGAGCTTCATTCAGGGATGATTCGTCTTCAAAAGTATTTTTGGTACATCCAGACAATATTAAAAAAGCTGCTAAAAGCAAAATTAGTAGCTTTCCTGATTTTAATATGTCCGCCAATCTTCTCACAATAATTCTCCATCAGCATTATCTACGATGAGCTCTTTTTCGTTTATCACGGTTTCTTTTTCGATTGTCTTTTGAGCTATTTTTAGCCTTTTCAGAATGATTTTTGGCCTTTCTTTCAGGGCTTTCATTAGCTTTTAATGTTTTTTCTAAATTATCCGTAGCATTTTCTTCCCTAGGCTTTCCTTGTTGAACTTTAGGAGTTCCATTAGTTGTTTTTTCGGAAGGATTATTTTTTTGTTCAACAGGAACGGGAGCTTGAGAATTTGAAATTTTTTGATTGTTTCCAACCTTATTTTTTGATTTTTCTTCGGCTTTTTCCGCCTCATTATTTGCCCTTCCTTTTTTGCCTCTAAAGAAATTGCTTACTGCATTGGCAGCTTTTTTGGTCCCCCTGTAGAGTCTTGCTGGAGCCGTAGGTATAGCTCTTATAAAATTTATGCCAATATTTTCAGCTTTATCACTAACAGCTTCACGAATAGGTTTGGTTACCTTTTTAGCGGTACCCAAAGCTGCAGATGCCCCCATGGTTGCAAAGCTCGGAGCAATAGGTTTCATTGGAGAGCTTGCGAATTGGCCGGCCAGAGAACTTGTTTGTCCTATAAACTTAAACCCAAAAATACAACAGAAGATCAAAATCAAAAAACCAATTCCCGAAATATCTGTCAAGTCACGAAGGGTTTGATCACTCTGGTTGTTAATGGCAATATAAATTTTAGCTAAAGCACCAGTTTCTTTTATAATATTTTCACATTGTTGTCTTGTCATATTTGAGTTAGATGACATGCAATCTTTTATAATATTTTCTTCAACTCCAGAAGAAGATGTCATTTCTAAGGAGGAGTCAATCAAATTCATACTTACGCTTATTACCAAGCCGATAAACACAAAAATGAAGAAACTGTTCAAAATCATGTTAAATCCGGTCGTTGTATATTTAGAAGTTATTTTAAATGGCCAGCAAGCAATTAAAAACGGCATCAATGCTCCCACAACACCTAGCTGCACCACGGCATCCATTATATAAAACGCAAAAGCAATGGATAATAAAAATCCAAATATGGCAATTACGGCACCTTGAATAAACATTTGAAATCCATCGCCAAAGTCAGTTAAACTTACGGTCCACATCAAATTACTGCCAGTACAAACCAAAGAAGATCCAATAACTTGCATAAAAGCAATTTCTCTTTGTAAATTGGTTACAAAACTATCTAACGTTTTGTACAATTCTCTTCCATAATAGCCTTCTGGGATTTCGGCAACTCTGACTTGTTGCTTCTGAGATTCATCACTGTTTTCATCAAGATTACTGTAGTTGACTTGATTAGTTAATAAATTTGTTCCAATAATCATACCTGATTTTAAAATCGGATTAATAATATAGTTAAACGTTTGCCCAGAATATTGTAGTAATAAAAAAGCAATTAAAAATTTATAACTTTGTTTGATAATTCCGCTTAAAAATTTGGGAGCATCTTGCTTGGTTAAGGAGCTTACATTAGTTAAAGTTTGAAAAGCAATCCAAATAGCTAACCCCACAGCAATAAGGGTAGCAAAAGAGATTGCTAATTTTTCAAAAGAAATAGAGGTAATATTAACCGCCGCTCTATAAATTACTGTAAATAAAGGACAGAAAAAACAAGTCCTATGATTATAAAGCTTTACCGGCAAGACTTCACAATTTCTAAAGGCCTTTCCCTCCTTTCCTGTGTTTCCATAAGTAATTTCTAAGTTTTCCCCTACTTTACTAAAACAATAGGTTTTTCCGTCAATTTGGCTTAACATACAGTTGATAGTTTCAAATACTTTCCAACCATTAATATTGGTAAAATTTGTCCCTCCTGTAGTAGTTTCTGTACATATAGTTTCCCAGCTATATGAACTAAGAAAATTGCTTCCACGTTCATTATATTTAGAAGGATCATCTTTTTTATTTACACATTTATATTCTATACTGTATCTATTTATTTGTGCATCTGCTTGAGTATCATTAGAAATTTTTTCACAAACAATGCACTTGTTTACTTTTGTATCACAAACGATCGAATCTCCACACATAATAAAAGAAGGAGCTTCATTATTTTCAATACTTTTTAGAGCGGAGCTTAAGTCATTAAATCCTTTGCTTTTAGTAAATTCTGAGTAGCTTTGAGCCACAATATCAGTCGAATTTGTTTCCGACATTTTTTGTGCCCACGAAAAACTTATGGTATTCAAACAAAAAATACCAACCAAACTAAGAATAAAGCTAAATTTCTTAAGGCTTTTCATGACACTCTAATCCCTTTTTTCTTAATTCATACTCCATAATATCATAAAAAATACTTAAAAATTATTACAGTTTTGTTATTTTTTTAAATAAAAAACCGTTCAGATTTTACTGAACGGTTTTGTTATTTTATACATCCCACATCACACCAACTTTTTGGGAAGAGTGTTTGCTGCAAGCAATATTCCTATATTCAATCTGCAAAACTTTTCCGCCCTCAGGAAAAAGATCATACCACTTAACTAAAGTGGTAATAGAATGATTCCTCGGCTTTTCATAGCCTATAAACAGCAATCCTGAATACATAGTTGGTCTTGGATAGGCTTTCGCTCTATTGAAAATACTCCATTTTCCATCCTTTTTTACTAGGAAATAATTTTTATCGTAAAATAGAAAATTTCCGCTAGAGATCTCTATAATACTTTCATATTCAGCAGGAAGAAGCTCTTCCACTTCATCTTTTTTATAGTCATGAACTATATAGCCCCATTTCCCGTTTTTTTTGAAAAAATGTCCTGCAGCTCCCGGATATATATCTTCATAAGGACCAAATGAATTCCCAAACTCTGAGTACATTCCATAAACACCTTCTGGTGTGTTTATTTTCCATTCAAGTCCTTTTGTCGGACTAAAATAATCAATATTTTCATAACTCGTAAATCCCGGAGCATTAAGCCGAGAAGATCCAGAATATGCATACCATAATCCATCTTTCAAAGCTTTATATGATGCCAGGTATTTTCCACTGCTTTGCTCACACGGAGCAATGCTATCATATTCCACAGGAATAAGTATACCTCTGTTAGGATAAACAGTACACCCTTCTAATCCCCAAAGCTTTTTGCCGCCAACTTTCTTAATTATATAATAATTAAGAAATTCTTTGACAATACCGTCTTGGTTAGGAACAAGCCGCCTTTCGGTTTTGTCGCAACTGTGAAGTATTAAAGCTGCAAGAGCTAAAAACAATAATCTTTTCATAACAAAAAAATTTTAAGGTGACACAATTATATTTTTTCTGATTTTGAAAGTTAGCCTAAAAACAATAAATTTTCAAGATATAAAAATAAAATATTGCAAATTTTGTCTAAATAGTATAATTTTGTTCCAATCAATTGAAATTATTATGTAACCTAAAAATTTTTTTGTTATGAAAAAAGTATTATTTTTTGCAATTTTTGCTATTATATTGAGCGGATGCACAAAAACCGAAAGGCGGCTTGTTCCAACAGCGGAAGAAGCATACTATGTAATCCAAACATCGGATGAAAAAAAGTTATGGGGGCTTGAAATCTCTGGCGACATGGCCATAGAATGTAAATATGACAGCATAGCTCGTGACGGTGGTCCTGCGTATTACAAAGCATTAAAAAATGGTTTGTGGTATGCGTTTTCTTTCCAAGGGAAAAGGCTTGAAAAAGTTCCTCCCTTTACGGATTTCGAAGATATTAGTCTCATTGGTTCCGGAATAAAAAATCCTGGGTGGATTATAAGGACACCTGAAGGAGTTTATGGTTGTTATATGGAGCATCTTGATTATTTTTGCTTTGGTCCATATGAAGATTTTTTCCCAGGTGCTAGAGGCTTTTTCTTTAAAGGTATTGGAACAGGACATTGGGGATATCAAGATTATAATTACAAACTTAAAAAAGCCATACCTCTTTTACCGTCTCAATATGAAAGTATTATAGAGGTTTCCGGTGGAAAACCGCAAAACGGCTATTTTCTGGTCAAAAAGGATAATAAATGGAGTTTCTTTGATAAAAGAAGAAAACCTCCATATGTTGAAGGTACAGATTTATTTTTTGACGGAAATTTTCAGCCAATAAACATCTCAATAGAGAAAATTCTTAATTGGTATAAATCTTTTCCTTCAAATAAAAAAACAGAAAAAATATCCTACAAAGATGTCGAATGTACTAAAAATATTGATGGTACAGTTGGCATTATAAAGGATTTATAACCTAAAGCACCGTTCAGAAAATCTGAACGGTGCTTTTTTTAGTATTTCTTATCATTAGCTAAAACGCCAATTTTTTTCTCGGCATTCCAAAAACCTTTGAAGGTTTTTTTATTTCCAGGAAGCATCAAATCATGAAATTCTCCGTCAGGTAGTTGCCTAAGCCATTCCATCAACGTTTCTTGAGACCAATTTAAAGGCAAATTGTTAAGGAACAATAGCCCTTGATGAAAAGAAGATGTGGGTACGTTTCTGTTTCTTCCAACCACCTCCCAGCCAGTTACGCTTTCTATCAAGAAATAGAAATCTCGTATGTATGTGTGTACGTTTGCAATCTCAAGAATAGAATAACATCCTGGACCGATTGTAGATGTAAAATCATAGGGATCAGAGTCATTAAACACTTTGTATCCCCATAGACCTCGCCCGTCAAATTCGTCAACTTCATAAAAAAAGTATCCATGATACCCAAATTCAGCATCAGCATAAGGACCAAAGCAGCTAAAATTCGGAAATAAACCAAATCTATCCTTTTTTGCTTCGAACTGAAATGCCATAAAAATACCATTTTCAGTTTTCATTTTAATTTGAGCGTCATAATGTGGATTGCCGTTAGGTATAAAATTTTCAAAGTCGGTAAAATAAGGCAGTTCATCAAGCGGTTCACAATCCAGAGAAAAAGCTCTCCATAAACCATCTTTCAGAACGGCAAAACCTCCCATATTTCCCAAAACTTTTACAGCCTCCCATTTGGGAGCAATCCTAACCTTATGAGGACTTGGCGGATCAGCTTCCTTAGTTTTATCTTTTGGTGGTTTAGGATACTTCTTAACCGCACCTTCCACCCCCCAAAGTTGTTTATTGCCGAAAGTTTTTAACACAAAGTAAAACTGATATTCTTCAGGAACAAACTGCTGTCCGGGAATCAGAATTTTTTCGGTCTTACCGCAAGCACTCAGCAATAAAGCTGCAAGAGCTAAAAACAATAATCTTTTCATAACAAAAAATTTTAAGGTGACATAATTATATTTTTTCTAATTTTGAAAGTTAGCCTAAAAACAATAAATTTTCAAGATATAAAAATAAAATATTGCAAATTTTGTCTAAACAATATAATCTTGTTCCAATCAATTGAAATTATTATGTAACCTAATTTTTTTGTTATGAAAAAAGTATTATTTTTTGCAATTTTTGCTCTTGTATTGAGCGGATGCACCAAAACCGAAAGAATTCAAGCTCCTGAAACGATTGAAGATTATGTAGGCTTTTTTATTAAAGAAACCAAAAAATGCCAAACCAAATGGGGAGCTGAAATTTTTGAGAGTTCAGACTTATCTGAAGATGCCTGCAAAGGACGAATTCCTGTGGAATATGACAGTATTATTGTCGGTATAGGGAAAAAATACATGGCCAAAAAAGAAGGAGCATGGCAGCTTTTCAACAACATGAACGGCGAATTAATGCTCAATGGCTTATCTTTTTACTCTGCAGAACCGCAATGGAATTCATTTAAAGTTGTGAATATGGACATAAATGCAGCTGGAGGCTCACAGCCGTTTATCGAAGGAGTGCACTTCCGTCTTAAAACACAAGATGGTTATTATGCAGCGTTCATAAGGAACAATTTAAGTAGCTGGTGTCTTTGTGGACCATATGAAGATTATTGGCCAGCAATTACCGGATTCTTTATCATAAAGGGAGGTAAAGTTGGATTCGAGGACTTTGCAGTATCACGTTATATTAAACTCTCAAAAGGTGGACGCTCTTTCGATGCTCAATACGACGCTCTTATAGAGGTAGTTGGACAAGAGAGAAATGTGCGGCGAGAAGGTTTTCTGGCTCTCAAAGATGGAAAATGGATATCCTTAAGTGAATATGGAAATCCAGGTAAGTGGAGTGAAGCTTATATTAAAAAGCTTTTAGCGGTTCCGGTCACAAATTCTGACAAATTTGATGATATGGTCATCTATCTTGGTAACCGCTACAATATATATTATACCAAATTTATGTATCCGAACGGAAAGTGTGGTAGAATTTATATCAATGCCCTTGCCGGAGAGAGAGGAAAAGAACCCAAAATGAAATAAATAAAGCATCGTGAAAACGATGCTTTATTTTCGTTGATCTTTAAAAGGATTTCCCAATATAATAAAAGCCGCAATCAAGGAGCCAATAACAAATAATAAGCCGATTACAATGGCATAACTGCTGCCAAACCATTGTAAAATGTTAAAATAATACAATAACCATATTACAATTAAAAAACCGGTTCCTATAAACCAAGATTTAAGCATTAAAATTTTCCCTTTTTTAAAAAGCTGACAACGGCATTAATAATCCTCTCATCTTTAAAAAGATTAAATTTTAAGGTTTCAATTTCTTTAACATCTTTTGCTTTTTCAAAACTTTTTTCTTCATCAGGAGAAAGGATTGGCATTTTTTTATCAAATATTTTTTCAAAAAATCGGGTTATTTTTGATTCACATAGAATAATTCCCGTTGGAATATCTTTGGGAACAGGAGGGAGTTTTTCTATTTTCTTTGGCTCTAATTCCTCAATAACAGGACCTAAAATAAAATTAAAAAATTTAAATTTACTCAAAAATTTTAAAAGCCTGCTACCATGATTCAAAGGAACAACTTCCACAACCTTATTCACTTTTAGCTTTTGCCTCCATTGAGTATCAAGCATAAATAACTTTTTAAGTAAAATACTTCCTATTCCTTTGGTAACAAAAGAAATCTCATTTACATCTTCTAAATGGTTTAAAAAGAAGTCTAATTGACGGACATGACCATCAATACCTTTTTGAGTTGATGGATAATTAATGGCGGCAGCCATCAAACCTTCTTTAATTACGGCTCGCCATAAAGGTTTAAAAATGTTTTTGGATTCTGCCAGTCCCGGAATCATAATAACCATGTGTCCTTTTTGTCTGGCAATTTCATAAACCTCAATATACTTTATAAAAGCTTTTCTGCAATCATCAAAAGAGCCCTCAAAACGACTTATATCCCAATTATCAAGCAGACGGCATTTTTTAGTAACATAATTACGCTGAATTCTCCATTTTTGATAAAAGAAAACATCTTCCCAAAAATAGGCCCCTCCGAAAGTATAAAAATTATCACTCATCAAAATTCTCCGCTTTTATCTTATATATTTCCAACTCCGTTTGCGTTTGGGATAGCCGTAATTGTTATTTTGGAAGAATCACCTGAATCCATCTCAATAAGAATTTGTACGGCTCTGTTTCCTCTTACATAAGTCATATGGCTTATTTTTGCCCTTACGGTAGCAACTTCAATCCAATTCAATTTGGGCATCTCTGATACATAAAAGTCAAAAACACTGCTTGGATTATAAGGAGTCGTATAAACCAGACTTCCAATCCAATTTTCGCCGCTGCCAAGAGCCTTGGTTTCATCTAAATCAACAAAAGCTTCTGTCGGAAATGGAATATCTGGAAAATGAGCAAATGCAGGTGGAATTGCAGAGCCATCGACTCCGCTCAGAGTAGGCTTTTCACTAGCACAAGCCGATATCATAAATATTACAAATAAAATTAATACATTGTTTTTTAACATTTTTTTTAGCCTTGTTTGGTCTGAAGTACAACATGTTTCCTTCAAATTATAAGCATCTTTGGTTAAAAAAGACTAAAATTTTACAAATTGTTCAAATAAATAAAAAATACAAAAAATTCAATGCATTGTAAAAAATAAGAAAAAAAATTAAAAATTTTTGCTTTTTTGTGTTGACATATTGCAAATAACATCATATAACCCTGAGCACTGACGGCGATAAGCTGTCTGGTTATAAGATATAGTAAACAAGGTAGAGAGGATACGCAGACGGTATGGTTATATATTGTCTGAGTATTTAGAAGG
>CALXUM010000012.1 GCA_944391685.1 uncultured Alphaproteobacteria bacterium
AACATAAAATAAGCCCCCTTACAAGAACTTTTTCATCTACTGAGTGTATATGGTATTGGTAAATATATATTTAATTTATCAAGCTTTTAATGCTGCTCCAAAAAATTCGTCTTCTTTATCAAGTAATATGGACGCTGCTTTTATGGCTCCATAATAATCAGCATTGATTATGTGCTCCGTAACAGGGGCAATATACGGAATAAGACTCGGAGCTGCATTTTGTAAATCTCTGACATATGAAAGATAAAGATCTTGGAGTTCTTTTGATCCCCTTGATAAGTACATTTGCTGCACTACAAAATATACTCTACGACTCGGTGTATTAGCATCTTTTTCTCGCAAGATAAATTTTTCCCTAAGAATCGGAACGTTACCCTCAATATAAAAGCGTGTACGTTCACCGTCGTTGGTTATCAGAGACTCGCCAATAATTATGCTTTCGTGCGGCTTTAATTCTATTTTTAAGGGCATTTGCTTACTCTCCACTGAAAAATGATAAATTTTGTTTATATATAAATGTTTTTCTTTTTTTTTGCAAATCTTTATTTTTTTATATATAACAATATTGGTTACTTAATTAAATTTAGGAATAAATAATGAACACTTTTACCGCTGATATGACAGAAGAAGAGAAGAATATATACTTACAGGCTCTTAAGTATGTTTTAGAAGCAAATAATACAACCTCAAACAATGATTTTATATCTGACTTGGCTCAAAAAACAGGGGTAACAAAGAAACAATTACGAGAACTTCCCAAGGTAGAAAATATTGATATGTTGATAAAACTTATCAGAAAAATACCCAATATCAGGAAAAAACGTTTTATTATTCGGGAAATGATTATGTTGGCAATGGCGGACCATGAAATATCAGATAAAGAAATGCATGATATTTATAAAGTAGGAACAGCTGTAGGAATTAAAGAAGAAAAAATAAATGATTTCTTTTTGTGGGCTGCTCAAGGGTTGGAATGGCAGGTTGAAGGTATTAGGTTAATCGAGAAAGATTTATAATTATGGCGGAACCTCCGATATATACGTTAAAAGGTGTTAGCCTCGCTTTTGGAGACAATCAACTTTTCCAAAATATTGAACTTTTTATTTGCCGCGGAGATAAGATATCTTTGGTTGGCAGAAACGGGTCGGGAAAATCAACCTTACTAAAAGTTATTGCCGGAGTTTTAGAGCCTGACAGCGGTGAAATTTTTATACAGCCGGGGTGTAAAATAGCTTATATGCCGCAAGAACCTGATTTTAACGGCTTTAAAACCTTAAAAGATGTAATCTTATCCGGTTTACCTCCGCAAGAGCGTGAACAACAATATAAAGCAGATATTTGGATTGAACAGCTTGGTATTGCCGCAATGCAAAATCCTCAAAAGGCTTCCGGCGGAGAATGTCGTAAAGCAGCTTTGGCCAAGGCGTTAATTAATGACCCAGATATACTTCTTTTAGATGAACCAACCAATCATCTGGATATTGCCACAATTGAAAAGCTTGAACAAATTATAAAAGATTTTTCCGGGGCAGTAGTGCTGATTTCTCACGACAGAATGTTTTTAAACAATACATCTTCTTCAACTTTTTGGCTTGATCGCGGAAATATGCATCGAAACAATAAAGGGTTTAGATTTTTTGAAGAATGGCAAGAAGAAATAATTAAACAGGAAATTATTGCTCAAAATAATCTGAATCGTAAAATTGCTGAAGAAACTGAATGGCTACACAAAGGTGTTACCGCAAGAAGAAGGCGTAATATGGGAAGGTTACGTAAATTACAACAACTCCGAGCCGAAAGAAAAGAACAAATTAAACAAATAGGCAATATAAACCTCAATATTGATGAAGGTGATTTCCGATCTAAATTGGTTATTGAAGCAAAGCATATATATAAATCTTTTGGTGAACGTGAAATTGTAAAAGATTTTTCAACCAGAATTATTAAGGGAAACAAAATCGGCATTGCCGGACCAAACGGGGCAGGCAAAACAACTTTAGTAAAGTTATTAACCAAGCGCTTAGAACCTGATAGCGGATTTATTCGTATCGGGAAAAATTTGCAAGAAGCCTATTTTGATCAGAACCGTATATCCTTAGACCCTAAAAAAACTTTATGGCAAACCCTTTGTGATAAGGGAGACCATATAATGGTACAAGGAAAATATCGGCATGTGGTGGCATATTTAAAAGACTTTTTGTTTAAACCGTCACAAGCACAATGTCCGGTATCAGCTCTTTCGGGAGGAGAAAAAAATCGTTTAATGCTGGCTGTTGCTTTGGCTCAACCATCAAACTTTTTGGTGCTTGACGAGCCAACTAATGATTTGGATATGGATACATTGGATCTGCTTCAAGAAGTGCTTGATGATTATCAAGGAACAATACTTTTAGTTAGTCATGACCGTGATTTTATGGATAGAGTTGTCAGCTCCGTTATATATATGAAGGGAGACGGAAGCATTTACGAACATGCCGGAAGTTATTCCGATTTGTTGGAAAAACTCAAAAATAAAGATGCGGAAAAAACAAAAGCAAAACCGACCTTCAATGTTGCAGAAAAAAAACAAGCTCAAACGCCACTGTCCTCGAGCAAAAAATTAAGTTATAATCAAAAAAGGCTTCTTGAAATCTTGCCACAAGAAATTGCCGAACTTGAAAAAGAAATAACTACAATTGAGAATGAATTGGCTAATCCTGATTTATATACACAAGACCCTGAACATTTTGATGAGCTTAGTTCATCTTTGCTTGAAAAACAACATAAAAAAGAGGAAAAAGAAAATATGTGGCTAGAAATCCAGATATTTCAAGATGAATTAGCTTCTTCCCAAAGATAATACCTTTTTTAATATTTGATTGCTCAGATTTATAATTTCGTTTGTCTTACTATTTGAATATCTTTTGGTGTATTTATTCATTATACTCCGATATGCCGGATTTAGTACATTTATTGCTTGAAGTTTGGTTTCAGGATCATTGTATTTTTGAGAATATAAAAAAGCTTCACTTTTTTTATCTCCGGAATAAATAACCCCATTCCAACTTTCAAAAAGCATAAATGCCTTTCCAAATGATGAACGATTGCCAAATTTATCGGCTATTTTAATTCCGCAATCAAACGCTGAAAAATGACATGGCTGAGTAAAATATTTTAGATCTTGTAAACTTATATCTACATTATGGTGTTGTGCAAAAGCCTTAAAACGCTGTTGCAGGTTTCGGCAATCATCATCATACTTAAATCCAAATCCCATATTAGCCCAAACATAGCCCCCAAGTGCAGCTATGTTGCTTTTATCGTTGTTGGAAACAGCATATATCTCCAATTTTGACGGATCTACTCTACCATAAGGACGATTTAAATCATAAGCTTCCATAAAATCTTTAACTTTATTGACTGCTGTTAAGGCAAAATTACTTGGCCTGCCAAAGCCAACTCGATACAAATGTCTCAAATCTATCGTTAATTGATCATCATAAAAATAAAAACCGTTTTCCATAAAAAAGCTCTCATAATCATTGCTGATTATGGCACTTATTTTTATACCATCACCGGGATCTCTTAAACTGTCTTTTGGAGGAACAAAAACTGCCTGTTGATATGTTGTTTGATATCCCTCATTACTAAAATCAAAAGGCCATTTTTGCTTTGCTTCTTCACTTAAGGGAGAAAAAAAGTCATCAATCATTATACTATTCTCCACTGTCTGAGAACAGTTGTTCTTGGCAATTATCTCCCCTATTGAAACTTTTGACATTATTTTTTAGGCTGCGATACAGCTTTTCCTTCTAACACTTGATTTATTTGATATAAATTGTTTTTTACCAATTCCAATTCTGCAGGTGTTATTTTTACTGCATTTAGCTGTGCTTGCTGCATGGATATTATTTTTTGCAAATTATCGTAGGCATCACCTTCACGCATTTTTTGTAAAATAGCTTTGTTGCCTTCTATTGTTTCTTGCAGACTAGCTGCCGTAACCGCCTCTCTAAGACGTTGTTCTATATAAAAAAAGTGTTCTGCATTCCAGCCGTTAACACGCAACCATCTAACAACCTGAGACGGATATTTTTCTTCTGATGAACTGTCTACTAACGATAGCTGTTGTAAAGATATGTCTGTTTTTATAAATTTTGACCAGGTTTGCAAAAATTTGTTAAGACTTTTGGCGGTAAGGTTTTCACCGGTTACAGGAGCTTCTGTATATGCTGTTCCCAAACGACCGATATTTTGTACCGGTGTACTGATTACAAGAGTAATAAAAGCTATGCTTCCAAGCAGAATTAAAAATTTTTTCTTTAAGCTCATATTACCACCTCAAATTAGATATAACATAGTTAGGAGAAGCATCATAATTATTGGATAATTCTCTTGTCTTTGCCACATCAGGAATATATCCTTCCCCAAGGTAATTGACATGAATACCCTTGCTTATAAGCATTGAATCAAACCCCAAAATTTCTGCCCCTTTAATGTCGGTTGCAACATTATCTCCGACAACTAAAGTACTCCCTCTTTCTTTAATGCCATCAAGACAGTAGTTGAATATTTGAGCATCTGGTTTGCCTAAAGTAATTATTCTCCCTCCCATAACAGCATATTGCTCAGCTAATGCTCCCGGGGCCAACGATATTTTACCATCAATAAAACAAGAGGTGTCATTTCCGGCACAAACAAAAGGTATTCCAAGACCTGCCGCATGTTCCAAAAAAGGTAGATATGTATCTATTGTATCAGAAGGAGAAGATACTTCACTCATGTACATAAAATGAGAATTTTCCAAACTGTTGCTTTCTTTAAAATCAAGGTCTGCAAAAACACCTTTTTCGCTTTTATTACCCAAGTGAAAATATGTATTACCTATGGCCGAATAATCACCATACGCATGTTTAAGCCGATAATGCAAAATTTCTCCTGCCGACATTATACATGTAAACAGCATTGGAGAAATTCCGGCCCGAGAAAGAATTGAAGCTATTGATGCTACTCTTAAAGGCGAGTTGGTCAATAAAATTACTTTTTTACCTACGGTAAACAAGTTTTTCAAACAAGTCGCCGCCTCCGGTAAAATTTCATTACCATTACTCAAGACACCGTTAAAACCCAAAATAAAGGTATCATAATTTTCAGCGACTTTAGAAAGATTGACTACGGGTTTTATCATTTTCATTTATTTTGCCCCAGAAAACTTTTATTTTAGTGATAGAATAGACGAATTTATCCTTAATGACAAGCAAATAAACTAATTTTTGACAGCTATTTTTTATAGCCAGAAAGGCTGCAAATTACTTCATTGGCAATGGTGAGACCAAAAATTGCGGTGATAGTCGGAAGAGAGCCTATGGTATGTCTGATACGCCCTTCTGAAAGCTGTTCTTCAGAAGGTTGTAATGCCGTATCCGGTAATGAAATTTGTTCATCAGAATAGACACAACAAATTTTTGATATGTCAACACCTCTGTGCCGCAGCCTTTTGCGTACAAACTTGGCTAAAGGACAATTGCGGCTTGAGCTCAATTTCCCGAGTTTGATATGTGAAGGATCTGTTTTTAAGGCTGCACCCATGGAAGAGATGAAAGGAATATTTTTTTTGCTTAATTCTTCCAATAAGCAACATTTGGGATTTAGGGCATCTATGGCATCAATAACAAAGTCTGCTTTATGTGACAGTAACTCAGGCAAAGTATCGGCATTAACAAACACATTAAACAATTCAACCTGACAATCGGGGTTTATATCTTTAACTCTTGCCTTGGCAACAGATGTCTTTTTTTGCCCCAAAGTTGAGTTTAAGGCTAAAATTTGGCGATTAATATTGCTTTCTTCAAACTCGTCAAAATCAACCAAAAGCAAATGTCCGATCCCTGCCCTTGCCAAGGCTTCCAACACATATCCGCCAACAGCTCCAAGGCCTATAAGCATTACTGAAGATTTTTGCAGATTTTTTATACCTTCTTCGCCCAAAAGCATTTGAGTACGCAAAAGACGTTTGTTTTCTTCAGACATATAAAAACTCCTCACTGTTTTGATAAATTTTACGGCTTAAATCTTCCTCTTTTTCTTGGCGAATTATGGCTATTTCTTTAAGCAATTCTCTTATATCCTGCGGTTCTGATTGATATGGTCCATCGCTTTCAAGTAACAACTTATCAATTGGAATTTGTTTTATGATTTCTTTGGCCTCAGAATTTCGCATAATCTTTTTACACAAGGAAATGTATGCTCCTTTGGCAACGGCTCTCTTTAAAAAATTTGTACGCCCGCTAAACGAATGCAAAACAAATTTGGGCGGCAAATCATGCCAATATTTTTCCAACCAATCATCAACTTTAACGGCATGGATTATTAATGGACGATTATACTTTTTGGCAAGTTCAATATGAATGGTAAAAAAATCTTCCTGCAAAGATTGCGGCGTGCTTTTTAGCCTATCCAGGCCGGTTTCTCCGACTAAGGCTTGCGGAAAGGTGTCAAAATATTGGCAAATTCTGCTTTCCCAGCCAGAACCGGCTTGTTCCAAATACCACGGATGCAAACCAAATGCGGGAATGATCTTTGATTTAAAATTTTGGCTTAAATCGGCAATCTTTTTCCAATCTGCCTCGACTATGGAAGGGCAGACAAATTTATTGACGTCGCAAATTTCAGCTTGTTTAATAATTTGCGGTGTACTGTTTGACTTATAGTCTTGCAAGTGAATGTGAGTATCTATAAATTGCATATATGGAATTCCAATTAAATTTGATAAAGAATTGTAGGTAATTATGAGTATTTTGACAAGACCAATTTTGGAAATAGATTTTAATAATCTCCTTGATAACTACAAACAACTGCAAAATATTGCCAAAACCGCAATTGCTGCCGCCGTGGTTAAAGATGATGCTTATGGCTTAGGTGCCGAAGATGTGGCAAAATTGCTTTATGAAAAAGGAAAATGCAGACATTTTTTTGTAGCGCATGCCTTTGAAGCTGAAAAAATTGCTTCCATTGTACCACAGGCAAAAATTTATGTTTTGCAAGGAATTGGCGAAGATTGTTTAGATGCTTTTCAAAAAAACAAACAATTTGTTCCGGTGATAAGCTCGCCGGAGATGTTTGCTTTTTGGAAAGAGCATAAAATTAACGGAGTAAAACCAGTGATTCATATTGAAACGGGGCTTAACCGCCTTGGTTTCAGGGAACATGAGCTAAAAGCTTTAAGCGATGCCGATATCGCTGAGTTTTCAATGGTGATGTCACACTTGGCTTGCGGTGATGAAAAAGACCATTTTATGAATGCTCATCAGTTAGAAACATTTGATGAATTGAAAAACCTTTATTTTCCTGATATTCCTGCATCCCTTTCTGCTTCTGACGGAGTGTTTTTGGGCGAGAAATTTCATTGGGACATGGTACGTTTGGGAGCAGCAATGTATGGTATAAACACCGCTCCTTATCGCCCTAACCAGATGAAAAACGTGGTCAGAATCAAAGCTCCGGTTTTGCAGGTTGAGCCTTTGGCAAAAGGTGAATTTGTGGGATATTCCGCAACATACAGAGCCAGCTCGGAAAGAAAAATTGCCATTGTTTCCATAGGTTATGGCGACGGGATTCCTCGTTCGTTATCCAATGTGGGAAAAATTTTCTTTAAAACTCACGGCAAATTACAAGAATCAAGAATTATCGGCAGAATATCAATGGATAATATTATTTGTGATGTTAGTAATGTTGATGGATTGGAAGTCGGCGACATGGCATTTTTGGCTGATGATTTTTATACTCTTGATGATATGGCACGCGATGCCGGAACAATCTCTTATGAAATTATGTCAAGAGTGGGCAAAAACCAAAGATTTATAAGGATAAAAAAAGACGCAGCATAAAAAGCTGCGTCTTTCTTTATTTATCTTAAGATGGCTTATTTACCGCCACGACTGAATTTACCCAAATATATTTCTTTAAAGCCAATTTTTGCGGCTTTGCGTCCGGTTACTTCAACCTTGGTTCCGGTATCAGCACAAACGTTGTCAACTCCTTCTATTCTGACGTTATTTCCGTCAGTGGTATTGAATTGAGTTATGGCATCCTTAACAACTTGATTTTGGATGTTGGCAGGAACACCTCTCTCATTTTGAGTTGTGAATGATACATTTTGACCATCCTGACTAATGGTTACTTCGCCGTGTTCAGTAAACATATGGTAATTTCCATCTTTGCAAAGAGCTAAATGGTTCAAATCATTAATTCCGGCTGCCTCAGCTGCGGCTTTAGCAACATCTTCTCCTTGTGGATGGTAATTTTCAACCAAAATGTATTTTCCGGTTTCAATGGCATCAACTCCAGGAACGGGCTGCATAGACCACTCGGCTTCGCCTCCTTTTACCTTGAAAGACATATCGCCAGTTTCTTTATCTGTTCCTTGGTAAACAATAGTGATGTCACCGTCTTTGCCACTGAGGGTGAGCTCTTTGAAGTTTTCAGAATCTGTTCCGAAACCACGTGGAAAAGCATCATATTTAGCATCGTTCCAAATGTGTGGATCAAACTCTTTGGCGTAAGTAGTTTGAGCGGCTTCAACAGTTGTGATTTCTGGAATAACAGGCTCTGGAATTTCTCTCGGTTCGGGTTCGATCACCGGCTCCGGCTGTGGCTCAACTTCTTGCTCCGGAACTATTTGAGGCTGTGGCTCTACATATTCCTTAGGCTCACAATTAGGGCAGCCACCTGTGCTTTCTATGGTTAATTTTTCCTCAAGATCAGGACAATCTCCGGTTACCAAAACACCGGTTACACGATTAAACGTGCGAATTCCGTCTTTACCTGGACCAACGTAATTACCCCAACGACCGGTAGTTACATCACATACATTACCGTTGTTGTCCATAGCTTGGACCGTAATTGTGCCTTTTTCGTATTCAAAAGCATTGATTGATGCAGCTATTTTTTCCCAACCTACGGCATCAACATTTTTACATCCCAGTTCAAGAAGTAACTTGCGGCCTTCTTCAATAGCCGGATAACCGGCTCCGCGGGCAAGAGCATCTAACATACGTTCACGTTCAATGCCAAGTTCGGCAAATTTGGCTTCATTTTCCAAATAAATAACATTCAAACGGTCAACTTCATCTTGTCCGAAAATTCTTATAGCATATGCTTCCATGCGATGAAGTTGTTGTGCATTAAACGGAGAATCTATGGCAGGGATTTCCGGCTCAGGAACAACCGCTGTTTCAGGAGCATCAACAACCGTACTATCTGCCGGAGTGTTAACCCCAAGGCTGTCTACCGGAGCTTTAACTCCAAGGCTGTCTACCGGAGTTTTAACGCCAAGGCTGTCTACCGGAGCTTTAACGCCAAGACTGTCTACCGGAGCTTTAACTCCAAGGCTGTCTACCGGAGCTTTAGCTCCAAGGCTGTCTACCGGAGCTTTAGCCCCAAGGCTATCTACCGGAGCTTTAACTCCAAGGCTGTCTACCGGAGCTTTCGGTGTTGGCGTATTGGTAACAGTGTCTAAAACCTGAGAGTTGGCTGATGCCATACGATCAATAGAAAACCATGCACCAAGACCGGATATGGCGGCACCTAAGCCTAAGGATATACCGGCGGCTTTCAATTTAGCTTTGTTTTCTTCATTTTTATTCTGCTCATAATCTTTTTTGGCATTAATATAAGCCATAGTTTGAGCTGATAATGATCCGGCCATACGGCTTAATGCTGCAACACCGCGCTGAGCAACAGTATTAACACCTATACTTGCTCCACCGAAACCAACCATACCGCCTATGATGCCGACAACGGTTCCCAATCCGGCACGATTTTTATAATTTTTATCATTTTTGAGTTTGGCCCAAGCTTCTTTCCAGGCTTTACCAAAAGCCGGTTTTTCACCACCTTTTTCTAGAGCTTCACGCTGCATTTTGCGGGCTTCGGCAATAACAGGCCATACCCAGGCACCGGCTGCAGAATAAACGGCATAAGCCCCGATGGCGGCACCAACAGCAGGAGCAGAAGCTGTCATGCCGGCAATAGCAACAACTGCCGTCATACCTGTGTTGGCGTAGTGCATATATTTGTTGTCTTTGAAGTTATTGATAATATTTTTGCGAATTGTATAAGTTTTGCCCCACAAAGAAGTGGCTTTTTGACTGAATTTTTCAACCTGGCCACGCAATTGAGATATTTTTCCGATTTTTCTTTCCAAATATTTGTTAAACAAAACCGTTTCATGTTCAGTATCGGCACAAGCGGTTATAACATCATTTTCTTTAATTTGGAGTTTTACATTAGAAGGACTATTTTTCAACTCTTCAATTGAGGTTGGCACATCTAATTTTTCAAGAATATCTTCTTTACTTTTGACATATTCTTGGAGTTTTTTTGCACTGTCTATTTTGCTGAAATCTTCTTTTCCTAATTTAGAAGCAACAGAGGTCAGCAAAATTTGTTCTTTGAATTTTTCTAGAATATCTTCAACAATTTGCTCTTTTTGTTTTTGTTTTGGAGAGAGCAAATACCCCATGTTGCCAACTAATGAAGCATGAGTTTGAAGTTTGGCAGCTTCAAAAATCATTTCCATGTTGGAGCGTTTGACTTCTTCAGGGTTTTTGTCTGCATTTTCAGGCAGAGGTTGAATTTCTATTCTTTCAACCAAAGCGGCAAGAGCTCGGAAATCCTCACTGATTTTTCCATCATCAGCATATAATTTGAGATTATCTAAAGCCTCACTTAAGGTTTGGTCATTTTTGTTTAAGACCTCGAAATCTTGATCAAGACCGTTCATGCTCTCATATTTGGCTATTTTTTTATTAATAAAATCTTGAGCTTTTTGGTGGACATCGGCGTCGGTTATTTTGCCGGCAAGATACTCGGCATATTCAATTTCGCCGGCTGTGATGAAATTAAGACTTGAAAATTTTTCAACAATTGCGGCATCAAGCTTTTCAGCAGCTGATTTGATGTTTTCATCATTTTCAACTACATCAAACAACTTTTTATAGTGAGTAAGTTCCCAGAACGGCCAAGTTAGCTTATCATTAGATGCATTTATAACTTTGGTTGATTCTTCTACATTATTGTAAAATCTATTTAAAATATAAGCCTTGGTTGGGTCTGATTGCAAAGTTTGTATTGCCGCACGCAACTCTTCTTCACTATAGTCATCATAAAATCTAGATGAAATAATTTGTTCTGCCAAATCAATTGTCATTTCAGCCATAGTAAGCTCCTTTATAAAAAAGTCTTTATATCATCAGTTGTTTAGACTATACACCTTTTTTGAGTCTAATTCAACACTTTTTTTGTCAAATTTGGTGATTTTTCTAAAAATAATATTCTTTGTCATCTTTTGGGAGACATTTTAACCTAAAAAAAGTTAATTTTTGGTGAGTCTAATGCTGAATTTTCAAGCAATTAGGTTGTAAGATAATAATAAAAAAGGGCTGTTAAGCCCTTTTTTTATTATTTTGATTTATGAGGTTTATTTTCTTATCCATTCCCATTCTTTCATATAGCAGATTGATCCTGTTTCCCATTCTTTATATACGCGGGTACCATAACCTTGCTCCTCAAAATAAATATAATTACACAGTACATATATAGAATATTTAGTATCAATATGTTTCCATTTTCCATTTTCAAGGATCATCGGATATGTATAAGCCCCCATTGTTCCAAAACACCCCGGACAATAGATTGTGAAGTAATATATTTTTTTGTCTTTAGTCCCTACTCTGAAATATTGTTTTTCCTCACCTTCCATCAAGGAATATTTTTCGGTAATGGTCTGCCAAGCGGCCTCTGTTTGCTCTTGGGTGAGACCGGTTTCTGATATATTGGGAGCATTCCATTTATAAAACATCGGAAAACCATACTCCCGAACCAATCTAACATCATCATAATTAGGAATGCGTGTGGTACAGCCGGCAAGTAAAATTGCCGGCAATATCATAATTATTATCTTTTTAAAATTTTTCATATCTCCTTAACCTCGTTTCTAGCCACAAGATGGTATCCATTCCATCATAACACATAAATTTCCCCAATTTGTATTTGGATCTAACTCACAATTTACTGTTATCCTGTTTTTAGTATTAAAATATTTCCATTTGCCATTTTTTAGATATATTTTATTAACACTAGCACCTATTGATCCCATCCATTCATTGCCATAAAGACCAATATAATAGAATTTTTTATCTTTGCTTCCTATATAAAAATAGTCTTTATTTTTATCAGGCTCTTTATAAAATTTCCAAATTCCATCAACTTGCTGCGGTGTTAAGCCTATTTCTGTTATATTTGGATCATTCCATTTATAAAACATCGGGAACCCATATTCTTTGACTAATTTTTCTTGACCATTAACGCATCGCTGATGCATACAGCCGGCAAGTAAAATTGCCGGCAATATCATAATTATTATCTTTTTAAAATTTTTCATATCTCCTTAACCTCGTTTCTATTGCACGAAAACTATCTTCATTTTTTTCATTATCTAAAAGATTGTTATAGTCCATATAATAATTACCATCTGCACCTAAGGCAAGATTTATTAATTTGTTATATTGACAACTCTTTTCTTTTTTATAGTATTAAATGAGCGTTTATATGTTGGATTAAATTTTATGAAAAAACTTTTTCTTTTGTGTTTTTCTTTGTTCTTACTTCCTATTGCCGTAACAGCTCAAGAAAGTCTTGATTCTATCGCAAAAATTTCTAACATTGAACAAGCCAGAAAGCTGGCTGAGTTAATGACTGATGAATGTGAAAAAGAGGCTTTTGCAAACGTTAATGATGAAGTTGTTGTGCTTAATCATAAAGAACAAATACAGCAAGTTTTTGCACCTTATTCTGATTCTCCTCATCCTGATTTTGACGAATTAAAACTATATGAAGATAATAATATCTGCATTAAAAATAAAATGATAGAAATTATAGAAAAACGTTTTGCCGATGATGATGGGAAAAAGAAGGAACTTATTAAAAAGATTAATACGTTTTATGCTGCTATGACAGATTTTTATGCCGAGGTTCTTCCAAGTAGTGCTGAACGAATGGGAATTATGGATTACAAAAACATTGCAGGTTTTCAAGGAGAAAAGCTGAAGGAAAATTTAGCTGAATTAATTTTTTATACATCCGGAGGATATTTTTAAAAAAAGGGCTGTTAAGCCCTTTTTTCATTATTTTGACTGTTTTAGTTCGTTTAAGGCATCATTTAACTCATTTGGATACCTTATATTTATTTCCCTTTCTTTTATTTTTTCTGTCATTTTAGGTGTGTTGTGTTTTACATACTTTGCTCTAGCATTATATAATCTTCTTAATAAAGTTTCATCATCCATATTTGAAATATCATTTTTTGGGTGCTTTCCTAAATCATCATTTTCTAAGGCTTCTTTTATGAAGTTTGCTGCTCCCCCATGTTGAACAGCCATTGAAAATATTGCCTTTCTAACGACAGGGTTCCTTTGTGATAAATTCAAGCCTTTAATATCAGATATTTTATTAACAACCGGCACGTAATGAGTATCATAAATAAAATCATATTGTGCTTGTTCAAATAATGGATCCTTTGATATTTCTTTCCATGTAGACACAAATTTTGGATCTTTAATTTTTGCCGCTTCTACTCCTCCAATTGCATTCAGATTATCCGCAAATTGCTTATATTGTGGTTTATTATTCCAATATTTTATTGCTTCTCCCATTGTTCCAACGTTAGTTGCTATTTGAAATTTACCATAACTATGTCCACCTGCTTTATCATAGCCTATAGCATTGGAGTTGTGAGCAGATTCTTGTGCACTACTTAATGATCCAAGATTATTGTTATATTTAACATCTTTGTTAGTAGTTTGGGTGTTTTGAGCATATTGAACTCCGTCAGCGGAAGACGACCATGACGGAGATAGTTGATTGTTCCACCCTAAATCTGACGATGATAAATCAGCCTTGGTTGCTTGAGTGTCATCTTTGCTCCAGGGATTTCTGAACGGACGTGATGATCTTTGATCTGTGTCAAAATCATAAAAATAATAATCAGGCTCGCCGGGTTTGGCTGATTGATTTTTTAACGGAAAACGACCGTTTAATAAACCGTCAACCACATCTTTGGTATCAAGTTTTTGCATGTATTGTTGAATATCTTTCATATCACACCTCTTAAATAGTTAAATTAAAAACCAAGTAAAATACTTGTTACGTATTTTAATATATACTGTTTATGTATTTAAAGTCAACTGTATTCGTTTGAAAGTTGTGAATAAAATAAAACCACCCTTTTAGAGGGTGGTTTTATTTTTAAAAGATTTGGCGGAATTTGTTTGTAACGGAGTCATATTGTATGTGTAAAACAGCACAATTATCATAATTGACTTTCCACAAATCCATGCCACAAGCTAGAGCATGAATAACTCCGGCATGGGTGGAGATTGCAATATTTTCTCCGTTTGCCAAAGAAGCAATACGCAAAAGTGCGGCATAGGCTCGCTCAAATATCTGGCGTTTGCTTTCGCTTCCGTTGCCGGGAAATTTTATGTCCCAGTTGCTTTGGGTTGCGTTGCAAAACTTTTCAAAAAGTCCGGGATATTTGGTGTTTATCTCTGCTTCGGTTAAGCCTTCAACTTCACCATAGTTGCCCTCTCGCAAGTTTTCTTCTTTAATCGGAGAATCAATCTTTAAGGTTTCGGCGATGATATCGGCTGTTTGAACCGACCTTTTTAACGGCGAGGTATATATCTTATCAATTGAAAAGTTACTAAGATATGTTGCCAGTTTTTCAGCCTGTGTGGCTCCTGTCTCATTTAACAGACGATCGCATTTGCACCCTTGGCACCGCTTTTGTTCGTTATAATCCGTTTGTCCGTGACGGAAGATATAAAAATTTTTGTACATAATTATTTGTGATTTAATTGATTTTAGGTTCTTTGATATAATTTAACTTTTTATAATTGGCAACAAAAAACCGCCCTGATAAGAGCGGTTTTTTATAAAATGGTCTTAATTTTTAATCTTATGCGACCTTGGCATCAAAGCAAACCGATGCTCCTTCAATATCTGCCGTGGTGCCGGCGGCACAAGTATTATCAACCTTAACAGCCAACACCTGCTCGGCAACATAGCTTTTGTTTTCTTCCAAAGCTTGAGCCAACTCGGCGTCATTGGTTGAATAACAAAGCTCTATGCGGTCAGAAATATTGAAGTCTTTGTCTTTGCGCAAGGTTTGGACCAAACGAACAAAGTCTCTTGCCATGCCTTCTCTTTTGAGAGTATCGGTAACGTTTGTATCAAGCATGACAACGGCCTTATTATCAGCAAAAGATTTGCCGGCAACGCCGTCCTTCATTTCCAGACGAACCTCAAACAAGTCAGGTGTGAGAGTTTTGCCGCCAATGCTCAAAGTGCCATCTGCGTTTAGCTCCCATTTTCCTTGTTTGTAGGCTGCCATGACTGCTCCCATGTCTTTGCCTAATGCCTTGCCCAAAAGCGGGGTGTACAGATAAATCTTTTTCTCGGCATAGGTGCTTAAGTTTTGGTCAAACTTAACCTCTTTAACATTAAGCTCATCTTTGACAATTTCTTGGTATGCCTGACCAAACTCATGACCGACAACAGTTAAGCTGGCCAAGGGCAAACGATTGCGAAGGTTCTTCTCCTCACGAATGAACTTGGCAGCAGAACATAAATCCTGCAAGAAGTCCATTTCCTCAACCAATTTGTTGTCAGCCTTGATTTCTGAAAGAAGAGGATAGTCAGCCAAGTGAACACTCTCTTGGCCGGTTAAATTCTTATATACATACTCAGAAACAAACGGCATTAACGGAGCGATGATTTTGCTCAAATTTACCAAAACCGTGTACAAAACATCAAAAGCCTGTGGATCACCTTCCCAAAAACGATCACGACTACGGCGAATGTACCAGTTGTTTAAAATCTCCATGAACGAGGCAATCTCGTTGGTGGCAACGGCAACATCATAATTCTCAATGCCCGATTTGACAACTAAAGACAAATGCTTGAGCTTGGAGAGAATGTAGTTGTCTATGGCCTCGGTCGAAGAATAAACCTCTTTGGCTTGATATTCCTCAGCATTAGCATAAAGAGTGAAGAAATAAAAGGCATTCCACAACGGGATTTGAGCAACGCGAGCGGCCTTGGCAATCTCTTTACCCTCTTTATCAACCGCAAGGTTGCCTCCTTTAAGAACCGGAGAAGACACCAAAAACCAACGTAAAGTATCTGAACCGATGGTATCTAAAACCTCATTGGGATCAGGGTAGTTCTTTAAGCGTTTGGAGAGTTTTTGCCCTCCCTCAGCCATAAGCAAACCGGTACAAATACAGTTTTTGAATGCCGGACGATTATGCAATGCCGTAGACAATACGGTTAAGGTATAAAACCAACCGCGGGTTTGGTCCATGGCCTCAACAATAAAGTCTGCCGGGAAATGGCTCTCAAACCATTCTTTGTTCTCAAACGGATAATGAACCTGAGCATAAGGCATGGAACCACTTTCAAACCAGCAGTCAAACACATCACCGACGCGGTGCATCATGCTTTGTCCGGACGGATCATCCGGGTTGGGATAAACAACTTCATCAATATATGGCTTGTGCAGATTTTTAACATCAAAGCCCGTTTTTTCCTTAATTTCAGCAACAGAGCCAAAAACATCTATACGCGGAAACTTGGGATTATCTGACTTCCATACCGGAATTGGCGTACCCCAAAAACGATTGCGGGAAATTGACCAATCTCTGGCACCTTCAAGCCATTTGCCGAAACGACCGTCTTTGATATGCTCCGGCACCCAATTGATTTGTTGGTTGTTTTTGACCATGTCATCACGAAAATCCGTAACCTTTACAAACCAGCTTGACATTGCTTTATAAATCAACGGAGTGTCCGTTCTCCAACAGAAAGGATAAGAGTGAGTGTATTGCTCTTTTTTGACAAGAAGGCCGTTTTCTTTGAGCCATTGCATTATCGGCTCATTGGTTTCAAAAACCTGTTTCCCTTCATAATCAGGAACTTCAGAAGTAAATTTGCCGGCCTCGTCAACAGGGCAAACAACCGGAAAATTTTCATCATATGCACGACAAACATCAAAGTCGTCTTGACCAAAACCGGGGGCAATGTGAACAACGCCGGTACCGTCTTCAGTTGAAACAAACTCTCCGCTTAAAACCTTGAAGGCTCCCTTGTCTTTTAGGTGTTTGAAGTAAGGAAACATTGGTTCATAGCTTAGACCTACTAACTCAGAACCTTTCAAAGAACCAACTTTTACCGCGTGTTCCAATTGTTTTTTATAGCGTCCAAGCAAAGCTTCTGCCAAAATGTATTTTTGGCCGTCTTCCTCCATCACGGCGTAGTCAATATCTTTGCCTACGGCTAACATCAAGTTAGAGGGAAGTGTCCAAGGGGTGGTGGTCCACACCAAAATCTTCATTCCGTTTTCAAGTTTGAACATTACGGTGATGGCATTGTCGGTTTTGTCTTGATAACCTTGGTTTACTTCAAAGTTAGATAAGGGGGTTTCAGCAGCCCAGGAATATGGCAAAACGCGATAATCCTCATAAACCAAGCCTTTATCATAAAGCTGTTTGAAGTTTGAAATGACACTTTCCATAAAAGAAAGATCCATGGTTTTATAGTCATGGTTAAAGTCAACCCAGCGGCCGATGCGTTTGAACATATCAACCCAAATGCCTGAATATTTGAGTACATCTGAACGGCAAAAGTCATTAAACTTTTCAACCCCAAATTCCTCAATTTGTTTGCGGCCGGAAACACCAAGCTGTTTTTCGGCAGACATTTCTGCCGGAAGACCATGGCAGTCCCATCCCAAACGACGTTCAACCTTTTTGCCGTTCATGGTTTGAAAGCGGGCAACAACGTCTTTGACATATGACACCATGATATGTCCATAGTGAGGAGTGCCGTTGGCAAACGGAGGGCCGTCATAAAACACAAACTCCGCCGCACCGTCACGATTGTGAACGGATTTTTCAAATGTTTTATCTTCTTCCCAAAAGCGGAGGACTTCTTTTTCGACCTCAACAAAGTCAGGCTTAGCCTTAACATCAGCATAATGTTTTGTCATTTTAATACCTTATTATTATTTAAGTAATGAAAACTGAAAATTGGTTAAATTATGTGCAAGCAAAATAACATCCCCCTAGGGGATAATAATGCTAATGATGCATATGTTGAAAAAATTGCACATAAATATCTCTCTTTGTAATCTAAATTCGCCGTTTAAGATAATACAACATAACAGGTGAGTCAACCGTATTTTTGCATTGATTTTTCATTTAATTACCTTTATGGTATTTTTATAAAATATAATTATTTTAAAATTATTCGATTATGGAAAATTTACCCATCGTTTGCTTGTGTATATGTACTCTTGTTGGTATTTATACTGCCATTATGGTGTTTTATTTTTGTCAAAAAGGAAGTACCGGAGGAAAAAGTTTGTCCATATTGGAATTGATCCATTTGTGCTTTGCTCTTGCCACCGGATTGTATTTTCTTTTGACAAGTGGTTTTCGTTTTGCTTTTGCCTCTGTGGTATTGTATGTAACCGTAATGTTTTTATTCGGAATGTTGGGGTTTATTATCTTTGCTATCTATGATTATGTTAAATTCTTATCTTATATGAAAGATAGGATAAAAAAATCAAAGTCTCTTTTATGTAAAAAAGAAACCTAAGTACTTAAAAACCTGCTTTTGCAAAAGCAGGTTTTAATTATTTTTCAAACACCTCTCCGCAGATACAAGGTTCCGGTACTCCGGTGGTAAAAGGGTATGATGTCGGCATTAAATTAAGTCTTCTTACGGCCAAAAAAGCATAAGCCTGAGCCTCTACAGACGAAGAGTTTAACCCTATATCCTCTCCTGTTTTGACAGTGATAGAATCTAGCTTTTGACGCAAAAATCTCAACAATGTCGGATTTTTGGCTCCTCCTCCACAAACTATTATTTCTGATGGTTGTTCGGGAACATAGTCCTTAATTGCTTTTGTTGCTGCCGCAGCAACAAAAGATGTTACTGTGGCGGCACCATCTTCCAAATTTAATCCCTCTAAGTGCTCAAGTTTGTCTTTGAAAATATTTTTTGCGGCAATTTTAGGAGGAGTAATTTTAAGATATTTGTCCCGCAATAAGGAATTTAGCACATCTTCATTAACTTTACCCAATGCAGCCAAACGTCCGTTATAATCCATGTGTTGCCCACCATGCTTAAATACCCAATAATTAATTACATTATTACCGGGGCCGGAATCAAAAGCCAACATCTCTCCGTTTGAACCTATCCAAGTTAAAGTTGTAACACCTCCAATATCTAAAAAAACCAGTGGCTTAGTGAGTTTTTGTGCCAAAGCCATGTGATAAACCGCAGTTAAAGGTCCCCCAAATCCTCCTGATGATATATCTGCAGCCGGAAAACGACTAACGACTTTGGTTGAACATAAGTCAGCCAATAGCTTCCCATCACCAACCTGGTATAAAGGATTGGGAATTATGGTATGTCCACAAAAACCTATGACATCGGGTCTAAGAGAATAAGAATCTTGCATTTCTTTAACTATTGAAGCATTAAAATTTGTGAACTCATTTTCAATGGCTTTTTTTTGAGCATGGTTCATAAATTCTTGATATTCATGCAAAAAATTTAAAGATTCTCGCAAATTGTCATCAAAAGGAAAATCTTGGGTAGGTCCAAACTCAAATACGTCAACTCCGTCGGTTTTTATGATGGCTGCACTAACGCCGTCAAGCGATGAACCACTAACCAGACCTAAAGCGTAACAACCTTTTATTAAATCCATAACAAAAAATCTAACTCCTTTATTGCATTGCTAAAATATTATGCTAATATGCGTTAAAATTTGGTTAGAAATACAATTTTTAAGGAAAGGTACAATGTCAAAATTTAAGTCTTTGTTTTTAAATATCATGGTTGAACGCGGTTTTTATAACCAATGCACAAATGACCAGGGATTTGATGAGTATTTGTACCAATGTGAAAAGGCAGGCACGCCTGCCGTTGGCTATTTAGGTTCAGACCCAACCGGAGACAGTTTGCATGTGGGGCATATTGTACCTTTGATGATGTTGCGTTGGTTTCAAAAATGCGGACATAAACCGTTAACTTTAGTGGGAGGAGCAACCGCGAGAATCGGCGATCCTTCCGGAAAAGATAAATTACGTCCTTTTTTGAGTGAAGAAACTCTGGCTCATAATATTAAAGGACTTAAAAAATCTTTCGGTAAATTCTTAAAATTCGGTGATGGTAAGAATGATGCCGTAATGGTTGATAACTGGGATTGGTTTAAGGATATTAACTATTTGGCTTTTTTGCGTGATATAGGAACATATTATTCAGTTAACAGAATGCTTACCATGGATAGTGTCAGAACTCGTTTGGAACGTGAACAACCCATGAGTTTTTTGGAATTTAACTATATGTTGTTGCAAGGGTATGACTTTTGTGAATTGTTCCAAAAATTTGGCTGCAGGGCTCAAATTGCCGGTTCTGATCAGTGGGGAAATATTGTTTCGGGAACAGAACTCGGACGTCGCAAATATGACGTAGAGCTTTTTGGTTTTACCAGTCCGATTATTACTGACGCATCTGGCAAAAAGATGGGCAAATCAGAGGGAAATGCCGTGTGGATTAATGAAGAAAAGCTTTCTGCTTATGATTATTATCAATATTTTCGTAATATTGGTGATACCGAGGTAAGCAAATGTTTGCGAATATACACAGATTTGCCGATGGATGAAGTTTGTCGTTTAGAGGCATTAAAAGATCAAGAGATTAATGAAGCTAAAAAGATATTGGCCTTTGAAGCAACCAAAATTTGCCGTGGCGAAGAAGAAGCCAAGAAGGCTCAAGAAACTGCCGTTAAAACTTTTGAACAGGGAGTTGCAGGCGGAGATTTGCCGCAAATAAACGGTACTGAAGGTTTGGGGATTTTAGATGCCTTTTTGCAAATGGGTTTTGTTGAAAGTAAGGGTGAGGCCCGCAGATTAATCAAACAAAATGGTTTGAAGCTTAATGACAAACCCGTGACAGATGAAAATTATCGTTTGAAGGCTGATGACTTTATTGACGGACAAGCCAAAATATCTCAAGGTAAGAAAAAACACGGTTTAATTAAAATAAGTTAAATTTTTGTATATCTTAGGGTAGAGATGATTTGTTGTGTGTAGTTTGTTTTTAAATTTGTAATACTTAAAACTAATGATAAATTTGTTAGTGTTAACTAATTAAAAACAAATTACTATGTCTCAAATCAGAATAAAAATTACAAAAGTTAAGCGAACCAGAGATCTTTTTATTTGTTTCTTTGGAGAGGAAAAGCACCAAATGGCAATTTGTATTGATATGTACCAAACCAGTGGTGTCGTTCCTAAAGAAGGTATGGAATTGGTTTTTACTCAATATCCTACAAAAGAAAAATATCTTACAAGTTTGTGGATCGGAAGCAAACGGATTGCTGAGTTCTGATGACCTTAAAAAAGCCTTACTTTATAAAAAGTCAGGCTTTTTTGGTTGATGTTTTAAAATTCATGTGCTATGCAACTTTAGCAAACTAAAATTTATAAATTATGATACGCACAGCTATTATTGAGAAGGTAATGACAAGTAATTACTACTATACTTGTTTTTTTGATGGTGGACAGACTACTATTGAAATCCCCAAGGGAAGATTTTCTTTGAATAAACTTCCTAGACCCAAAAAAGGAGATAAGCTTACTATTGTTCAAGAAAACGGACAAACATCCTTGTTTATTAATAATAAAGAACTTAAAAGTACACAAAACCTTTAGCCTTGGTAAAAACCAAGGCTTTTATTTTTTAAGGCTTGATATTTTAATAAATACTTCTTAAATTTATCGTTAGTTGCCTAATTGTTGTGAGGTGTTATGCAAGATAATCTGCCAGAATTAAGAGATATTCATTTACCTGACGGAGTTTCCGCTTTCCCGCCGGCCTATGGTTGGTGGGTAATTTTAGGCGGAATTGTTGCAGTTTGTTTACTTTTATGGATTGTGGCAATTGTTCGTAAAAAATCAAAAAAACTCTATGCCTTACATTTGCTCAAAAAAATATATTCAGCAAATAATGTGGCTTCAGCAGTGGAAATGTCGGCAATCTTAAGGAGAATTTGTGTTTATAAATACCAAAATGCGGCAGCCCTATTCGGCCAAGAGTGGATTGATTTTCTTAATCAACATTGCAAAACAAAATTGCAGGGAAATGTGGCTGATTTACTCATAAATGCACCCTATGTCCCCCATGATACAAAAAAATATGGAGCTGATGATGTGGCAAGCTTAAGATTGTTTTGCCAAAAGTGGATAGGAGAAAATTTATGATTTATTTTGCCTCTCCATATGCTTTAAGTTTGTTGTTTTTACCTTTTTTGCTGCATTATATTTTGCCACCAATTAAAGGTTTGCATGGTGATGCTTTGCGAATCCCCTTTATTGATGATTTGGAAAAGATTTCCATTAAATCCGGCAGTATTTGGAATGTAGGAAAAAATGCAGCAGATTACGGATTATCAAAAAAATTTTGGTTTTTATTTTTGGTTTGGTTTTTGTTAGTGTTGGCAGCTGCCAGACCACAAAAAATCGGAGAACCTATACGTTTACAAAATAACAGTCGCGATATTATGTTGGTGTTGGATATATCAACTTCTATGCTGCAACCTGATTTTGCCTTTCGCGGGCAAAGAATAGACCGTTTGACTGCGGTAAAAAAGACTGCCTCTGATTTTATAAAAAAAAGAGCTAATGACAGAGTTGGACTTATTTTGTTTGGAACAAGAGCTTATATGCAAGCTCCTCTTACTTTTGATAAAAATTCGGTAGATGAGATTTTATGGTCAATGCAGGCAGGAATGGCAGGTGATTCAACCAGTATCGGTGATGCTTTAGGCTTAGCTCTTAAGAATCTAAAAGATGATAAAGATATCGAAAACAAGGTTATCATTCTTTTAACGGACGGTGAAAACAATGACGGAAGCTTATCTCTAGCACAAGCTATTAAATTGGCAAAAGATGAAGGAATAAAAACTTATACCATCGGCGTGGGCAGCCGCGACACATTTTTCGGACTTTTGCTGGGACAAGCCAGAGGTGTTGATGAAAAAGGCTTGAGCGATTTAGCAAAAGCAACCGACGGTGAATATTTTAGAGCTGAAAATACGACCTCTTTGCAAAAAATTTATAATGCTATTGACCAGCTGGAACCAAGCTCACAAGATGAACAGTTTATAAGAGAAACAAAAGAATTGTATTATATCCCTTTATTGGTAGCTATATTTCTTGGTATGATTTTGGCCGTAAAATTACGGAGGATTGAGGGATGAGTGAATTTTGGAGTGAGTTTCATTTTTTAAGGCCATGGTGGTTATTGCTTTTGATTATTCCTGTTGTCTTTTATTGGCGTTTTTTTAAAGGGCAAAACAATCACTCAGCTTGGGAAAAAATTTGTGATAAACGTCTGCTTGATTACTTACTGATAAAAGGTTCGGCCTCGGTTCGCAAATTTGTATCTTGGGTGGTTATGGGAGGTATTTGTACGGCAATTATTGCTGCTGCCGGTCCAAGCTGGAAAAAGATTGAAATTCCAAGTTTGACGGCAGAAAACCCTTTAATTATTTTGCTTAATATGTCTTCTGATATGAAGGAAACCGATCTCAAGCCATCAAGACTGGAAAGAGCTAAATATAAAATCAGCGATTTATTAAAGATGCTGCAAGGAAGCCAAGTAGGATTGGAAGTTTATAGCAGTGAACCATTTATTATTTCTCCGTTGACCGATGATGTTCAAATTTTGGAAAACTTGCTCACAGCTGTTAATTTTGATATTATGCCGACAAATGGTGACCGTCTTGACAGAGCTATAGCCTTAGCGGTGGAAAAATTCGGTAGCGCTAATTATCCGCAAGGAGAAATTGTTGTTTTTGCTCCCGATGCGGGACAAAAATTTGATTTGGCTTTAGAAGAAGCTAAAAAAGCTTTGGCTAAAGGAGTTAGAGTTAATGTTATTGCTGTAAGTGCAAAAAAAGTTGAAAAATTGCAGATGATTGCCAATGCCGGGGGAGGATTTTATCAAAACATAAAAGCCGATGATGCCGATATTAAGCCTTTGGCAGAAAAAATTAACAATACAATATCAGAATTAAAAGAAGGGAAAAACAACCGCTTAATTTGGCTTGATTATGGGTATTATTTAGTAATAATTCCCTTGGTTTGTTGTTTGTATTTATTTAGAAAAGGTGTTTTGGTTATTGCTTTGATTTTGGCGGCACAGCCAGCTTATGCCGGATTTTTCCTTAATAATAATCAAGAAGGACTGAAAGCTTTTAATGAGGGAGATTTTATCAGAGCTGAAGAAAATTTTGAAGATAACAGATGGAAGGCGTCTTCCCTTTACAGAATGGGTGATTATGATAAAGCTTATGCCGAATTTGCCAAACAAAACGATGTTACCGCCATGTATAATCAAGGAAACGCTTTGGCTAAAAGTGGCAAAATTGAAGAAGCAATAAAGAAATATGAAGAAGTGTTGGCAAAAGAGCCAAATCATGAAGATGCTAAATTTAACTTGGAATATCTGAAAAAGCAGCAACAACAAAATCAACAACAGCAACAAAACCAAAGTCAACAAAATCAGCAGCAGAATCAAGACCAGAATCAGGATCAAAACAACGGCGGCAATAAAGGTGACTATAACGGGAACACCCAAGAAAACAATCAAGGCCAAAATCAGGAATCACAACAAAGTCAGCAACAACAAAATTCTGACACGGGAAACAGCCAAGAAAATCAATCACAGCAAAATCAGCAAGGTGATGGTCAGAGCAGCCAAGATGAACAACAAAACGGCAGCTCTTCACAACAACAACCTGCCGCTGACGAACAGCAGCCAAGTTCTAAAGAAAATGAACAAAGCGGAGCTATGCCCAAAGAAGGAAACGAAGATGAAGAATATGATGAAAAAGCTCAAGCCCGAGCTCAGCAATATCGCGAGATTCCCGAAGATCCGGGCGGACTTTTAAAAGCTTTTATTTATCAGGAATACAGACGCAATCGTTATAATGAAAAATAGGTGGTGTAAAATGAAAAGGTTTTTAGTGGCTTTAATTGCTTTTTTGATGTTGACGCAAAATACTTTGGCTCAGACATTTTCGGCCAAGGTTAATCGTGATGCTTTGCCGGAGGGCGAAACCTTTTTATTAACTTTAGAGCTAGAAGGAGCTTCATCAAATGAATCCCCTGATTTAAGTGCACTTAACGATGATTTTACCACTTATTCGGTTTCTAATGCTTATCGAACCAATATTATTAATGGGCAAATGACACAATCAAGGCAATGGAATTTGGTTTTGATGCCAAATAAGACAGGAAAATTAACAATTCCGGCAATAAGTTTGGGGAAATATAAAAGTAACCCGGTAGAAATTACCATCGCCAAAGCCGGTGACCCATTACCTTTACAAGACGCCGGACAAACTGCCCAACCTCGCTTTAAGATAAGTGCTTCGGTTGACAATAAAAATCCTTATGTGCAACAGCAAATAAATTATACGCTCACTCTTTTGGATACCGGAGGTTTGCAAGGAGAAGAACCTGTGTTTATGAGCGGAAACGATGATGAGTGGATTATCAAAAGTTTGAGCACTCCATCGGTGGAAAGCAAAGTTATTAACGGAAAAAGCATCAGAGAAATTAAGTTTCATTATGCACTTTTTCCGCAAAAGAGCGGAAAATTGGTTATTCCGGCGGTCAGGTTTAACGGATATTATTTAACCAAAGACAGCCGCAAAGACCCTTTTGGACGATTTTTTAATGATGATATTTTTATCTCAGGTTTTGGAATGGCCGATGTTTTTGCCACCAAAAATCCAGTGGTGTTAAAGGTCAATCCGATTGAGGTTGAGGTGAAACCAGCCGTTAACATGCCCGGCAACTGGTGGTTTCCGGCAGAAGCTGTAAAATTACATGCCGAGTTTGAACCGGCTAACCCGTCTTTTAAAACCGGAGAAGCAATCAGCCGCAATATTTATTTGAAAGCCGAAGGCGTGATTGACAGTCAATTACCTGAAATCAACTTTGCTCAGGTTGAGGGATTAAAACAATATCCGGAAAAACCGCAAACAAAGATGACGGTAGAAAGCGGCAAAATTGTTTCTTTGGAAAAAATTGCCAATGTATATATTCCGCAAAAGACCGGAAAAATAACCTTACCGGCAATTAAAGTACCTTGGTTTAACACTCAAAACGGACAAGTGGAAACCGCTGAAATTCCACCTTTGGAAATTAATGTGGCCGGCGGTAATAATTTAACACAACAGGAAGAAGCTAAACCGCAACAAACTTCCTTAAATGAACCGGTTGAGATGCAGATGCAAAAAGTTGAAAATATTAATAACTTTAGTATTTACCTGTTGTTGGCAGGAGCTTTTGGTTTAGGAATTGTTTTATGTTGGGCGGTGATGAGAATGACAAGTTCGCAAAAACCCGATAAAACAACTAAAAAAGATATAATTAAATTTGCTAAAGACAGAAATTTGAAAGCTCTGCGTGATGCTCTTTTAAACTGGGGAAGAGAACATTTTGGTGATGAAATAAACAATCTCGGAGAGATTGCCTCTAAAGCCCAAAATAAGGAGTTTGACGATGAGTTGGAGAAATTAAGCGAGGCTCTTTATGCCAAAAGCAATCAAGATTGGGATGCTACAGCTTTTATAAAAGCTTTTGAAAAAATATGTGATAAAAAATATGAGAAAACAAATGCCAAAGAACCTTTGCCAAAGCTCTATAAATAGTAAAAAGCTTTATCTTTCAAAAATAACTTATCCCAAAAATAAGTTTGAGAGTTATTATATTACGGCAAGTGAAGTTGACCAGGTTTTAGAATGTAGTCTTGTACCCATGATTGCCATAAGGCAAAAAATCAAAGGTCCTAAAATTGCAATTATTTTGGCACAAGAAAAACACCCCTCTCGCCGCAAAAAAGATTACTGTATCAACTCATATTATGTTGATGCAATAATTAATGCCGGGGGATGCCCTTTGTTTTTTAGTTATGAAAAAGTGAGGCAACAACTTGAGTTAATGGAACCTGACGGAATATTGCTTATCGGAGGAAGATTTCGCTCATCAGGTGAGTGGTATGAAAAACCAACAAACGACAAAGCTGATAAAAGAGCAAAGGCTTATATGCAAGCTATTAAATATGCAAAAAAGCATAAGCTGCCAACGTTAGGGATTTGTGCCGGAATGCAAATGTTGGCTTGTGAACAAGGGGCAAAAATGATTGCCAAGGTTAAAAATCATCAAAAAGGCGGAGAAAATGTGGCTCATAAAGTTAATATAGCAGATGAATCTATATTGGCAAAAATTGTTAATGCAAAACAAATTGAAACCAATTCATCGCACCTTAAAGCCATAAGTCCCCAATTTTGCGGAAATTGCATTATCACGGCAAAAGCCAATGACGGAACGGTGGAAGCAATTGAGCTTAAAAATCCGTGGAACGAGTTTGTGTTGGGGGTGCAATGGCATCCGGAATTTTTTTGCAAAAGAAACGATGCTCCGTCTTTGAATATATTTAAATCTTTTATCAAAGCTACGGCCAAAAAGATATGAACGAAAATTTAATTGAAATTGATAATCCGTATTTTATTGTGGATTTGATGTATGCCGGTACAAAACATAATATTACCGGATATCCTGTATATGCGGAAATCGGGTTAGGAAATCATGCTTTTGTACATAGAGATTTATGGAAACGGTTGCAAAAATTGACACCTTGGCTTGCTGAACACAAAATGAAATTAAAGATTTTTGATGCTTATCGCCCTCCTATTGCTCATATAAAGCTAAAAAATATCGTTCCATACTCTGGTTTTTTTGCAGATTTGGCAGAGGAATCTCCACATTGCCGAGGAACAGCGATCGATGTTGCCTTAACAGATGAAAATGGAAAGCAATTAAATTATCCGACAGAAGTTGATGCTTATACCCCTCAATATGCCAAAGAAATTGCTCAAGGAAAATTTGATGATTTTTTCCAACACTTAAAGAAAGCAACTCACCAATATTTGGCTCCTAATGATGCGGTTGCAATTGAAAATCGGGATAGCTTACGGAAATTAATGGAAAGCATAGGGCTTGAGGCTCTTCCGCATGAATGGTGGCACTATGAACTGCCTGAAGGCAGAACTAACAAATACCCAATGATTGAATATTAATTAGCTTTGGCTTTTTGATGTTTTGCTTTGTATAATGCTACAAAATCTATCGGATTTAGCAATATGGGCGGAAGTCCGCCATTAGCAAGAGTGCTGCTGATGGCCTGACGAGCATAAGGAAAAAGCATATGCGGAATTTCTATCATCAAAACCGGCTCTTGATGTTCTGCAGGAACGTTGATGCTTACAAAACCGGCATAAGAAATTTCCATAATAAATAATTTTTGCCCATTAATATCGCCGTCAATACGAAAGTTAAGATCAACATTATATTGGTTGTCTTTTATGTTTTTAGCCTGAATATCAACATCAATTTTGATGTCCGGCTGGCCATGCTCAGAAAAAACTTCGGGTGCATGGGGAATTTCCAAAGACAAATCTTTAATGTATTGGTTATGAATTAAAATTGCCGGTGCTTTATTTTCGTTTGCATTATCCATTTTTTTATCCTTAAATTAAAAATTATCAATAAATATACTATTACACGCAAATTTTGTTATGGTCAAATGATAATAACAGTTGATAATAGTTATAAATCGGCTATATTGATTTTCTAGAGAAAAATTGAGGAACTTTTTTTATGATGACACATTTGGATATTTTGGTTTTATTGGTTGTGGTTGTTTTAATTTTTAGTAAATTGAGAAGTTTGCTCGGAACTCGTCCGCCGATGGATGAGCATAAAATTCGTTTAAGTAAAGAAAATGCCGAAAAACTTTATAATATTTTGATGGATGAAGCTAAAAGCCAAAAACAACAAGAAGAATCTACCCCTCAAGAATTAGTACCTCAGGAAGAATTGAGCGATTTGGATAAAACATTAAAAGAAATTCCTAATTTTAATAAAAACGCTTTTCTTAAAAGTGCGGAAAAGGCTTTTCAGATTATCACCAATGCCTTTAATAAAGGAGATACCGAAACTTTAGAAATGTTGGTTAATAAAAAAATATTTAAGAAATTTCAAGAAGTTATCGAAAAACGGAAAAATGAGAATATCTCCGCTGAAACCGACTTTATTGGTTTTGACAAGGTTGAAATTACTTCTGCTAAGATCACGGCTCAAAAAAATGCACAAATCAGCGTGGAATTTGTTTCCGAACAAGTTAATGTTTTGCGTAACTCCGAAAACGAAGTAATTGAAGGTGATGAAAACTATATCCAAAATATTACCGATGTTTGGACTTTTGAAAAGGCCTTAACATCTTCTTCCCCTAACTGGTTGTTGGTATCGACTAAAAAATCATGATGAAAAAATTTTATAACATTGTGTTTTTATTGTTGTTGCTTGCAGGCTGCGGCAAGGAAGAGGCTCCTGCTCCGCAAGAAAAACAAGAGATGCCAGAAAAACCTGCTCCGGTTTTGAACTTAAAAAAAAGTTCTTTTGGTGAACTAAAGGCATGGAAAAATGACAAAACGGAAGAAATTTATCATGCTTTTGAGCTAAATTGCCGCGTTATAAATAAGATAAAGACACCTTTTATCGGCAATGCTGAGGTAAAAATTCCGACTGTCGATTATCAAAAAGTTTGCCGTGAATTTTCTAAGGTTAAGCCACAGAATTTAAAAACTTTTATTGAAAACAATTTTGTTCCTTATTTGGTTACATATAACAACAGCAGCGAGGGAAAATTTACCTCTTATTATGAGGCTGAAATTAAAGCATCTTATGAAAAAAGTGATAAATACAATGTTCCCGTGCATGGTAAGCCTGCCGACTTGGTAGAATTTAATCCTAAAGATTTTGACCCTTCCCTACCATCTAAAAGATTATTAGGACGAGTGCAAAATCAAAAATTGGTGCCATATTATACCAGAGAAGAAATTGTCAGCCGTGGGGTTAACGCTCCGGTTATTTTGTGGGGCGACAGTTATGTTGACATTTATATTATGCAAATTCAGGGATCGGCTTTGGCTGATTTGGATGACGGCAGCAAGGTTAGAATCTCTTTTGCAGATACAAACGGGCGTCCTTTTAAGGGAATCGGCAGTATTCTATTGAACAACGGAGTGTTAAAACCTGGGCAAGCGTCTATGGGACAAATAAAAAAACTGCTTAAGCAAAATCCGCAAATTGCAGATAAATATCTTAATGAAAATCAACGTTATGTATTCCACCGCCTAAGCGGAGCAGAAGGTCCTATAGGTGCAATGGGATTACCGCTTTCGGCCGGACGCAGTTTGGCCGTTGATAAAACTTTTATTCCTTTGGGAAGTTTGTTATGGCTGGAAACAACCGGACCAAACGGAGAAAAAATTGAAAAATTGGTTGCGGCACAAGATATAGGCGGAGCTATAAAAGGTGCTGTTCGCGGTGATTATTTTTGGGGCAGCGGCGGAGATGATGTTTTGGAATTGGCCGGCAAAATGAACTCAAAAGGACGTTATTTTATTTTGCTTCCCAAAGACACGGAGATAAAAAATGGTGACTAAAAAAGTTAAAAATCGGGCTGATGAATTGATCTTTCATGCATTGAAAAAAGCCGTGGAAGAAGACAAAATTCATATTTGTCTTATTAACAGCAGAATAAACAAACCATCATCTCCGGTATATAATCCGTGGGAAGTGTTGTTACCTATTTTGGTACCTGTTCTTATCGGCTTGATTTTAATTTTGGCTGTAGGTCCGTTATTTGGCTTATTTTTTATGGTTGGGTTAATTATGGTATCTTCAACTTTAGTCAAAAAGAAGTTGGATAATTTACTTTTGGATCGTAGCAAAGCTTTTTTGCTTTCTAATTTTGATAATTGTAATAAATTATGGGATTTTGGCGGTGTTGTATTAGTCAATGCCGAAAATAAGAACTTGGGTTGTGTATCTCCCGATGCTGACTGGAAGGAATTTGTTATTCGTAATTTTTCAGATTTAATGATTGAAAAAAAAGAAGACGAAACCGAAAAAAATGAAAAAGCTGCCTGAAACTAAAGCCCCATTTGACGAAGCTTGGAATGAAGTTATAAAAGAGCTTAAAAAACTTCCGCCAAAAGAAGAAAAACCTTGTGCACCCCTCATTATCAACGGGATAAAACCTTCAATAAATTATGCCGAAGTTTATAGCGGAGATTGTCTTAATGAACTAAAAATCGGCTCGGTTGATAATATTGATAAACGCACTGCCGAAAAATTTAAACGCGGAGAATTTGTTATTCAAAAGACTCTTGATTTGCACGGATATTTTGAAAAAGAGGCTTTTGAGGCGGTAGAAGAATTTATAAAAACGGCCTACATGCAAAAACTTAGATGTGTTTTAATCATTACCGGCAAGGGTATCAAAAAAGAAACCGATGAATGGTATGAGAAAAAAGGCATATTGAAAGAGAGTGTACCAAATTGGCTAAACACTCCGCAACTCAGACCTCTTATTTTAAGCTTTTCTTATGCCAGACCGGAAGACGGTGGCGAAGGTGCTCTTTATGTTTTACTAAGAAGGCATCGCAATTCTTAAACGGCATTTTTAAATTGAGCGTTATATAATGCGCTGTAAGCACCTTTTTCGTTACGCAAAAGTTCTTCGTGTGTGCCTTTTTCCGCGATTTGCCCATTATTTAGGACAACGATTTCATCAGCATTGCGAATAGTGGACAAACGGTGGGCAATTACAAAAACCGTGCGGTCTTGCATAAGGTTTTCTATTGCTTTTTGTACCACAGCTTCAGCCTTGTTATCGAGTGCAGAGGTTGCCTCATCAAGAATAACTATGGGTGCATTTTTGATAAACGCACGAGCAATGGCTAAACGCTGACGTTGTCCGCCTGATAACAAGGTTCCTCTTTCACCGATTTCGGTATCAAGCCCCTGCTCCAATCCGTCAACAAAATCTTTAAGATATGCCATTTCAAGTGCTTGATTAATTTCTTTCTCCGTGGCATTTGCCTTACCCATCAGGATATTATCGCGGATACTGCCGGAAAACAAAAAGTTATCTTGGAAGACAACCGCAATATTATCCCGTAAGCTTGACAAACTAAAATCTCTTATATCCTTGCCGTCAATGGTAATGCTTCCTGAACTAATATCATAAAATCTTGGCAACAGGTTAACCAATGTTGACTTACCACCGCCGGAATTACCGACAAGGGCTGTGGTTGTTCCGGCTTTGACTTTAAGGTTGATGTTTTTTAAAACCAAAGTTCCCGGAACATATGAAAAACAAACGTCTTTAAAACAGATTTCTTTTTTTATACCTTTTAAGGTAAGAGCATCTTTTTTATCCGTAATTGCCGGTTTGAGTTTAAGAATCTCAAAAATACGCTCTATGGCCAAGAATGATACCTGAACCGCACTAAAATTTTTGCCAATATTTTTAATGGGAGTGTAAAGCATTATCAGAGCAGTGATAAAAGATACGAAGTTACCGCTGGTGATGGTTCCATTGACAATTAAATAGCTGCCGTAACCGATAACTCCGCCGACACCGATTGAAACAGCAACATGCATCATCGGTGTCATCCAACCGGTTTTTTGTACCATTTTTATGGTTAACTTAAACAACTTGGTTATGGTTGTATCATATTTGTCAAAAATTTGTTTTTGTAGATTATATGACGCTATGGTTTTGTTTCCGGCACAAGTTTCATTGTAATGAGTTACGATGACTGCGTTTTCTTTAACCGTGTTTTGAACAACTCCTTTTATCATCTTGCGAACCTTGGCCAGAGGTAATAAAGCACAAGTTAAAACAACTATGGCAATGATTGATAGTTGCCAGGAATTATAAATCAAGACCCCTACCAAGGCAATTGATGAACAAATACGAGAGAAAAATAGCCTGACATTATCCATTAAGCCCACACATGCAGAATCGACATCTGTTGAAAAACGCTGCAAAATAAAACCGGAATCATTATGTTCACAATATGCAGGCTCAAGAGCCAAAAGTTTTTTAAACAAAGCTCTTTTTACATCTGTTTTAATTTTTGAGCCAACCCACTCATTCATATATAAAGCAACATAGTTCAGAGCTCCCTGAACTATGGTAAAAGCCACAATCAGTAAGGGAATATAAGCAGGCGAATGATCACTTTTATCTACTAAAACAATATCCATATAAGGCTTTAAGGCCAGGGCCACAACAGCATCTAATGCACCAATGGGAATACATAATGCAATTGCCAAAAAAGCTCTGAAAGCATAGGGCTTTATAAAAGGCCACATTATTTTATAATGGTCCATAAACGGAAGTTTGGGAGATTCTTTGATTTCTTTATTAGATGCCATTTATAAGTCCTTAAATTAATTGTAAAAATTTTAAGATAAAATAGATTGCGGCCAATTCCATAACTATCATTAGCTTATAAGTAAGCTGATAGCTTTTTTTAGATATTTTATGTCTGAAAATTCTTTGAGCAAAAAATGCCCCTATCCATCCGCCTAAAAATTCTAGAGTGTGTAAATCTCTTTCAGGAACTCGCCATGCCCCGCGAATGGCGGCACGTTTGTCTACCATATAGGCAAAAAATGTACTTATATTGATAAAAATAAGTTGAAAAACTACAAACAACATTATGGTTTTGGGGCTGAAGATGCTGGTGCGAAAATAGTGCGTTTCAACAAAATAAGCACTACCTATTATCATGGCACTACTAAGCAGAAAAAAGCGGTTCCTCCTAAGCGGATAAATTAATGCAGCCAATCCAAACAAAATTGCTGTAAACGTTATGACCATATATGGTTTCCTTATCTTTAATTAACCAGCCAGCAGTTTAGTATATTTTTTTTATTTTGCAAATAGTGAATAAGTAAAAAAATATAATGTTAATTTTGATTTTTGCTTTTATAATTAATTTTATTGAAAAGTTTGTAAACTTGAGGGGTTTGTAATGAAAAAAAATGCAACTTTATTATTGGCTTTTTTGACCGCTGCCTGCACTAATACCAAAGAAGTTACAATTCAGGATATTTTTGTTGACGATGATGGTAACGAAGTGGTGGTTGATCAAAACACTACCACTATTTATGAACCTAAAACAGAAGTTGTGGAAGTTGAAGCCGATGATACAGAAGTTATAAAAATTCCGCGAGCTGTTCCCAGTGTAGCGGCTCCGACAAAATACAGATTGCAAACTCGTTCTGATCGTTATGATGCTCAAAATGTGGCTCCGCAGATTTATACCATCGCCGCAACAAGGGCGACCAATAAAATGCTTGATGAAACTGCAGAATTTTATGAAAATCCAAATGGCAGTACTTTTCTTTACGTAACTGATATCAAAAAAGCAGATCGTAAGTTGCCTGACGGAGTTTATTCCGCAGCACGAACCACTAAGAATATTATTGAAGGATCAAAAACATTCAAAGTTGTAAATAAAATGGATGAGGCTGATTATTATCTGGAAACCATTATTGATAATGCCGGCACACCGGAAGAACCGATATTTGTTTACAAATTAATTCTTTTTGATGCTAAAAATAATAAAATCAATGAATGGGTTGAAACAATCCGTCGTGTTCGTAATGATGACAGAAGCTGGTGGTAATGCGGCAAAGAACTTGTAAATATCTTTTATTATTGCTGGTTCTTTTTAATCCTTTTGCAAACGTCTATGCAATGGATAATGAGGTGATGTCGGTTTATGCCACTACTTGTGAAGATATAAAACCTAATGAAGCAAAATCTTCCGTCAGGGTTAGAGCAACAGACAAAGCCAGTTTTAAAGCTGTTGAAAATTTGGCTCAAATGCAAGAGTATAGAAATCAATATCCAACTCATGATTTTAATGTTTTGGTTTATAAAATCGTGGATAATTATTTAGAAGATTTAACTATCCGTACCACTGAACAAACAAGTGACCAATTATGTGTTGAAGTTACCGGTTATTTACAAGAAAAGAATATTAAAGCTGCAATTAATGAAAATATGCAAAAGCATGAAAACACCAAAACCGATTATCCGCAAGCCTTAGAAATTGAGAATAGAAAAGATGCCTTGCAGCCAATAGTTACAGATTTGCCACCAAAGCCTGAAATAACCATAAAAAAAGAAATCGCGGCGGAAACAGCTTTAGAAGAGAATGCTACGACTGCTGAAGGCAAGGCTAAAGTTTTTATAGGCCCTACAACTTTTTTCAATAATACATCTACTGATGTTTTTATATCTGAAATTCAGCAAAATTTGCAACAAGAAAAAAACGTAACTTTTATAAGTGATGAAAAATCGGCTGATTATATTATTAAGAGTAAGGTTTTAAGAGCTAAAGTTGACCCTATAAACAGTAAGACCAATCGTTTACAAATGGTGATTGCCGTTGATTTGACAAAACTCGCAAACGGTGAAACAATTACGGATCATCAAAACCGTTTTATTTTATTTGAAAGCTCTGAAGATGAACAAATTGTAGCTAATTCGCTGATGAAAAAATTGTTACGACAAGCCATCAAAAATATTGCTTCTAAAATTGAAACAACATCTTCAGATAACGGAGCTGTTATAACCCCTCCTGCCAAACTGACAGAAAATTAATCTTCTTCTCCGTCCCAGGCTTCATGAGTTTTAATATTTTTGACAACAACCGAAATATTACGTAACGGCTTACGTCCGCTGGAAATCCAAAAAGCTTCTATTTTAGCATTTAGGCTATCTTCTATTTTGCTACAAAAATTATCATCAAAATTTACATAAAGCTCTATTTCTAATTCGGGAAAACCCCTATCATCATAAAGATTGTATTCATAAGAGCATAAATAGTCAGCAGAATTTTCTAAAATGAGTTTTTGAATATTTTTAAATTGTTCCTGATATACACCTATTCTAAAAACATCGGCAAATTGAAACAGCAATTCATCATCGTCATAGACTTCAGGAATATCAGACAATCTTTCTAGAAGATTAATATTGCCAGTCATTACTGAAAACTTAGCCAGCACTGGATAAAACTCGTCTGCATTTTCTTTAAGTTTTTCGAATCTCGGCTTGAGCAAAATACTGGCCATTTCAACAAGACCTAGATTAAGTAAATTTTCAATATATATTTGTTCAAAATAAGGAGAGATATTACCTCCTATATCCCAAATCTTATTGGCAAGAGCTTTAGATTTGCTGCGATTACCAAGCATGTTTTGCTCAAACATCATGGTTATCAATCCTTCTATATTATTAGGATCAATTTGCATTTTGGCATAAATTTGTTGCTCAATTTTCATAATCTCGGCACTTTGATTATAATCAAGCAAAAACAGTTGTTCCAACAAACTTTCAAAATCAGGTGATTGTGATGCGGTTGTCTCTTCCATTTGTTTCTCCTATTTTTTTTCAAGCAAAAATGTTACCGGACCATCATTAATCAGGTGCACTTTCATATCCGCTTGAAAAATACCTGTTTTAACCGGTAATTGATGTTTGCGTAAACAATCATTAAAATATTCATATAATCTATTGGCTTCTTGAGGCTCAGCAGCATTTTCGAATCCGGGACGATTGCCGCGACCGGTGTCTCCGGCAAGGGTGAATTGAGAAACCACCAAAATTGAGCCTTTAATTTCTTGCACAGAAAGATTCATCTTGCCCAAATCATCTTCAAATATGCGTAAATTAGAAACCTTGCGAGCAAGATATTCGGCTTGGGTTTCATTATCCCCTTTTTCCACCCCTAAAAACACCAACAAACCCTTATCAATGGAAGAAACTTCCTGATTGTTGACAACAACTTTTGAGGTTAAAACTCTTTGTACCAATGCACGCATTTTATTTTCCTTTGGATGTAATTATATTCATATTTAGGTTTAAGATAAATTAATTTTCTTAATAAAAAAGGTATGAAAAATAAATTGCCGCCGAAATACCAGCTAAATCAGCCAACAGAGCACAGGGTAAAGCTGCCCCTACTTTGCTGATTTTAACGGCTCCGAAATAAACCGCCAAAACATAAAACGTTGTTTCGGTAGAGCCTTGAACTACGGAGGCAACAAACGCCGGAAAACTGTTAGGCCCGTAGTTTACCATGGTTTCTATCATCATGGCTCTGGCTCCGCTACCGGACAGCGGTTTCATTATGGCTGTCGGCAAAGCTTTAACAAACTCCGTATCAAAGCCAAGGCCTGAAAATAATTTTTCAAAACCTAAAACTATCAGATCCAGGACACCTGATGTTCTCAAAACCGCAATGGCCACCAACATGGCAACCAAATAAGGGATTATTCTTACCGCAATAGAGAAACCTTCTTTAGCTCCTTCAATAAATGTTTCATAAACATTGATTTTTTTTAATAGGCCTGAACAAATAAACAAAACTATAATCGCAAACAAAATAAAATTTCCGCAATTGGCTGATGCACTCAAACGAGTATCTTCAGGCAAAGAATTAAAATACCAAGCTATAACGGCTATAAAACCAATGAATGCTCCCAAATACCCCAAAACGACACGATTGAAAATGTTGAGTCTTTGCACCAAACAAACTGACAAAAAGCCTACCAATGTTGAAGCTGAGGTGGCAAACAAAATCGGCATAAAAACCGCACTGGGATTTGTTGCTCCCAACTCAGATCTATACATTAAAATCGTGATAGGGATTAGAGTTATTGCAGAGGAATTAATAACCATAAATAAGACTTGAGCATTGGATGCTTTGTCTTTTTGAGGATTGATTTCTTGTAGTTGTTCCATGGCCTTAAGCCCCATGGGAGTGGCCGCATTATCCAAACCTAAGACGTTTGCCGCCATATTCATGATGATTGAGCCCATAGCCGGTGAGTTGTCAGGAACTTCGGGCATTATTTTTCTAAATAGCGGACGCAAAGCTTTAGCTAACCAATCGGTTATGCCAGATGTTTGAGCTATTTTCAACAAACCAAGCCAGAGACACAAAATTCCGGTTAAATTAAGGCATATGCTGAACGCTGTTTTTGAAGATGAGAAAGTGGCAGATACTAGCTCTGTCCAAACATCAGCATTTCCTAAATACAAGCTCTGATAAAGAGCAAAAATAAAGGCACTCAAAAAAAACGATATCCAGATTATATTCAGCATTTTCCCTCCAATAACCTGAATATTAAAACAAAATAGTGAATATATCCCTAAGATGCATAAGCCGGTTTTTTACGAAGATAAAAAACATAAATCAGCAATGCAACACCAACTGTTGCCGAAGCCGCCATAAACATTTTTGAATAACCGACAATTTCGGCTAAGGTTCCTAAAGTTAGAGCTCCTAATCCATTACCTAAATCCATACCGCTGAAAAATGTAGCATTTGCCGCTCCCAGCTTATCAGATGGAACTTTTTTAACTACCATTGTTTGCAAAGTCATTTGGCAAGCCCCAAATCCTAAGCCATATAAAAATGCCGGAATCAAAAACATAAACAGATTATGTGATTGAGAAATCAAAAACAAGGCTATTATCATGCTTGATAAGCCTGGGATAAGAGCTACGGCATAACCTTTTTGATCAACAATTCTTCCGGTTAAAAGTCTGCTTAAAAAAATGGCTACGGCATAAACCGTGAAAAACCAACCAATATCAGCAACCCCCTGCTCTGCCGCAAACAACGGCAAAAAGCTGGCAATACTTGAAAATGTTGCCGAGGTGCAAAACAGCAAAAATGTTGGCCCTAAAGCTTGAAAATCATACAAACTTTGATGTTTGTCAGTGGTTTGCGGATGATAGGAAGGATATTTTATAACAAAAGAAACGACAATAGCTATGACAACCAAAATACCAGATAAGAGAATCATTTTATGAAAACCAAAATGATCAGCTATATAAAGGCCTGATGCCGGAGCTATTGCCATTGATAGGCTGTTTGATAATGTAAAATAACCTATCCCTTCCGCCAGCCTTTTTTTAGGTAACATAGAAGCTGCTATGGTTGCATTTGATGTTCCTGAAACTCCCCAGCCAATACCATTGACAAGACGAATAACCACAATAACAGATATTACACTGGCAAAATAATATGAAAAAGAAGATATACATAAAACAAACAAGCCAAAAATAAAAACTTTGCAACGACCTATTTTATCTAAGGCCAGACCTGAAAAAGGGCGTGCAACAAGCGACGTTACCGTGAATATACCCATAACAAAGCCAATTATGGAATCTGTTCCGCCAAGTTCATGAACATAAAGCGGTAATGTCGGAAAAATCATTTGAAAACTGAAAAAAATCAAAAAATTAATAATGGTGACGCCAATAAAACTATGCGTAAATATGGGTGGCTCTTTTCCAAACATTAAAAAACTCCTTTTTGTTATATATAAACACTTAACATTAGTTTTATAAGTTGTTCTTTTGAAGTTTTTTGCGTTTTTTTAAGGTGGTCAGCTTATCGCTTACTACAGCCGTATCTCGTCCGGTTTTAGCTAAGCGATCGTACATTCGTTCAATTTCTTTTTCTAAGTATGCCTGCTCAATTTCACTGGCAAGCTCTTGTTTCTCTTCTTTGCTGCCATGATTGATAATTCTTTCTTTTTCTGCTAATATGTTTTCTATTGAATTTTTGCTTTCAATTTCTTTCTTCAAAAAATATGGCAATTCATAAATAAGCTGACGAGTAGCCGTATATGCTTCAGCCGTAGTATTACCTTTTTTGTACGCAAGTTTAAGCAGTTTAAAAACCACTCCCATTTCATGATTATCATCAACTACAATAAACGGTATAGGATCACAAAATCCCTTCACAGCAATACTTTTCAAATATTCAACAAGATGATGAAAATAACCTTCAACGTTGTATAGAATAAAGGGTTTTACTTGCAAAAAGCCGTCTTGCATGGCGACACAATCATAAGCAAGTTCATCTAGAGTGCCAACTCCGCCGGGAGCAAAAACCACAAAGTCTGACTTGAGAAGTTTTTGTTTACGTTCTTCAAGAGTTTGAGCAACAATAACATCTTCGATTTGACTTAAAATTTCATCACTTTGATACAAATCATAATATTCTTTGGTGGTTATACCTTGAATCGGCGATCCCTCTAAATTTTTACGGTTCCAGCCATCTAAAACTCCCCTGGCAACAGCACCCATTATTCCTTTGCTGGAAAGACCAAAATCCAATTTGAACTCATTTTTGGCTATTTGGAGTCCTAGATTATAGGCCTCCTCAACATAAATGTTATCTTCACCCGAACGTGAACCTCCGGCAACAAAAACTCTTAATCCTTCTTTAGCATTATCATTACGGAAGGAATCAACAACTTGTTCAAATTCTTTTTTGTTTTGTTTTGTCATTTATTTTATCTCCGGAATATCTCCTTGAGCCTGTTTTTCATAAAAAGAGGTTGCAAAGTCTTCTAGATTACCTGTTTCAATGGCATTACGCAAGCCTTGCATTAATCTTTGATAATAACGAATATTATGCCAGGTTAGCAACATAACTGCCAAAACCTCATTGCATTTTTGTAAGTGATGAATATAAGCACGTGAATAGTTTTTGCAAAGAGGGCAATCACACTCAGCCTCCAGTGGCCTTGGATCTTCACGATGACGAGCATTGCGAATATTTATTGTGCCATGAGACGTAAATGCCTGAGACGTGCGGCCAGATCTTGTCGGCATAACGCAGTCAAACATATCAACCCCTCGCAAAACAGCTCCAACAATATCATCAGGTCGTCCGACGCCCATTAAATAGCGAGGTTTGTCCTCCGGCAACATTCCAGGAGCATAATCTAAAACCTTAAACATGGTTTCTTGACCTTCTCCCACTGCTAAACCGCCAATGGCATAACCGTCAAAACCTATTTCTTTAAGTTTTTGAGCAGAAAAAGCGCGTAAATCCTCATAATCACCACCTTGTTGAATGCCAAAGATACCATAACCTTCACGGTCAATGAAAGCTTTTTTGCTGCGTTCAGCCCAACGCATCGACATTTCAACCGATTTTTTTACCTTATCATGAGGAGCCGGAAGCTTGACACATTCGTCCATACACATGGTTATGTTTGAATCAAGCTTGTGTTGGATTTTGATTGATTCTTCAGGTGAAAGGAAAAACTTTTTGCCATCAACATGAGAGCTGAAAGCAACACCTTCTTCGCTTAATTTGCGTAATCCCGACAAACTCATAACCTGAAAACCACCAGAATCGGTTAATATCGGCTTGTTCCAATTCATGAATTTGTGAAGTCCGCCCATTTTTTCAACTAAATCAGCTCCGGGACGCAACATCAAATGATATGTGTTCCCCAGCAAAATTTGGGCTCCAGTAGCAGCTACGGATTCCGGCATCATGGCCTTAACCGTGGCACATGTACCAACCGGCATAAATGCAGGGGTATCAACAACTCCGTGTTTGGTATATAAACGACCGCGGCGGCTTTTGCCTTGTGTTTTTAGTATTTCAAATTTAAGCGACATAAATATTATCCTTTCTTTGATTAGGATAATGCCTCAGAAACAAACTTATTGCAAGAAATTTATATTTCGTCAGATGAGAATTCGGAACTGGAATCTATGGCATATCCGGTGGCTCGCACGGTACGAATATAATCAGGGCCAAACTCGTTTAATGACTTACGCAGCCTTCTGATATGAACATCAACGGTGCGGGATTCAACATAGATATTATCCCCCCAAACGGTTTTGAGCAAAAATTCCCTAGAAAAAACTTTACCAGGAGTTTCCATTAACATCTTTAACAATCTGAATTCAGTCGGCCCTAAATGGATATAATTATCACCGCGGAAAACTTTTTTCTCTACCAAATCCATGCGAATATCTTCAAATGTTAACTCTTTTTCTGTTTGCGGCTCAGGAGCCCTACGAAGTTGAGTTTTTACCCTGGCCATAAGTTCCGGAATGGAAAACGGTTTGGTTACATAATCATCAGCACCGGAGCTTAAACCTTTTACTTTGTCTTCTTCTTCACCTTTGGCGGTTAACATAATGACAGGGATAGTTTTAATATCAGGCTTGGAACGAATAAGTTTACAAATATCAACTCCGGACATCTCAGGCAACATCCAGTCAAGCAAAATTACCGAAGGGTGACTTCGTTCTATTTCGGCAAGAGCCTTACTGCCACGGGTTTCAATAACCACATCATAGCCTTCTTTTTCCAAATTATATTTGAGCATTAAAGCTAAAGCCTCTTCATCTTCAATAATCATAACCAGATGTTTCATCAGCGTTAATCTCCAAGTGATTGTTTATTCTTTAGAGTTTATGACAGCTCAAGTTAATTTTATCTTAAGGCTTCAATATTACTGCGATAATCTCCGCCTGAAAAAACAGCCGTTCCGGCAACCAAAATATCTGCTCCGGCAGCTATTGCCTCTGCTCCACTTAGTGCATTGATTCCGCCGTCAACTTCTAAGAGAATCGGTTTAGAGCCAATCATCTCGCGGATTTTGGCAATTTTTGAGAGTTGATTTTCCATAAATTCTTGTCCGCCAAAACCAGGGTTTACCGTCATTACCAATATCAAATCCAAATTATCCAAAACATATTCCAAAACACTCTCCGGTGTAGACGGATTTAAGGAAACGCCGGCTTTTTTGCCAAGTTTGTGAATGGCTGCCAAAGTTTTATCAAGGTGAGGACAAACCTCAGCGTGAACAGTAATTATATCAGCTCCGGCATTGGCAAACCATGGAATCATATCATCAGGATTTTTTACCATTAAATGAACATCAAACAAAAGCTTGGTATATGGGCGAATAGCCTTAACAACCGCAGGACCAATGGTTAAATTAGGGACAAAATTACCATCCATAACATCAATGTGAATCAAATCGGCTCCGGCTTCATCTAGTTTGATAATTTCATTCTTCAAATCAGCAAAATCCGCCGATAATATGCTGGGGGCTATCTTTACCATGTTTTTCTCCTGTTTATTTAGGATGTAGGATATAATAACCAATCTTAAAAAGCAAAGTAATTTTGCCTGATATATGGATTATTAATAATTTAAGCTAAAATTTTTTAATTAATTAAATCTTTTGTCTTTTATAAAAACTATTCCATTGTTTTTGCTACATATTTTAACTTATTTAATTTTTTTAGCCTTTTATTTGTTGACATATTTATACAAATATTCCAAAATGAGGACAAATTGATAGAGTCGTTGATTCGAAAAAATTGGGGAGTTTTATCGGCTGGATTTGAAACTTTGAGCAAATTTTATAGTCATACTCCAAATAACGAATGTTTGCTTGGGTAAACAATCTGCCGATAACGAAAAAGCCTGAAGAAAACTTCAGGCTTTTTTGTTCTTTATATACCAATTAAGAATTAGATTTCTCCTTCGGCATAGCGTTTAGCCATAACAGACATCGGAATTGCTTTAATTTTATCAGCATGGCCTGCTGCACCAAAGGCAATATAGCGAGCTTCACAAACTTTTTGCATTTCTTCAATGGCCGGTTTGAGGTATTTGCGAGGATCAAACTCTTTGGGATTCTCGGCAAATATTTTACGAATAGCACCGGTAATGGCCATGCGGCAATCGGTATCAACATTAACTTTGCGAACACCAGATTTGATGCCTCTGACAATTTCTTCAACCGGAACACCAAAAGTTTGCGGAATGGCTCCACCATAAGCATTAATCAAATCTTGCAGTTCTTGAGGAACAGAAGAAGAACCATGCATAACCATATGTGTGTTAGGTAATTTTTTGTGAATCTTTTCAATTACGTCAATAGCTAAAATTTCACCGTCAGGTTTGCGGGTAAATTTATATGCACCATGAGATGTTCCAACAGCAACAGCCAATGCGTCCAACTTGGTTTCTTCCACAAAACGAGCAGCCTCATCAGGGTCTGTAACCAGGCGTTTTTTATCAATAACGCCTTCAGCTCCGTGACCATCTTCTTTGTCGCCTTTGCCGGTTTCCAATGAACCGATAACACCCAACTCACCTTCAACTGAAGCACCTACTGCATGAGCTCTGGCGACAACCTCTTTGGTTACACGAACGTTGTATTCAAAAGATGACGGGGTTTTGCCATCAGCCTCAAGAGAGCCGTCCATCATAACCGAAGAATAACCGTTTACGATAGCTGATTGACAAATATCTACCGACGAACCATGGTCTTGGTGTATACAAATAGGCAGTTCCGGAAACATTTCTATACCGGCTTGAACCATGTGACGAATCATCGGATCACCGGCAAATTTGCGAGCACCGGTTGAGGTTTGCAAGATAACCGGAGCGTTAACTTTTTTGGCGGCTTGTAAAACTGCCAATACCTGCTCCATATCATTAATGTTGAAAGCCGGAACACCATAATTGTTTTCGGCAGCATGGTCAAGAATTTGACGCATTGTAACTAAAGGCATTGTTTTCTCCTTATTTGCAATAATTAACTATTGGCAAATATATTACGGTGAGCATTTTTTGCAAGCTATTTTTATTAGTTCTGAAAAAATTTAAAAATTACTTTCTATGCTTTTTATAAAATCACTTGTATTTTTATTGTCACTCTTTACTAAAAGTTCATTAAGAGATTTAGCATCTGTATTTGCATAAAAATTAGTCATTATAGAATTTCCATAGTTAGAAAGCCATAATGATGTTCCTGAAGATATTTTGGGAAGCTGATTCATAAAAATAGCTTCACTTTGAGAACTTACAACATTAATATTACCACTAATTGTATCATTGTAGTTCATAGTTATTCCTCGAGATGACGCACCTTTTGTATATATATTTAATGTTCCGGAAGTCTTTCCCGTGTCAGAATATAAGCCTAAAGCGGAAGATCCTTCCGTAATGATATTCATGGTTCCGCTTATGTTGGAAATTGCATTATATATACCATGTGCACTACTTTCCATAGTATGAACATTTATATTTGCCTGAATCGTACCTTCTCTGCTTATAATACCAATTGCAGATTTTCCTTTGGTTTTAATAGTAAAGTTTCCTTTTAAAATACCTCTATTTATAATCCCTATACCTGCATTATTCTCGGTATTAATCACAACATTATCTAATGTTGCCGTATAATTTTTATTATTATTAGCAATGGCATAGTTTTCTTTACCATTATTAATAAAGTTGATTGTTATATTGTTAAATTTTACATTATTGTTAAGATAAAAGCAGGCAGCAGAACTAATACTTTCACTATTCATTGAACAATTTAAGGTTTCATTACCAGAAAATGAAGTAACTTCCTTATTGGCGGTAAATACTATATTCATATTACTAAACGTTAAATCCTTAGCAATTATGATTTTAGTTACACTTGACGTATTTATCGCCTGAGTTAATTCTTCATTTGTCTTTACAAAAGCTACATTACTACTTCCTCCCCAAGAGATTGGAAAAAGTTGTCTTACTGCATTACTGCTTCCGGTAACAAAACTGCTGTATGAAGTTGCTTTAGTTAAATATTGATAAGGATATTGTCCGTTTACAGTGCTTACACCGGTTAAACCACTGCAATAAGAAAACATCTCCCTACCATTAGTTAATCCCTCAGGAAGCTCAGGTATGTTGCCGGTTAGATAAGCACAACCGCTGAACATTTCCGAACCATCAATCAACCCACTCGGAAGCTCCGGAATGCTACCAGTTAAAAGATCACACTCTGCAAACATGGTACTACCATTAGTCAATCCTTTTGGAAGTTCCGGAATGCTACCAGTTAAATTATAACATCTATAAAACATCCCACCACCATTAGTTAAACCACTAGGCAATTCAGGAATATTGCCGGTTAGATTACTGCAATTACCAAACATATAGCTACCATTAGTTAAACCACTAGGAAGTTCAGGGATATTACCAGTTAAGAAAAAACAGTTATAGAACATGGTACTACCATTAGTCAATCCTTTTGGAAGTTCCGGAATGCTACCAGTTAAGTAAAAACATCTATAAAACATCCCACTACCATCAATTAAACCTCTAGGCAGTTCAGGAATGCTACCGGTTAAGTTTGTGCAATTAAAAAACATTTTACTACCATTAGTTAAACCACTAGGCAATTCAGGAATGGTGCCGGTTAAATTACTACAATAATAGAAAGCTTGGCTAGCATCGGTAATACTTGATAAATTAAGTTGTTTTATACCAACCACTTTTGATCTGTCTGATGCTGCAACTTGTATTTTTTCTGCATGACCGGTGATCCTAACATCGTAATTACCGGCCGTTGTATAAATGTGAGTTTTGGCGGTTGTTACCCCTTTTTCTATTACCCCATCTCCCCAATCAACCGTAACATTTAAATTTTTACTAACAGGTAGCGTTATGCTGCTTCCGGCTGGTACGTTATATGTTAAAGTAACAGCTTCTTCACGACAAATTCCACATCTTTCTTCACCTGACAAAACATTATTAGGGGTAAAGAAAAGACCACTTCCCTCACATTCACTTTGTTTTACAGTTCCTGTAGCACACGGTATTTCCATACATTTGCCGCATATATCAGC
>CALXUM010000013.1 GCA_944391685.1 uncultured Alphaproteobacteria bacterium
CTGTTTTCTCTTCTTTGCCGAGCCATTTGATATTCTATCTCGTCTTTTGTTGAAAATCCGCTATGGTCAACGCCATAAGTATCTACCTTTTTACCATCGGCTACATAGCCCAGCGGTGATTTGTAATTGTTAAGCATTGTTTTTATTCTCCTCTATAAACAATTGTTGTTGTACCAAAAACGTAATATAACAAATTGTTTTATAAAATGCAAGTATAGGTTGTAAAAATGTTTCAGACCTGTGGAAAAGTTACAAAAAACCCCTCTAAGAAGAGGGGCTAAAAAAACACCAATACACTAAAGACTTTTATAAAACGTCTCTTCTACCCACATGGTCAGCGGCAGAAACCACCCCTTCTCTTTCCATTCTGTCAATGAGAGATGCCGCTCGATTATATCCTATTCTTAATCGTCTTTGAATATATGAGGTTGAGGCTTTCTGATCGGTACGAACAATTTCAACCGCCTGACGATAAAGCTCTTCATCTCCTTTGCCGCCGCCGAAATCACTGCTGTCAAACACCGGCGACCCGCTGCCGCTGCTTTGATTAAGTTCGCCTTCGGTAACTCCTTCCACATATTCAGGCTCACGCTGGGCTTTTAAAAACTCAACAATTTGCTCCACTTCGCTATCCTTAACAAACGGAGCATGAACACGATTTGGTCTTTGTCCGGCCGGCATATACAACATATCGCCCATACCCAACAATTGTTCGGCTCCTTGCTCACCCAAAATCGTACGACTGTCAATTTTTGAAGTAACCTGAAAACTAATTCTGGTCGGAAAGTTAGCTTTAATCGTACCGGTAATCACATCAACCGACGGACGTTGTGTTGACATAATTAAGTGTATACCTGCGGCACGTGCCATTTGTGCCAACCTTTGAATGGCTGCCTCCACATCTTTGCCGGCAACCAACATCAAATCTGCCATTTCATCAACCACAATCACAATATATGGCAAAGGTGTCAAATCCAACTCTTGTTCCTCGTAAATCGGCTTTCCGGTTTCCATATCAAAACCGGTCTGCACCGTGCGGCTAACCTTTTCCCCGCTGGCACGAAGCTCTTCCAAACGCTTGTTATATCCCGTAATATTACGAACATTAAGCTTGGCCATTGCCCGATACCGATCTTCCATTTCTTTAACAGCCCACTTTAAGCCCACCACTGCTTTTCCCGGATCGGTAATCACCGGTGTCAGCAAATGCGGAATTCCGTTATACATGGTAAACTCAAGCATTTTGGGGTCAATCATTATCAACTTGCATTCCTCCGGTCGCATTTTATACAGCAAAGAAATAATCATGGAGTTAACCCCGACAGACTTACCAGAACCGGTTGTTCCTGCTACCAACAAGTGAGGCATTTTGGCCAAATCGGCATAAACATTTTTACCTCCGATATCCTTACCAAGTGCAATAGCCAGTGCTGCTTTTGAATCTTTAAACTCTTCACTTTCCAAAAGCTCTCGCAGATAAACAATTTCTCTTTTCGGATTTGGCAACTCAATACCAATGGTATTTGAACCAGGAACCACGGCAATTCTGACTGAAACCGCACTCATGGAGCGTGCAATATCATCAGCCAAACCTATAACTCGGGCACTTTTTGTTCCCGGTGCCGGCTCAAGTTCATAAAGCGTAACCACCGGCCCCGGACGAACCTTAACGATTTTACCGTTAACACCAAACTCTTGCAAAACCCCTTCCAGTTCGCCGGCAATTTTATCCAATTCTTTTTGGTTGACACTGGCTGTTTTTTCTTTATTTTGCCCTAACAAATTAATATCCGGATATTTGTAACCGTCGTCAATTGGTTTACTTTTGTTCGTTTTAATACTTTCTTTCGGTTTGTCGGCAACAGTTGGCTCTTTACGCACTTTTGGCTCTTTACGCTCCTTAGATTCACGTTTTTTCCGCGGCACATATTCTTCATTATCAGACCGGCTAAACAAGTTTGATATTTTTTTCAATATGCTCCAAATTTTAAGAGCTACAAAAGCTGTTGCCTGATATGTTTTTTTGCCTGCACGATACCAACCGCTCATTGTAATTCCGCAAGCCAAGTTAAACGATACCAGAGCTAAAATAAAGAAAACCGCAGCCAACAAATAATTACCATATCCCCAAACATAAACTCTGTTCAAAAGACTCATTGCTTGCCTTGATAAGAATATTCCGACATTTCCGCCGCTCTTAAAATCTCCCCAATAAGGACTAACCAAGCTTATAAAAACACTAAAGGCTATTGTTCCGACAATAAAAGCACTCATCCGCCAATATGGTCGCACCATTTCTCTCAACCTTAAAAATCCATACCCCCAAATAAACGGCGCAATCAAAAACAATGGCAAAGCTATTCCCCACCAGGTCAAAATGGCATCTGCACTTTTGGCTCCGTAAAGCCCAAGCAAATTACTAACCTGCTTTGACGATGCGTTATTATATGCCGCATCAAATGCGTCATAAAACAAACATCCAGTCCACAGGCTGATTATCCACAGCATCAAAACCAGCCCGAAACTTCTCCATAAAAGCTTATTTAAAAATGTTTTTTCTTTTTTACGTTTAGCCATAGTTTTCAATCCATAGAACAAACTTTAAGTTATGGTGAGTATAGTCCCAAATTGTCAATTTTCCCTTAATAAAAACCAAAATTTGCGTTTTATAAAACAGTTTTAAAACTTGACTTTTGTTTATTACTCGTTAAAGATTCATCTGTTGTTTAATAACAAAGGAATAAGGATTTATGCATTACGCATTTGTTTTCCCCGGCCAGGGTTCTCAATATGTCGGCATGGGGAAAGAACTGGCTGACAACTTTGCTTCAGCCAAGGAAGTTTTTCAAGAAGTCAATGATGCACTTTCTCAAGATTTGTTCAAATTAATGATTGAAGGACCGGAGCACGAGTTAACCTTGACTTCTAATGCCCAGCCTGCCCTCATGGCTCATTCAATGGCTGTGGTTCGTATATTAGAAAAAGATTTTGGCATTAACCTTAAAGACTATGCAAGTTTTGTAGCTGGTCACTCTTTGGGCGAATATTCGGCCGCTTGTGCTGCCGGAGTTTTCTCATTGACAGACACAGCTAAGCTACTCCGTACCCGCGGCGACGCCATGCAAAAGGCCGTTCCCGTCGGGCTCGGGGGTATGGCTGCCGTCATCGGGGTCTCTTATCAAGATGTTGTGGCTTTAGCTGAAGCATGCTCTCAAAACGGCAAATACGTTTGTGTTGCCGCTAACGATAACGCTGACGGACAAGTAGTCCTTTCCGGTCATATTGAAGCCATTGAAAAAGCCGTTGAGATCGCCTCTGAATTTGGAGCAAAACGCTGCATCAAACTTCCGGTTAGTGCACCGTTTCACAGTCCGCTGATGAAACCTGCGGCTGAAGTTATGGCCACGGCATTATCCGCCGTTAAAGCCAATAAACCAACCATCCCGTTGATTTCAAACATTAAAGCTTCTGCCGCAACTGATGAAAAAGAAATAGTCAAAAACCTCATAACTCAAGTTACAGGTTCAGTTCGTTGGAGAGAAACCGTTGATTATATGGCAGAACAAGGAATTGAAAACTCAGCCGAGCTTGGAGCCGGAAAAGTTTTAACCGGAATTATAAATAGAGCCAAAAAAGGTATAACCTCTGTTGCGGTGGGTTCCCCTGCAGAAATAGAGGAATTGGCTAAAAATCTTAAAAATTAACCTCAAACAAAAGGATTAAAAAATGTTCAGATTAGATGGAAAAGTTGCTTTGATTACCGGTGCTGCCGGTGGTATTGGTGACAAAATTGCTCGTACTTTACATGCTCAAGGAGCTATTTTAGCCCTAACCGATATGCGTGAAGAACCCATGCTCAAACTCAAAGCTGAGCTTGGCAACAATGTTGAGGTTTTCACTGCCAACTTAACCAACGCCGAAGATGTCAAAGGCCTGGTTGAAAAAGTTGAAGCAAAACTCGGTCGTATTGATATCTTGGTTAACAATGCAGGCCTCACACGTGATAATTTATTCATTCGCATGAGTGATGAAGATTGGCAACTTGTTTTGGATGTTAACCTCTCTGCCGGCTTCAAATTGGCCAAAGCAGCCGTTCGCGGCATGATGAAACGTCGTTTTGGTCGTATCATCGGTATTGCCTCGGTTGTAGGTGTTACTGGTAATGCCGGACAAGCTAACTACTCAGCCTCAAAAGCCGGTATGATTGCCATGAACAAATGCTTGGCTCAAGAAGTAGGTTCCCGCGGCATCACCGTTAACTCAATTGCCCCCGGTTTCATCCGCACTCCTATGACAGATGTTTTGCCTGATGATGTTAAAGCCGCCTTGCTCAGCAAAATCCCTGAAGGCAAACTCGGTGAAGCTCAGGATATCGCTAATGTTGTTGCCTTTTTGGCCTCTGATGAAGCTCAATACATCACCGGTCAAACCATCAACATCAATGGCGGTATGGCAATGATTTAATCATTTTCACAAGAGATAAAAAACGCTGCTTAAAAATAAGCAGCGTTTTTTATTATCAGCATCAGAAAAAATATCCGAATCAGCTTCTACAGTTTGGCGGCAATTTCCTCAATTTCATAACATTCAATAAAGTCACCTTTTTGAATATCATTATAATTTTCAAATGATATACCACACTCATAACCTTCTTTGACTTCTTTTACATCTTCCTTGAAGCGTTTGAGTTGACCGATAGCTCCGTCATGAATAACCACATTATCACGCAACAAGCGAATTTTAGCTCCGCGTTTAACCATGCCTTCGGTAACCATACATCCACCGACTTTGCCGACACCGGTAATATTGTATATTTCACGAATTTCGGCATAGCCAAGAATTTTTTCTTTAAGCTCTGGAGAAAGCATACCTTCCAAACCTTTTTTGATATCATCCAAAACATCATAAATGATTGAATAATATTTAATTTCAACACCGTCTCGACGAGCCATATCTCTGGCCATTGGATTAGCACGAACATTAAACCCGATAACCAAAGCATGTGATGCTTTTGCCAAAGATATATCTGATTCCGAAATCGGTCCTACTGCCGAATGCAAAACTTGAACACTGACTTCTTCATTAGAAAGTTTATTAATTGTGCCTTCAATTGCTTCAATTGAACCTTGAACATCTGCTTTTATGATAATCGGCAAGTGTTTAACCTCACCTGACTTAATCTTATCAAGCATCAATTCCATCGCAGACTTAGCAGATTTAACCAACTTAGCCTCACGCTCTTTACGAATACGATAATTTGTAATCTCTTTAGCCTGGTTTTCATCAGCCACAACCACAAAGTCATCACCGGCAGACGGAGTCCCTTGTAAGCCCAAAACCTCTACCGGAGTAGCCGGACCTGCTTCTTGCATCTTTTGCCCGTTTTCATTAAACATGGCACGTACACGTCCCCACTCTTTACCTGCAATGCAAATATCCCCGATATGTAAGGTTCCTTTTTGTACCAAAGCCGTAATTACTGTACCTCTACCTTTTTCCATTTTGGCTTCAATAACAGCTCCTTCGGCCTTACGATTAGGATTAGCTTTCAAATCCAACATTTCGGCCTGCAGCAAAATGGCATCAACCAACTTGTCAATGTTAATACGTTTTTTGGCAGAAACTTCTGCACACAAGCATTCTCCGCCCATTTCTTCGACACCGATTCCATGCTGTAATAAAGCAGTTTTAACTTTCATTGGATCAGCACCTGGCAAATCAATTTTATTGATAGCAACCACAATCGGAACTTCTGCTGCTTGAGCATGACGAATAGCTTCAATTGTTTGCGGCATAATTCCATCATTGGCAGCAACAACCAAAACCACAATATCCGTAACTTTGGCACCGCGAGCACGCATTTCTGAAAAAGCCTCATGCCCAGGGGTATCAATAAACGTAATTTTATCACCTGTTGGCACCGTAATCTGATAAGCACCAATATGCTGCGTAATTCCTCCGGCTTCCTTGGCTGCCACATTTGTTTCACGCAAAGCATCTAATAATGATGTCTTACCGTGATCAACGTGACCCATAACTGTTACTACCGGGGCTCTTGGCAATAAACTATCAGGTGAATCTTCCTCTGTTTGCAAAGCTTGCTCAACATCACTTTCTGCTACACGTTTAAATTTATGCCCAAACTCTTCAACAATAATCTGTGCCGTATCAGCATCAATCGGTTGATTAATTGTTGCCATAACCCCCAAAGCCATCAGTTTTTTAATAACATCTGCACTTTTTTCTGCCATACGATTAGCTAATTCCTGAACCGCAATAACTTCCGGAATAACCACTTCTTTTATCACCTTTTCTTGAGGCTGTTGCACTGCTTGTACCGGCTTGGGTTGTTTTTTCTTATAACGACGACGAGGCCCAAATCCGTAATCGTCATCATCATCAGCAGATGAACCGTAATTATTAATACTTAATTTAGTATTTCTTCTTTGCGGCTCAAAAGAACGTTTGGTAATTTTTTTACGTTCTTGCTCAAAAACCTCTTCTTTGCTTATAGCTCTTTTATTTTTTCTTTCGGAAAAATCATCATCATCATCGTCGTCATAATCAAAATCACGAGACTTTTTATCTTTAGATTTAGCCATATTACGACCTTCTTGAACGGCGACTTCAGCATGAGAAGCTTCATTCTTAGCAGCCTCTTCAGCCAAAGCTTTTTCTTTTTCCTCTCTTTGTCTTTTTTCTTCCTCTTCTTGCTCCCTTTGCTTTTGACGCAAGGCTGCTTTTTCTTCCTCTTCTTGCTTACGCTTATTTTCAAATTCCTTCGCTTCGGCAATCAAACGCAATTTTGCCGCTGTTTCTTCATCTATTTCCTTTTTTGCCTCAGGTTTTGGAACACTTGTATTAACTATTCTTTTTTTACGAACCTCTACCTGCACGACTTTTTTGCCGTCACGATTATGTGCTTTGGAAACATCCCCAACGTTTTTAAGTGTTAGGGTCGTTTTTCCCGATAATGTTAATTTATTTTTTGCATTATCATCCGTCATTATTAAAAATTCTCCATTCTTTAATCAAAACCTACGAATTCAAGAAGTCAGATAATCTGCAAAATTCTTCTCTGACCATTTTTGCCATTTCACCTTTCAAAAAGGCTGCATGCACCGTGTTTGTTTTATTTAATGCCTTATCTAACTCCTCTGTTTCAAAAAGTCTAAAAATCTCCAATTCTTTAGCCATATGAGCAATTTTTTGTTTTCCGTCATTGCCGGCGTCAACAGCCTCCAAAACAAAAGCAACTTTTTCTTTTTTTAAAGCTTCTGCCACTTTATCCATTCCGGTTACCAAACATCCTGCCTTACGAGCTAAGGAAATCGCATCCAAAGCTCTTTTCCTTAATATATGTTCCACCATAACCGGCAAATCAGAACTCACTTTTACTTTTTGCTTACAAACTTTAGCAAAAACATTTCCTTCAATGGCTTTATTCAAAATAGTTATTGAATTTGTAACATAAAAACCTTTTCCGGGCAATTTCTTTTTAAAATCAGGAATAACTTCTGCTTCCGGAGACAAAGTAAAACGTAAAAGCTTATTTTTATCTAAACTCTTTCCGCTTACAATACATTTTCGCAAAGGTTCTTCTTGTTTCATTTGTTTTCCAACCAAAATTTACAGTGGGCAGCCATTTAATGACTGCCCACATAATTTTATTTTTCATCCTTAAACCAGTGAGCACGAGCATCCATAATTATTCTGTTTGCTTCTTGAATTGATAATGCATCTTCGCCTACCAATTCAATCAACTCATCGGCAGCCAAATCAGCCAAATCATCAAGTGTCTTTATCCCTTTTCCGGCCAAAGTCAACAACATATCCTGGTCTAATCCGGCAATTGATTGCAATTGTTCATCAATACCTAAGGTCTTACTCTTTTCTTCAAATTCTTTGTTACGTTTGGCTACAAATTCTTTGGCACGGCTTTGCAGTTCTTTTGCAACATCTTCATCAAAGCCCTCAATTTCAGCCAATTCATCTAAACCAACCATGGCAATTTCATCAACTGTAGAAAAACCTTCTGCAATCAACAAATGAGCAATCATCTCATCAACATCTAAAGCTTCCATAAATCGCTGTGAACGAACTTTGTTTTCATTAGAGCGACGTTCTTGTTCTTGCTCTTCGGTCAAGACATCAATATCACAACCTAACAACTGCGAAGCCAATTTAACATTTTGACCGCGACGACCTATGGCAATTGAGAATTGCTCTTGCGGAACAACAACCTCAATACGGTTATTTTCCTCATCCAAAACAACCTTGGTAACTTCTGCTGGCGATAATGCACTTACAATAAATTGAGCTTTATCCTCTGAATAAGGAACAATATCAATTTTTTCACCTTGCAATTCAGTAACCACGGCTTGCACGCGAATTCCTCGCAAACCTACGCAGGCTCCAACTGCATCAACGGTAACATCATCGGTTTTAACCGCAATTTTAGCCTTTGATCCGGGATCTCTGGCAACGGCAACAATTTTAACTATTCCGTCATATATTTCGGGAACTTCTGAAGTAAACAATTTTGCCAAAAACTCGGGACAAGTTCTAGACAAGAAAATTTGAGGTCCTTTGTTTTCACGACGAACATCCAACACATATGCACGAACTCTGTCCCCGTTCTTAAATTTTTCTCTGGGAATAATCTCATCACGACGCAAAACGGCCTCTGTTTTTCCTATATCGAGAATAACATTTCCAAATTCGATTCTTTTAACGGTTCCGTTAACAATTGTGCCTATTTTTTCCTTATATTCCTCAAACTGCTTGTTTCTTTCAGCCTCTCTAACTTTTTGCACAATAACCTGTTTTGCTGTCTGTGCGGCAATACGACCAAAATCAATCGGCGGCAAAGGATCAACAATAAACTCACCGACTTTTATATCCGGATTATAAGCTTTAGCTTCATCCAAAGTTAATTGTGCTGCATCATTTTCAATATCATCAATTGTTGGCACAACTTCACGATAACGAGATAAAGAAATTGCACCTGTCTTTCTGTCAATATGAGCTCTGATATCATGCTCAAATCCGTATTTTGAACGTCCTGCCTTTTGAATGGCAATCTCCATTGCTTCCAAGACATCATCACGATCAATATTTTTTTCTCTGGCTACCGTATCGGCAACCAAAATAATTTCAGGTCTGGGCATGTTTTCAAAATTTTGCATTTTATTCCCCTAAATTCAAGTTGGTTAACATTCAATTTCCGGCTTCTCTTCCATATAACTATTTAAGAGCTCGTCCGTTAAAACTAATTTTGCTTTACTTATATTATCGAACGGAATTTCATAAGTTTCTCCGTCCATCTCAAACAATATTTGATTTTTATTATCAACACCGATTATCCGCCCTCTAAAACGTTTACGTCCGCCGACTTCGGCAAATGTCTCTATTTTGGCTTCATAACCGGAAAACCGTTCAAAATGCTCTCTTTTAGTCAAAGGTCTGTCCAACCCGGGAGAACTGACCTCAAGAGAGTACTCACCGTCAATCGGATCTTTTTCATCCAAAATCTCGGAAACCACACGACTTACAGACGCACAATCATCAACAGTAATATCTTTACGATCTTTTCTTTCAATCATAATCTGCAACGTCGGATTCTGTTTGCCAATAGTGGTTATACGAACAACCTCATACCCCATATTTTCAATTATGGGTTCAACAAGTTTTTGTATCGGATGTTCTTTGTTCATCAAAAGTTTCCTCTAACAAAAAAGCGGGGCATTGACCCCACTTCATATAATATCTAACATATGTTGCTTACACATATAACATATTTTTTTTTAAAATCCAGCATTTTTTTATTTTATTTAGATTTTTATTACCCATCTTCCAAATGTAGTAAAATCGAAATACTTATTAAAGCCGTAATAATCGCCGGAGCAGATACGGCCATCCATATCGGAATATCTCCGTTTATTCCGAAGGCATATACCAACTGTGACAAAAAATAAACCGTAAAGCCTGTGGCAATTCCGCCCACAATCAAAAACATTATGCCTCCTCGACGATTGTTTGGACGCAACGCAAACACGGCTGCCACCAACACCATCGCACACAGCATAAAAGGAGAAACCAACAAAGACAAATATCTCATCTGATGTCTTAAAGCAGAAAACCCTGACATTTCATAAAAATGTATTGTTTGCGGTAAATCCCAAAAAGAAATCGATTCCGGCTCCACAAAGTTTTCTTTAATTCTATCTGCCGTCAAAACAGTTTTGTACTTAAGACTGTTTACAACTTCAGTCGGCTTTCCGGCTTTAAATATCCTAACATCCTTAAAATCAAAATAACCTTTTTCCAATGTTCCGGCAAAGGCCTCTATTCTTCTTATCGGCTGTGATCTGCGATCCATTTCTATAATGGTCACGTCACGCAACAGCAAGTCTTTTTTTTCCTGTCTTAACGATTTTGCTTGCAAAACCATGACATTATCATTGTCTATTGCCTCTCTGATCCATAATCCTTGATCAGAAAACAAAACAGCATTTGGATTGCGTGTTTTAAGACGATAATTCATCGTTTCATATAAATCATTCAAGTTTGCGGAAACAGGATTAATCAAGCCAACATTAATCATTCCGATAATAAATGTTGTCACCATAACTGGCAACAAAAAGCCCCAAATTGAAACACCGGCAGCCCGCATAATTACAAACTCATTACTCTTGCTAAGCTTCCAAAATGTTGCCATTGCTGCTATCATAACCACAAAAGGAAAAACCATTTCTGCACTTTTGGGCAATTTTGTAAATGCCATTTTCAGCACAAACCAAAAACTGACATCATATCTTCCCGAAGTACGCCGCAAAAGTTCAACCACTTCAAAAAGCATGATAATTCCAACCACCATAATCAACACGGCTAAAAAATTAACAACTATTTGTTTGGTGAGATATCTTCCGAGTATAGAATTTGGTTTCATCTTTTTCTTCGTTAAAATTATTATTTTACCACAAGATTATTTTCAAATTAAATTTTAAGCAACAAAATTTTACAGATTTACAATCTAGAAAGATAATTATTTATTGAATCTGGCAAAATCATCACAATATTCTTACCCTTCATTTCATTTCTTTTGGCTAAATTAATTGCCGCCCACAATGCTGCCCCACCTGAAATTCCAGCCGGCAACCCCTCTACTGATGCAACCTCTGCCGCAGTTTTCCAAGCATCGGCATCTTCAACGGCAATCACTTCATCAACTAATTCAGCATCATAAAACTTAGGCACAAAACCCGCACCGATTCCAGGAATATCATGCTGCCCTGCCTTTCCCCCGCTAAGCACCGAACTTGCCTTAGGCTCAACCGCTACCACATACAAATCAGGATTAGAAGTTTTCAATGTTGTTACAATTCCGCTTAAAGTTCCTGATGTCCCGACAGCACAAACCAAAGCATCAATATCTCCACCGGTATCTTCCAATATCTCTATACTGGTACCAAATTTATGAGCATCAACATTAGCCTCGTTACAAAATTGCTGCAGCATAATCACATCAGGATTTTTTTCTGCCAACATTTCTGCTTTGGCAAGTGCCCCTTTCATTCCGTCTTCTTTAGGCGTAAGAATAACCTCTGCCCCAAAATGCCGCATCAAGGCAATCCTTTCTTTGGTCATGTTTTCCGGCATAGTAATCACCAATTTATATCCTTTGGCTGCACATATTGCTGCCAATGCAATTCCAGTATTGCCGCTGGTTGCCTCCAAAAATATTGTTTTATCAGAAACTTTTCCCTCTTTTTCAACTTTTTCAATCATAAACAAAGCAGCCCTGTCTTTAACCGAGAACAGCGGATTATAGAATTCGCATTTTGCCAAAATATTTGCTTTAAGATGATGTTTTTTCTGCAACAAATTAAGATGTACCAATGGCGTATGGCCAATCATTTCAATCATTGAATTGTAAATTTTTTTCATTGTATTGCCCTAAATCATGTTCATAAGCAACAAAATCTTCTAGACCTGTATAACAAGATTTTGATATTATTACAATAAATAAAACAAGTTTTAGAAAAATGAGAATAATTTATAAATTTATCTTTATATTATTTGCTTTTGCGTATTCAAACGCTGAAGCTTCAAGCCTTGATGAGCTATACCGTGACATCATCCGTTCAGACAATCAGGGCTATCTTCCCATGTTTGTAAAAAACCGCAATATTCCCGATATCCTTGTAGAAGAAGAAATCTTAAAAAGAATTCCTGATGATAACCCTGCCGACTTAAAAACCTCAAATCAAAAACCTCTTAACTTGATTAACAATCGCCCAGATTCAAATGCTCTTCGCAAATCCCTTCAACTCAAATGGGACAACACTCTAAAAGCTGTTGCCGAAAATCGCGTAACTCCTGTAGAATTAAAAGAAATAGAATATCGAGTTCAACAAAATGACCCCAAAGCTGTTGAGGTTATGGCATGGATGTATACCAAAGGTGTGGGTGTCAGCCCGGATTACATAAAAGCATTTCATCTCTATCGTAAAGCATCAGAATTACAGGTTCCTAAAGCCGAAGAAAACGCTTCTCTTGTCTATAAAGCCATGAATGAAGAACAGCGTCGTTCTCTTAAAGAAAATTAATCTTCTTTAGCTTCCTTAATAAGCTCCTTAACAAAACTTTTCAATCCGACTTGTCGCACTCTTTTCATCCGTTCACCGGAAATAATCCTTTGAATTTTTCTGACAGTCTCTTCTAAACTAACGTTTACGATAACATAATCAAATTCATCCCAATGACTTATCTTATCAAGAATAATTCCCATTCTTTTTTCAATTACTTCTTTGGAATCTGTCCCGCGATTTTCCAACCTTCGGCGTAATTCTTTAATCGACGGTGGCAAAAGATAAATTGTAACCACATCTTTGCCGGCTTTTTTCTTCATTTGACGAGCTCCGGCCCAGTCCATATCAAATAACACGTCTTGTCCCACATTAATAAAGCTGTCCACTTCAGAACGCAACGTTCCATAACGAGCCCCGTATTGAGAATCAACATACTCATAAAAAGCATCTTTTGCCAAAAACTCATCATATTGCTCATCGGTAACAAAATAATAATCCACACCTTCAACTTCACCTTCACGCGGAGCTCTGGTCGTTACCGAAACCGAGAATTTTATATTCGGATCACTTTTTAAAATCTCTTTAGCAACCGTTCCCTTTCCCGTTCCTGAAGGAGCCTCTATAATAAACATAGCCCCTTTTCTGACTTTTCTCAGTCTGTCAACAATTTCGTCCATGACTTTTCCCCTATTCTATATTTTGAATTTGCTCTCTGAATTGTTCAATCAAAGCTTTAAGATCCATGCCTAAATTGGTTATGGATAGATCCATTGACTTTGAGCAGGTTGTATTTGCCTCCCGATTAAGTTCTTGGCACAAAAAATCAAGTCTTCTTCCCACGGCTTCATTACTTTTCAAAAGGTTTTTTGCTGTTTTTATATGAGCCTGCAATCTGTCAATCTCTTCTCTAATATCTGCCCTGGTAACATAAAAAACAATCTCTTGAGCCAAGCGGTCTTCACCGAGTTGTACGCTGGGATCTAGCCATTGTTTCAACTGCTCTTGCAATTTTTCTTTTATTTTTTCCGGCAATGTTACTGCAATTTTTTCAATTTGTTGCACGTCTTTTTCTATATTTTTAAGTACATTGCCCAAAGCTTCTTTTATTTTTTCACCTTCTTTTTCTCTGTCAATCTTAAGTTTGGCACAAGCTTCTTCAAAACTTTGCAGCATTTTCTCTTTTAATTTTTCAAAGCTTTCTTCACTTAAAGAAACATCTTCCGTTTCCGCCACTCCTTTAATTGCCAAAAGCTGGCTGCTTATCGGTTTTTCAATTTCACCTGGATAACTCTGATACAAATTAATGGCTTTTTGGGCCAAAGCGTCCAAAAATTCAGAATTTATTTTCAAGCTGCTGTTTTCTTTTGCATTTTTAACTTCCAGAAACACGCTTAAACTTCCCCTTTGCAAATATTTTGCCGCCAAAGTCTTTAAAACTATCCCCAACTCCTCCAACCTTGGGGGTAATTTTGCTTTAACGTCCAAAGCTTTGCCGTTAACGCTTTTCAGCTCCCAAGTCCAACTAACATTACCTTTTTCGAATTCAAATTCTCCCAAGCTTCTTGCAAATCCCGTCATGCTTGCTATACTCATTTTGAACACTCCTCATTGATTTTTGTGTATTATATACATAAATACTTAAAAAGTTTTTACTTTAAATAGGAAAACATTATGCAAAAATTTAAAAACATTCTTATCACCGGAGCCTCAAGCGGTATCGGAGAGGCTTTAGCTCTTCATTATGCCGGCAACGCTCAAACTCTTTTTTTAAGCGGCCGTAACAAAAAACGCCTTGAAGCGGTTGCTAAACAATGTCGTGCTAAAGGATGCGAAGTTTTTACCGCCATACTTGATGTTACTGATCGTAACGCTATGGAAAAATGGATAAATGAATGTGAAAAACAAGCCCCTCTAAATTTAGTTTTTGCCAATGCCGGTGTTGCCACTCTTTCCGAAACTCCTGAAAATATTTATAATACTTTTAACACCAATATTTTTGGTGTGTTAAACACTGTAATTCCGTTTATTGAAATTTTTAAAAACCGTGCCAATCCCCGCATTAAAACCATCGCCATCACCAGTTCAATTGCCGGTTATCACGGATTAATGACCTGCCCATCTTATAGTGCCAGCAAAGCCTGCGTCAAAGCCTGGGGAGAAGCTTTGCGTCTTTCTCTAAGACCTTATAATATAAATGTCAGCATTATTTGCCCAGGATTCGTTCGCTCTCGCATTACCGATAAAAACACTTGTCCAATGCCGTTTTTGATGGACGCCTCACATGCTGCCGAAATTATAGCATCTCGCTTAGAACGCAACGTAGGTATCATTTCTTTTCCATGGCCGATGAGATTCGTTTCGTGGTTTGGCTCAATCCTTCCCAATTGGTTAAGCGAATTTATTTATTCAAAATTACCTTACAAAGTTTAAATATTGCGAATAGATTGTTTCTTTATCAAATAATACAAAATCAACAATCCCGGAATAGACATCAATGCTGTAATTACAAAAAAAGCGGCCCAAGATACTGTTCCTGCCAAAAATCCTGATGTTGATGCAAACACATCTCTTGCCAAACTCATAAATGATGACAACAAAGCATATTGGGTTGCCGTATAAGCTAAATTACATAAAGAAGATAGGTATGCCACAAAAGCTGCCGTTCCCATACCGCCGGAAATATTTTCAACGGAAATGGTTAACATTAAAGCATATATATTATTTCCCTCATATGCCTGAAATACAAACACCAAATTAGATAACCCTTGCAAAACTCCGCATAAAAACAAGGACCTGACAATTCCCCAGCGACTGACAGCCAAACCGCCAATAATAGTTCCTATAATTGTTGCTCCAACCCCGTATATTTTAGTAACCGAAGCAATCTGAATTTTAGAAAAGCCCATATCATCATAAAAAGGATATGCCATTGGACCCATATAAGCATCACTCATTCGGTATAAGAAAATAAACAACAAAATCAAAATCCAATTAGGCCTTTTCATAAAATCCGCAAAAGGATCATATACAGATGTTTTCAAAAAATCTTTAACCCTAATCATAAACCTTCTTTTTGGTTTTTTATTCGTCTTTTTTTCCGCTTTAGGTTCTTTAGAAAACAATATTGTCATCATACCGACAACTGCACCCAAAGTCATAATTTTATAAACATCTTCCCATTCCATGACCGCAGCCATAAACAAAGCTCCGGCACCGGAAAAAATAGTACCCAACCTATACCCCAAAACAAACACTGCTACACCGGCACCTTGTTCACGATTGCTAAAACTCTCAATACGATAAGCGTCCAAAACAATATCCTGTGTTGCCGAAGCCACTGTCATCAAAAAAGCAAAACAGGCCATTTGCACTGGATTTAAAGCAGGATTCGTAACAGCCATCCCCCACAAAGCAGCAATCAGCCATAACTGTGCAAATAAAGCCCATCCTCTGCGGCGTCCCAAGCGATTAAACAGCGGCAACTTAACCCTATCTACTAACGGCGACCATACCCATTTTAGACTATATGGGGTTTTGGCTAAAGAAAACAAACCTATTGCCGCCAAAGACACTCCGGCATCCTTCAACCATAGATTAAATGTTCCAAAAACCAACAACAATGGGAATCCGCTTGAAAATCCCAATAAAATCATCACCAACATACGATGATCAAAATAAACTTTTATGGCTTTAGACCATTTTTCAAACATAAAAAATCTCCTCGTTCAAAGCCATTAATAACAAAATAGTTTTAACAAATACTAACTAAGCAAAAAATTTTTAAAATAAAAAACCCCTCCGTAACGGAAGGGTTTTTATAAACGACATAAAGATTAGTCTTTAACACTATAATCTTTAGCTTGTTTTTTAGCCTCATCATCAGTTCTGGCAACATTAACCAAAATCTTTTGGCTGACTTCAGGATGTAAATTAAGTTTAACCTCATATACACCCAAGTCCTTAATTGTTTTATCCAAATGTACCTGACGACGCTCAACGGCAAAACCGGCCTCTTTAATAGCTGCAGCGATATCACGAATTGTAACAGAACCATATAATTGGCCTGTCTCAGCAGCTTGACGAATAAGCACGGCAGAAAAACCTTTTAGAGATTCGGCAACTTTATTAGCCTCTTCCAAAAGCTTTTTATTATGAGCTTCCAAATCAGCTTTTTGTTTTTCATAAACAGCCAAATTAGCTTCTGTAGCACGCAGAGCTTTTTTCTGAGGCAAAAGGTAATTACGAGCATAACCGTTCTTAACGTTTACTTTTTCGCCCATTTTACCCAATTTATCTACATGTTCAAGCAGAATAACTTCCATCTTTTTTCTCCTCTGCTTACATAGCTACATAAGGCAACAAACCGAGATAACGAGCACGTTTGATAGCACGAGCCAACTCTCTCTGTTTTTTTGCTGAAACTGAAGTAATACGACTTGGAATAATTTTGCCTTTTTCAGAAATATAACGAGACAAAAGTTTAACATCCTTATAGTCGATTTTCAATCCGTCTTCACCTGAGAACGGACAGCTTTTCTTTCTTCTAAAAAATACTTGTTTAGCCATTTTAGTTCTCCTTATTCTTCAACTGTAGCTTCAGAAGCTTCTTCGCTGTTAGCTTCAGAGAAGTTTTCAACCTTGACGGTCATATAGCGAATAATATCTTCATTAACTCTAAGTAATCTTTCATACTCGGCAATAGCGGTAGCCGGAGCAGTAAAGTTCAAAAGAACATAATAGCCTTTACGGTTTTTCTTAATACGATAAGCAAGGTTTTTTAAACCCCAGTTATCAATACGAACAACCTCACCACCTTGATCGGCAATAACTTTTGAAAAGTCATTAACCAAGGCATTAACTTGTGAAGTGCCCAAGTCTTGACGTGCAATTAACACGCTTTCATATTTATTCATAAAAAATCTCCTTATGGATTCTCAACAAATGACCTAAAAACAGGTCGGCTCTTGTATAGCTTTACTTAAAACAAGCAAAGCAAGGGACGAGGCGAAACATAGCACAAAAACTTTATTTTGCAAGCATTTTTTAGTATAAAATTAATCTTTTAGCTCTATATTAAAGCTTAAATTAGGTTATTTTGCGGAGTTTTTAATGAAAAAATTTTTTCAACTTAGCTTTTGTACATTATTTTTATCTTGTGTACTAAGCTTTTCAGCCTTAGCCAAATGCGATATTTGCGAATGGCGCACCTGGTTTGACTCTCCTCAAAAACAAAAAAAGATTGTTTACGTTATGCCAAATGATGTTTACGTAAATGATGAACCTTACATAGGTTTACAAAATCTTGAAAATCGCAATGTTGTCCGTTGCTACAGTAATGAAGAATACTCTGCAGAGCACTGTGCACGTTACTTTGAAAAATTTGGTTATGTTCGCTTTCGTGATATTCCTTACAAAACGGCTAACTATGATTTCTTAAAAGTTGACACATATCCCACCAGACGCTGGCGGGATTCTGAATCCACTCCTCGCTGGTAGAACATAAATGCTATCCCGCATCAACACTCTCACTTTTAATGGTCTTGAAACTTTAGATGTTGATTTACAAATACAAATATCTTCCGGCCTGCCCAATTTTATAATTGTAGGACTACCTGATAAAGCCGTTGCCGAAAGCAAAGAACGTGTTCGCTCAGCCTTACAATCATTAGGAATTCAGCTCCCTGCCAAAAGAATTGTCATAAACATGGCTCCGGCAGATTTGCTCAAAGAAGGTTCTCACTTTGATTTGCCTATTGCTTTGGCTGTTTTATCGGTTATGAAAATAATTCCCTCAGAAAATTTAAAGTCGTATCTTGCTTTGGGAGAACTCGGACTTGATGGGTCCATTTTACCTGTAAATGGTATATTGCCTGCAGCCATGCACGCCAAAACTAAAAATTTAGGACTTATCTGCCCTCAAGCTTGTGGCTCTGAGGCTGTCTGGTCTGGTCTGAAAGATATTATTGCTGCTCCCGGACTGCTTGAACTGATAAATCATTTCAAAGGCACTTACACCATTTCTTTTCCGCAAATTCAAGCCCAAGCTCAAACAACTTCTGTTTTAGATATGTCTGATGTCAAAGGCCAGGAAAGTGCCAAACGCGCTCTTGAAGTCGCCGCTGCCGGCGGACACAATTTGCTTATGGTTGGGCCTCCGGGATCAGGAAAATCCATGCTTGCTGCCAGGTTACCTGGGATTTTACCCCCGCTCTCAGCTGAAGAAGCTCTGCAAACCAGTATGATTCACTCCATCGCCGGTGAACTCAAAGACGGACAGCTTTGCTTTAACAGACCTTTCCGCACCCCTCATCACAGTGCCTCAACCCCAGCTCTTGTCGGTGGCGGACGCAAAGCCAAACCTGGCGAAATTTCTTTAGCTCACAACGGAGTTCTTTTCTTGGATGAATTGCCTGAGTTTAACCGTTCCACTTTAGAGGCTCTAAGACAACCGCTTGAAAATGGTTGTATCAGCATTTCTCGAGTTAATTCCCACACCACCTATCCAGCATCTTTTCAACTGGTTGCCGCCATGAATCCATGCCGCTGCGGACATCTCGGCACTCCAGAGCTTGAATGCCCCAGAGCACCTCTTTGTGCTGCCGAATATCAGTCCAAAATATCTGGCCCTTTACTTGACAGAATAGATATTCACATTGAGGTTCCGGCTGTCAGTCCCTGGGATCTGGCATCTGCAAAAAGAGGAGAAACATCAGATATTATCCGCAAACGCGTAATCAAAGCCCGCAACATTCAAGCCGAACGTCTAAAATCTTTAGGCGAAAATCAAATTTGCACCAATTCAGGACTAAAAGGTAAACTACTGGAACAAGTGGCCATCCTTGATAATGACGCTGAAAAACTTTTAATAACCTTTGCTGACAAAAATAAACTATCTGCCAGAGCCTATCATCGCACTTTACGGTTAGCAAGAACAATTGCGGACTTGCAAAATGAATCAAAAATACTTAAACTGCATGTAGCAGAGGCATTGTCTTATCGTCGCAAACTTTCTTCTAATGGTAAATAGGAGCAAAAACATGAAGAAAAATATAACCATAAAATTCCTGCTAAGTCTTTTTTTACTGGCGTCTTGCAGCAAAGAAAGTCCCGAACTTATCCCTTGTATGTGTGACGGCAGTGAATCAACACTGGGAATGTTTGACTGCATGTGCGAACCGATGAAGAAAAAACCTGTTCGCCGCATTTCCTATTTACAAGATCGCACCAAACCGCGTTACCAAACTCTAATAATTGATGATAGCCAATACGATGCCTACATTTATTTGCACCACCGCCGTGACGCTTTTGCTCCCATAAAGCTGGAATATGTTGATTTCCGCATCCAAAAAGGTCGCAAATATGATGAATTTGAAAATAAGTTAGGTAACTATCGTTTCCGCATTTTCGGCTGCCGCCGCGAAAGCAAAAATGTTTTCTTAAACCAAGGCCGTGCAATGCAAAAAGATATGCGTTTCTTTGATGTTTTTTATGAAACCATGAACGATTATTACCCGGTAGTGGTTGATAAAAAAAGCCCTTATTACATGGATTCGGACAAATTGCCTTATCCTGAGTATATCATCACTGCCGAAATCACCGATTATTTCATGAACATTTGTGATGAATTTGATTGGAACAATGTTAAACAGAAAAAACTCCGCAGCGGTTCTTCTGAAATTACCGTTGTTTGGAGAGTAATGAACTTAGCCCGTGATGAAGTATATTGCAAAGGTGTCACCACCGGTTACGGTCAAATATCAGAAGGCGAACCCAACGGTGAAACTTTACTTGTTGAAAGAGCTTTTGAAGACGCCTTAACCAAACTCCCCGAGATAGATTGCTTTAACAAAGTTCTTTCTTTGAGAGTTCGTCCTGAAGATATCCAACGTCAACTTGCCTACCTTAAAGGTTTGGAAACTCGCAATCAAAGTTTTAACTCTCAATACGACAAAGAGTTAAAAGGAGTATCTTTGCTGCAAAACTGTGCCTCCGGACTTGGCAACAATGTTGACGAAGCTGGCGGGGTAAACGGCAAAGTAATCAAAACTCGTGACGGCAAAACGGCAGGATTGTCAATTACCGACAATTGCCAAGCAATTGAAATTGTTGATGACAGCTGCACCGTTGTTAAAACCACGAATGACAAGGTAACAATTGCTGACGATTACTGGCTTGACGTTCCTCTCAACACATCAGATGAAAGATTAATCACCAATCGCGATATGATTGAAAGTTCGTTTGCTAATGCCAACAACAGCTTCTGCATTCAAAATCAACCTCCTTATGAAAACCTCAACCCTTATAATCTCTACAAGGTAAGAGCTTCCATAATCTCGGTTGAAAATTCTCAAGGCAAAAAAGGAGCCGGACTTATAATTGCAGACAACTTAGTTCTCACCTCGGCCGATTTGATGGTTAAAGGTAACAATAATTTCAACCTACAAACCATCAACGGCAAAAAATTTAAGGGTGCTGCTTTCCGTGTTAACCCCAATAAGAATGTTGCCCTTTTGGTTGTAGACCAATCAACCGGCTACACTCCGTTGCCTTTGTCATTGTCCTTACCTGAAGTAAACAAAGACATTCTACTCACTCTAGGCTTGCTTGACCTAGAAACCGAAGGTGAGGGTTATATTGACAACGAAGGTCGCGTCACTGGTTATCGTTGGTCTGAAGAACGTGGTGCCGAAATTATTGCCGACACCTTTGTTCAAACCGTAACTTTGGGCGGTGCCTTGATAGACAAGAATGGAAACGTTATCGGTCTTGCTCACACCAGCAAAAAAACCGATGATTCTCCTGACTTGTTTATCCCAATAGAAACTGCCCTCAAAGGTTTAGGATTAGAGATTTGTGGACGCAAGTTTGAAAACAAAAAGCCTGCGGCAATCAAAACTTATGAAACACCGCTGGCCGATGCCATTGATAACTCCAAGGCAGACAAAACACCTGAAGTTCTCAGTGACAAAGAAAAGAAATAAAAATCCTTTAATAAAAAACACCCAAGATTTCAAATCTTGGGTGTTTTTTTGTTGCTTTCAACTTGCAATCAGAAAAACTTTTACCTACATATAACAAAGATAATAATAACTTGAGGATATTTTAATGACCACCATTTTATGCATTCGCAAAGGAAATGAAGTTGTTATGGCCGGTGACGGGCAAGCAACTTTGGGTGAAGCCGTAATTTTTAAATCCAAATCGGTTAAAGTCAGACGCATCGGTGCAAACAATAATATTATTGCCGGTTTTGCAGGTGCCGCCGCTGACGGCATAACTTTAATTGAACGCTTGGAAGCAAAACTGGAAAAACACGCTAACCAACTCAAACGTGCTGCTGTAGAACTGGCCAAAGATTGGCGAATGGATAAATATTTGCGTCAATTACAGGCATTTATGATTGTTGCCGACAAAGAAACATCTTTAGTAATTTCCGGCACCGGAGAGGTCATGGAACCAGACGACGGCATAATAGGCATCGGCTCCGGTGGCAATTATGCCATGGCCGCTGCCAAAGCCCTTTACGATATACCAAACCTGTCTTTGGAAGAAATTGCTCGCAAATCCATGCAAATTGCCGGCGACATAGATGTCTATACCAACCATAACGTAATCATTGAAAGCATTAAAAATGACTAACTTTAGCCCTCGTGAAATTGTCTCCGAACTTGATAAATATATCATTGGTCAGGAAGAAGCTAAAAAAGCCGTAGCCATTGCTTTGCGTAATCGTTGGCGCCGCATGCAGCTTTCTGACAAGCTCAAAGAAGAAATCGTTCCCAAAAACATCTTAATGGTTGGTCCCACCGGTGTTGGCAAAACAGAAATTTCACGCCGCTTGGCAAAATTAGCCAAAGCTCCGTTCATCAAGGTTGAGGCCACTAAATTCACCGAAATCGGATATGTCGGCCGTGATGTTGAAAGCATCATTCGTGACCTTGTGGAAATTGCCATAAACAATACTCGTCAAAGCTTACGTAAACAAGTCCGTGCCAAAGCCGAAGAAGGTGCCGAAGAACGCTTACTTGAGGCTTTGGTTGGAGTTTCCGCCGGTGATGAAACCAAACAAAAATTCCGCCAACTTCTGCGTGAAAACAAATTGGATGAACGCGAAATTGAAATATCTTTACTTGATAATTCTAATGCATCTATGCCAACCATAGATATCCCAGGCATGCCCGGTGCTTCTATGGGCATGATCAGCCTTGGAGATCTGCTTGGCGGCTCAAGCCAAAAATATAAAACTCGCAAACTTACCGTTGCTGAGGCAAAAAAACTGCTGATTGACGAAGAATGTGACAAATTATTGGATAATGAAACCATTACCCGTGAGGCCATTAAAGCTGTTGAAAATGACGGCATAGTCTTCATTGATGAAATCGATAAAATAACCGGCAAATCAGACAGCCGTGCAGACGTTTCCCGCGAGGGTGTTCAACGAGACCTACTGCCATTGATAGAAGGAACAACCGTTTCCACCAAATACGGCATGGTCAAAACCGATCATATTTTGTTTATTTGCTCGGGGGCCTTTCATCTTTCCAAACCATCTGACTTATTGCCCGAACTTCAAGGAAGATTACCCATACGTGTTGAATTAAAAGCTTTAACTCATAATGACTTTGTCAGAATTTTGACCGAGCCTGAAGCTAACCTTATTGAGCAATATACAGCCCTTTTGGGAACAGAAAATTTTCACTTGGAATTCCAACCCGAAGCTATTGATAAAATCGCCGATATAGCGGTTGCCATTAATGAAAATGTAGAAAACATCGGTGCCAGACGTTTGCATACGGTACTGGAAATTTTGCTGGAAGACATCAGTTTTTATGCTCCCGATAAAAGTGGAGAAACGGCAGTCATAACTCCGCAATTTGTTGAGGAAAGATTGCACAAATACACCGAAGCCAGCGACTTATCTAAATTTATCTTATAAGAGATGAATAAAGAAGGAAATACATCAAAAAAAGAAAATGGGAATCTTGATTTTCAGGATTCTCATAAAAAGGCTTTCCCGTTCGGAATTTATGTTCATTGGCCCTTCTGCTTAAGCAAATGTCCCTATTGCGACTTTTTCAGCCGTGTAAAAAAAGACATAAATCAAGATGAATTAATTAGCAAATATCTCGATGATTTAACCTACTATGCTCAAACAATCGGCAACAGAAATGTCAGCTCTGTTTTTTTCGGTGGTGGCACCCCATCATTAATCAGCCCTCAAAATATTGAAAAAATTATTGAACATATCGCCAAACTTTTTACCTTGTCTGATAATGCTGAAATCTCGCTTGAAGCAAACCCTAACACTCAAAAACCGCACCTTTTTTCTGACTTAAAAAAATCCGGAATCAACCGCCTTTCTTTGGGTGTTCAATCTCTTGATGATAATGAGCTAAAGTTTTTAGGTCGCACCCATTCTGCTAACCAAGCACTCCAAGCTCTGGAAGAAATTTGCTCTCTTTTTGATAACACTTCTGCCGACCTAATCTATGCCCTACCCGATCAAAATGCCGATCTTTGGCAGCAAAATCTTGAAAGATTACTAAAATTTCCGCTTAAACACCTGTCTTTATACCAACTAACCATTGAAGAAAACACCGCCTTTGCCAAAAAGAAAATCTCTCCTTTAGCAGATGACGAAGCTGCCTCATTTTATTCTCTTGCCAATCAAATTGCCTCTGCCAAAGGATATCAGCAATATGAGGTCTCAAACTATGCCCAAAAAGGCTTTGCTTGCCGCCATAATTTGCTCTATTGGCAAGGAGATGACTATCTTGGTATCGGTCAAGGAGCTCACGGCAGGCTTTCTCTTTCTTCCGGCATTTATGCTCAAAGTTTTCCCCGTCTTTTAGAAAAGCTAACCCCGCAAGAACGTGCCGAAGAACTGGTCATCATGGGTCTTAGATTAACCTCCGGCATAAATAAAAAACATTTTTATGATTGTTGCCAAATTAAATTTGACGACTTTATTAATCAAAAACATCTTGCCGAATTAAAACAACAAAACCTGCTCCAAGAAGATTCTCAAAACCTAAAAGCCACCCAGCAAGGATTTCTTGTTTTAAATTATTTGATTGAAAAGCTTTGCTCTTAAAAACCTTTAATTCTTAAGCATAAAGATTATATCTAAAAGCAAATTTAACGGAGTTATTTAAATATGCTTTGGATAATCAACGGATTAATCTATGGCTTTTTCAGTGCCTTATACACCCTTGTAAACCAACAACACAAACTAAACGGCTATATCCTTGGCATTTGGCGAGGTTTTGGAATATCTCTTATCTTTTCACCTTTTTTATTCTTTTTGCCGCCGCAAACCAGTGCTTATAATTGGTTTTTGCTCATTTTTCAAGGTTGGCTTATCGGCATATATGATTCTCATTTGTTTTTTGCTTCTTCTCGTTTTGGTGCCGGACCGACTTCACGTTCACTTGCCGTAACCACTTTAATAACCGTCATCATGTGGTGGAGCATAACTCCTGAACTTTTCTTTTCTCTTGCCAAAAACGGCAGTGTTTTTATAACTTTATTACTTATATTGTTTGGGTTTTCTTTTTGCTATTGGTATATGATAAAAACTCCGGTCAGCAAAGCCGTTTTTGCCTATATGGCACCGGCAATTTTTGCTTTATCCGGTATGAGCATTGCCACCAAAGAAATTGCCATGATGGGACAAAACATTTGGGAAAATATAGCCTATTATCTTGTTGTTTCAACCTTTGTCAGCGGGTTTTATAACAGCGTGCTTTATATTAAAACCGAAAGACCTGGTTTTATTGGCTTTTTCAAAAATGTTCTCAATCCTCAGGTTGTAAATGTCGGAATTTATATCATCAGTTTTTCAGCCGCTTTGATAACGGCAAAAACCATGGCTTTGCGTTTAGCTCCTAATCCTGGATATGTAATAGCCCTGGTTTTAACTGCACCTTTTTTTGTTTTTGCTCTCAATAAATATAACAAGATTCCCGATGATATTTCTCTTCGTACAGGATTTTCCATGATATTTTTCTTATCTTTAATGATGATTTTGGTTTGTGGTAATTGGGGAGTTGTAGATTAAACGTTTTCTTTATAAAAGCGTTTGCGTTTTTGGCGATTCATCGACCACAAATTACCCCATCCGTTTATAGGTTGAACCTCATAAAGAGACTTTGGTTCAAAATCCCGTTTTAAAAATAACGATGTTGTTTTGGTATAATTATTCATTGGGCAAAAGCCATAAAAATCAATCTGTATCAAATCATTTTTCCTTAAAATATCGACCGCTTTCACATATTCCTCACTGGTATTTATGCGGTCGCTGTCATCTAAAATAATCATTCCTTTCTGGTTTAGTTTTTCTACTGCCGTTTTGCAACACTCCGCTCTGCGTTTCCCATCAACAACAATAACATCATATTTTTCTTCTTTTTCAAAAATAGCCTTTTCATACCCCTCGCCTTCATCACGCAAAAGTATTTCCAAATTATCTGCGTTAAATTCTTTTTGCCACCTGGCAAACCACTCTTCCTTATCTTCCACACTAACCACTTTTTGTGCCCTCAAGGCCCAAAATAAAGAAGAAAAACCACAACCGAATTCAAAAACTTTTTTGTCTTTATAATCAAATTGTCGCAAATATTCTATGGCCGGATATGTATACCACGGCAAAGGATTCCCATCTCTGTCTATGCAAACCTTTTCATCAATGGTTCTTTCAATGGCAAAATCCTCCTGCCACATTTTGATAAAAGTTTTAAATTTATCACTATACATAATCACCTCTAAAACTTGAAACTCTCTTTTTTACGTTTATATCATACTGGTATTAATTATAAAAGGAGATAAAAATGAACGCATTTTGGCACAATCTTGCCTTAATTTTGACCATCGTCGGCGGTGTTAACTGGGGTTTGGTAGGAGCTTTTGACTTTGATTTGGTTTCTTTCTTGTTTGGCCCCATGAGCATTTTGAGCCGTTTTGTTTATGTTTTGGTTGGTTTGTCTGCTTTGTTTGTTGCTTCAGAACCACTGTTTTCCATGCGTGAAGCCCACAATCACAAAACCAATTAACTCTCATTCAAAGGCAAGGCTGTTAAACAGCCTTGCCTAATCTTGCCGCTGCCGATGAAATTTGCATTATAGTATAGCTCAATATCTCATTTGTCGGCATATTTGTAGTTTTGCAATCTTTTTCGCACTTATATAATAACTCCAAAACCGAAAAAATTTTATCTTTGGGCCACAAAGCCAATTGCCGCTTAAAACTCGATTCTCGATAAAAAATAACCTTTGGCACTAATTTTTTAATTACTTTGTCCGCAGGCTCGCCCTTTTCCATAAACGCTTTACACGTCAACAGCCGATTAAAATGATAACTTAAAGCTCTGACAATTGCAACCGGTTCATCTCCCTCATTAAACAATTTTTGCAACGAAGCCAATGCCTTATCTATATACCCTCCGGCTGCATAATAACAAACATCTTCACTATTTGATGCCGACTGATCGGAAATAATCGCACGTACATCCTCAGTCGTAACATTTTTTTTATCCCCCATATAGGTAATCAACTTTTCAATTTCACCCATACTTGATTTTCTGTCATTAGACAATCTGGAACACATCAATTGCAATGCTTCATTATTTATGGTTAATCCGTGTTCAATAAACTTTGCCCTAGCTGTTGCAAAAACATCTTCATCTCTGTCTTCATAACATGCCAAAGCAACCATTTCTTGATTTGCTTCTCCCAAAGCTACTAATGAAGATTTTCTATTTAATGAAGATGAAGTTATCACCAATAAAGTATCTGATTGCAGATTTTCCAACAAATATTTTATATTCTTAGTCAAATTATTATCAGCATCACGAACTACTATAACTCGACGTCCCCCCATTAATGACTGTGAGGTATATTCGGCAAACAACACACCCGGATCATCATTAACATCGGTTCCCGCCAAATATACAACGGCAAAAGGATCATACAAATCTTTAGATATCGTATTTATCAATTTTTTTGTATATTCGGCAACTAAGCCTTCATTGCTGCCATAAACGACAAAAACTTTAATTTCCGGTTGCGGTTTTTTGATATATTTTTCAAATTGTGCCGCTTTAAAAATCATTTCTCAAACCTTTTTCTTTCAACTGAGAATGAAAATATGCTCCCAAACGTAAAGCTATATCATTGGCAATAATTTTAGCGGCATCTGATTCGGTTTTTTTCTGAGCCATTGTTGTTGAATATGGATTCGCCATAATATCATAACTCACATAAGCAATACTATCACCGTTAAGCAGTTCATTGTTTTCCTGCCAGAGAGTATAGTCAACCACATAAGAAACCCTTTCACTGGTTGCGGTAATATCATCACGCATTGCCTGTTCCACAACTTTTTTATTTCGCAAAGAAACTTCCAATCTATAAAGAGGATTTTTAGGGGTTCCTCTAGGTGTTAACAAGTCCAATAAATTGTTTCGAAGTTGTTGCCCAAAACGATCTGCAATCGGACTTATTTTAATTTGAGCCATCTGCGAAGTAATTGAGGTATCAAAATTACCGCTGAAATACCACAGACCGGAGCTTTTTTTCTGCACATACAACGGCTCAAACCCGCAACCGCAAAGTAACAAAAGCAAAAGCACCGTCTTGATATTTTTCATTTACATTCTCCGCTTAAACAATGATGTTTACAATTTTATTTGGTACCACAATCACTTTACGGACTTCCTTGCCGTCAATTTGGCGTTTTACATTTTCTAACGCCATTGCCGCCTTTTCAGCATCTTCTTTGCTTATATCTTTAGGCAGTTCAACGGTTCCGCGTAATTTACCGCAAACCTGTACCGCATAAGTTACACTTGTATCTTCAGCCAACTTAGCGTCTCCTTTCGGCCAAGCCTCGGTAATAATCAATGAAGGATACCCCAGTCTTGCCCACATTTCTTCTGCCAAATGAGGTGTAAACGGAGCCATCAATTTCAATAAAGTAGCATACATCTGTGCCGGAATTTTTTCCATTGCTGATAAGTAATTCACATAAGTCATCAAAGAAGAAACCGCGGTATTAAACTTCATTTGGTCGATTCTCTCGGTCACTTCCAAAATACATTTATGCATTGCCCGCAAATCTTTATCGGTAATCTTGACGTTATCATCCTTACAAACTTTTTTAAACAGGGCAAAAACTTTGCTAACAAAACGATAAACACCCATCAAACTCTCTTCTGACCACATAGCCACCTGATCAAACGGCCCGATAAACATTTCATAAAGTCTGAATGTATCAGCCCCATATGCCGCCACAATATCATCAGGATTAATAACATTGCCGCGAGATTTCGACATTTTTTCACCGTTTTCTGCCAAAATCATACCATGCGAAGTGCGTTTATTATAAGGTTCTTTGGTCGGAACCAAACCGCAATCATATAAAAATTTGTGCCAAAAACGTGAATATAACAAGTGCAACGTTGTATGCTCCATACCACCATTGTACCAGTCAACATTCATCCAATAATCAAGAGCTTCTTTAGAGGCAAATTCTTTATCATTATGTGGGTCACAATAACGCAAGAAATACCAAGAAGATCCGGCCCAGTTAGGCATGGTATCTGTTTCACGTCTGGCGTGCCCGCCGCATTTCGGACATTTTGCATTCAACCAATCACCGGCTTTTGACAAGGGAGATTCGCCCTCATCATTAGGATGATAATCCGGCACCTCTGGCAATGTTAACGGCAATTCTGATTCCGGAATTGGCTGCCAACCGCATTTCTCGCAATATACCATAGGAATTGGTTCTCCCCAATAACGTTGACGAGAAAACACCCAATCACGCAGTTTAAAGTTAACTTTGGCTCGTCCGAAACCATTTTTCACGGCATAATCGATGGCTGCCTTCATACCATCTTCTTTGTTCATACCGTTCAAAAAACCGGAGTTAATATGAGCACCGTCTTCTTCCCAGGCTTTTTCCGAAATATCTCCGCCTTCCAAAACCTGAATAATAGGCAAATTAAGGACTTTTGCAAAATCATAATCTCGTTGGTCATGGGCCGGTACTGCCATAATCGCACCGGTTCCATATCCGGTCAAAACATAATCTGAAATAAAGACAGGAATCATATCACCGGTATAAGGATTTTTAGCTTTCATACCTTTTAGTTCAACACCGGTTTTACTGTCATCCATAGTTCTTTGTAAATCAGATTTTTTGGCTGTAGCTTCAACATAAGCCTTAACCTCGTCAGGGTTTTCAAAATGGCTCATATATTTTTGAACAAACTCATGCTCAGGAGCCAAAACCATATAAGTAACCCCAAAAGCCGTATCCGGACGAGTAGTGAACACCGTCAGTTTGTCCTCTCCGAATTCAAAATCAAGCTCTGCACCCTCCGAACGTCCAATCCAGTTAATTTGCTGTGCTTTAACTCGATCAATAAAGTCCAAATCTTTCAAATCATTAATCAATCTATCGGCATATTTGGTGATTGCAATCATCCACTGTTCTTTATCCTTACGAACCACTTCAGCTCCGCAACGTTCGCAATGTCCGTTAATAACCTCTTCATTTGCCAATCCAACCTTACATGATGGACACCAGTTAATGGCTATTTTATCTTTATAAGCCAAACCTTTCTCAAAGAATTTAATAAACATCCATTGGGTCCATTTATAATATTCCGGAGAAGAGGTGTCTATACATCTGTCCCAATCAAAACTAAAACCCAAAGATTTAAGTTGTTTGGTAAAAGTTTTTATGTTGGCCTGTGTAGAAACAGCCGGATGCACACCGGTTTTAATAGCATAGTTTTCTGCCGGCAAACCAAAAGCATCAAAGCCCATCGGATACAAAACATTAAATCCCTGCATTCTTTTTTTACGTGCAATAACATCTAATGCCGTATAAGAACGCGGATGTCCGACATGCAAACCGGCTCCTGACGGATATGGAAACTCAACCAAAGCATAAAATTTTTTCTTATTTTTATCTATTTCAACCTTATAAGCCTTTTCTTTATCCCAAATTTCCTGCCATTTTTTTTCAATAGCCTTAAAATTATAGCGATCTTCCAACTTCCATTCTTCGGCCCATTCTTCAAAGGTCTCTTTCCCGTTATATCTTTCGTTCATTTCTATTCTTCCTGATTTTTAATTATTGATTGCTAAAGATTCTCGATACAAAACTCTTGCCTGTTCTAAAATTGCTTCCTCAACTTTTTGATTCAATCGAATATTCTCAGGTTGTTCTTCCCAAGAAGTTCCATTCCAAAATCTCTTATAAACAACTGCTTTCAAACAATCGGACCGCAACTCCGAACACAAGACCTTAACTTCAATTTTGAACTCTTCATTTTGAATGTTTTCAACCTTGCTCCATTCGGTAACCATTGTTCCCGATTCTTTATTTTCTTTTTCAATTTTCATAAAGTCTAACTTATCTTTTGCTGCCTGCCACAAAAACTTATTTGGCTCAAAATCCGCACTTTCAACTGCCTTTTCATCACTGGAAAAAGGATTCATCCATGCACATCCACCATTAAAAATAACAATGGCAAAAACCAAAAACCATACTTTTTTCATTTTATCTTCCATCAAAAACTCAAACTTCCTTCAAGGAAATTACCTTAATTTAACATATTTGACAAGAGTCAATTTTCCTTCTTGTATTTATTAATTTGATTAAATAAAATAACCTTAATTTGAACTTTAACCAAGAGAAAAAGTATGTCTGACACACGTCTTAATGCTGTTTTAATTTTACAAGAAATTCTTGAAAAAAAGGCCTTTTACTCTGATGCCAGACAAAGATTTAAAATCTCGGAACAAGACAATGCTTTTGTCAATATGCTGATTTTGAGCTCCCTCAGACATTTGGTTTATACCAAAAAGGTCATAAAACAATTTGCAAAAAAGAAACTTCCGCCCAAGGCTGCTCTTGCTCATTACGCCTTAATCTTGGGAACCACAGAAATATTATATCTCCAAACCCCTGATTATGCCGTCATTAACAGCTATGTTGAAATTACCAAAAAAGCCCTTGATAAATACGTTTCCGGATTTGTAAATGCCGTTTTACGTAAGATTTGCACTGCCAAAGAGCAATTTATTACTCAAGACAAAGGGGAATTCTTTCCACCTGAATTTCGCAAACTCCTCAATTTAAGTTATGGCAGCAAAACCACTTCAAAAATTGAGCGAGCAGCCATCAAAGAACCATTGCTTGACCTTTCTGTTAAACAAAATCCTGAAGAATTAGCTCAAAAACTAAAAGCCGAAATCCTGCCCACTAATACTTTACGTTTGCAAAATTCCGGAAATGTTGCCTCTCTTTATGGTTACAAAAAAGGCCTATGGTGGGTACAAGATTTTTCATCAGCCTTGCCGGTTAAACTTCTTCCTCCGCTAACCGGAGCAAAAATTCTTGATTTATGTGCGGCACCGGGAGGCAAAACCGCCCAACTTTTAAATCTTGGCGGCCAAGTAACCGCCGTTGATGTCTCAGATGTTCGCCTTGAACGCTTACAAGAAAACATGCAACGCCTAAATCTATCCCCGCAAAATGTTATCTGTGCCGACGCCTTATCTTTTATTGATAAGATTTCTAAGGGAGACTATGACATTATTGTTCTTGATGCTCCTTGCTCAGCCACCGGAACTCTACGCCGCCACCCAGAAATTGTGCACATAAAGACATTGCAAGATGTTGAACAGGCAAGCAAATTTCAAACAGAGCTCTTAAATAAGGCTTCACAAAAATTATCCTCTAAAGGCATGCTTCTTTACTGCACTTGCTCATTATCTCACTTTGAAGGCGAATTACAAATCACAACTTTTCTCCAAAACAACCATGATTTTCATATTGTTAAACCTTTGCTCCCTTCAGAACTTTCCGAACTTATCACCACTGAAGGATTTGTTCGTATTTTACCTTACCACTTACCAAAATTTGGTGGTGCTGACGGATTTTTCACTGCCCTGTTACAAAAGGATTAAAACATGTTTTTTTCTCACAATGAATTTTCAAACAATTCAACCATTAAAACCGATGCCTATATAGCAGGAATTTCTCCGTTGGGATTTTTTATTGCTCATAACTTACAAAAAAAAGGTTTTAACGTAACTTTTTTAGATTCGCCAACACGTATTTCAAAATTTGAAGGCTTAGACATCATTTTCAAAGAACAACGTCTTTTACAAAATCAACGTGTAAATTTTAACTACTCGTTTGAAATGACAGACACTCCTAAGTTTCTGTTTATTAGCGATTTATTTGCCAATACAATAATTCCGCTTCTTACTCCTTCTAAGATAAAGAACTCCCTTGTCATAAATTTTTCTTTGGAAAATTCTTCTCAAGAACTCAAAGAAATTTTAAAAACCCCAATAATTCAAGCCTATTTTTTAGGCTATCTTCACCAAGAAAAAAACCACCTTTCTGTTTTAAGCTCAGACAATACCATGCTCATCGATATTGATGAAACCGAAGCTTCGGCCTTCAAAATAAAAGAACTATTTGCAGACAGCAAAATAAGCATTTTAACCTCTGATAAAAAACGTGCAAACTTCTGGAAGTTTTTTGCCCCTTTCATCATTTCTAATCTTTTAACTTCCTCACGTGGTAAGAATTTTTATTCTCTTTGTAAAAATGAAAGCGAACGTCAGAATATAGACATCTGCATTAACGAAATTATATCTCTTGCCGCCGATGAAAAAATCAATCTTGAACGTTCGGAAATTTTAATCAACCTCTATAATATTCCTTCCGGTTACACAACTTTATTACAAAACAAAACATCGCCGCATATTATAGATGTTCTATCATCTCTTTTGGGCAGAGATATCCATAACAAAGCCCCGTTTCTATACTCACTGCTTAGAGAAATCTATAATAAATACTAGCATAACCTTGTAATCCGGCTTGAAGAAAATCTATAAACAGATTATAAAATAAATTATATACTAATAAGAAAGGCTAAAAATATGTTTCAAATTGTCGTTTTACTTACCGGAACCATTTTTTGCCTATTAGGGTGTTTTGCCGGAATTGCCTTTTTCAAAAAAAGAATATCGTTATCTGATGCTCCATCGTCCATTCCCGTTGCCGTTTTTTGCTCAGTGGCATTAATTGCTACAACTGCTGCTTTTTTATACAACTGGCAATCTTATGATTTTATTTCTGAATTATCTTTATCATCATTTTTTGCTACCGGCATTGCCGTGCTGATCCTAGTCATAACTTCTTTTACAAAAACACCGTTTTGGCTAAAATTTTTAATAACCACCGCTTTGGCATCAATTATTGTTTTTTTCTTTTCGGCAACCGGAATCTTTTTTCACCAAGCTCCTTCATGGATTAATGCCGGTCTAAGTATTGCTTTGTGGGTTTTTACATCTTACAGCTTAAGATTACTAAGTTATAACCACGCTCTTCCAAGCATTGAGTTTAGCAGCATTTGTTTTGGAGCATTCTTCCTGTGGCTTATATCGACTTTACCAATGGCAATTGGTGTTTTGAGCCTGTTTTTTGCCGTTGCGGCTGTTCCCTTAATAATATTAAATTGGTATCCCCAAAAACTACCACTTTCCAAAGATTCTCTTGATGTCATGGGATTCATTCTTGGTGCAATAATAATCTTTTCCTCTGCGGAACAAACTTTTCCTTGTTTTCTTATATTCGCACTATACTTAATCGTTGAAATTGTTTGTAGCTTTGGCAAAAAGCTCACATTTATTTCATCGTTTTCAGATATTTATTCCAACACTTTTTATTATCAAACAGAGCTCTCCGGCCTTTCTCCGGCCTTAATAAACGGACAAATCATTCGCATCAACTTTTTACTCCTTATGTTTGGCTGTTTTCAAAGTTTTTCTCCTAATGCTTATTCCGTCCCCATTGTTTGTGTTTTGTTGTGCTTTTGGTTGCTCTATCGTCTAATAAACTGGAATGATTCTCCAAACACTTTCAAACAAGCAAACCAAGAATTTATTCAAGGACTTAAGCAAAACATCAACGATATTAAAAACACATTTTCAAACATGGACGACAAAAAATGAATCTTTTAGACCTGCTAAAACATGTTTTTTTAGAACCTCGTCCATCATCGCCGGAAGACTTATCTCCGGAAGAAGCTTTACAAATAAATTTTAAGATTATTATAGTTGAATTTGCAGATAATGTTGAAAGCACCGGCGGACAAACCATCACTTCAATTTTAAGCACCTGCGAAGGATTGTCTGTTTCTTACTTTGAAGAACCATTTAACAAAAGTTTTCTTAATCTTGACGGACGCACTTTTTTTGATCTCATTGATAAAGGGCAATCAATTCTTGAACGTTTTGGAGCAGATGTATTAATTTGGGGCTGCCGTGAAGGCAATAAAATAAGGCTAAATTTTCAAACCTCATATCAATATGGTAAAGACAATGCAAGCTTTGTTTCTCCTTTGGATTGTTTATATTTTCCGGCTGAGTTTTTTGCTACCCCGCTTAATTTTCCTCCGGCATTGAGAACCTTGGTTTATGGTTCTGTTGTCAGTGCGATTGTTCCAACAAACCGCCAAAAGCAAATTCAACGACGTTATCTGTTAAAAAAAATTATCGCAAAACTTTCTTCTGATAATTCTGCAAAATCTTTATCTATTGACTATCTTCCCTACGTCATGAACTTTCTCGGCGTAATCTACTTAAGCTATAGCTATGAATCAGAAACAGATAAAGATTTTAAAATTGTTCGTAATCTGCTTGAAAACGCCATCAAACATCAAGATCTAATAAAAAATCCACTACACTTAGGTTGTATATATAATCACCTTGGCCAACTTTATGGTGCCGCAGCCCTACATCAACCTCGTCGTCATGCCGCCTATTGCAAAGGGGCAATCACCAACTACCGTTTATCACAAAAATATATTGGTAAATATACCTACCCTTACGATTATGGCATGATTTCATACAAACTTTCACATTTGTTTTATGACTACTGGAAACAAAAAGAAGATCTTCAGGCTTTAAGGGATTCCGTATTCAACCTGCGTGAAGCCGAAAAGATTTTCACCTACGCCCTTTTTCCTGATTTTTGGGCTGATATTCAAGGTGAGCTTGGACACATTTTAAGTGTTCTCGGACGACTTACAGGCAACGATACCATTTCTGAATTAGCTCTTGCCGCTCACAAAAACCGCCAAAAAATTATCACTGAACGACGCGATCCTCTTCTTTGGGCGTCAATTCAAGAAAACATTGGAGAAATCTATAATTTCCTGGGCCAAAAAAACGGCGATACCGACAGTCTTGAAGAAGCTCTTGACTGCTATCATGATGCTTTATACATTTTTGAAAACATGCAGCGTCATGATGATATAAAACGTTTAACCACAGATATTGCCAAAACGTCTAAGTTACTAAATGAATAAAAAAAACAGCGACCTGAATAAGCCGCTGTCATAATATTTATATTAAAATACTAAAAATTTTAAGCGTTAGCTTCAATCCAAGAAATCAAAGTAGCCTTAGAATTCAAACCAACTTTAGTATCAATTTGTTTTCCGTCTTTAAACAAAAACATGGTTGGGATACTGCGAATACCATACTGCGCAGCAGTATTCGGAGATTCATCCACATTAATTTTGCAAATCTCAACCCTACCGGCCATTTCTTTTGAAACCTCTTCCAAAACCGGAATCAATTGACGGCAAGGGCCACACCATTCAGCCCAAAAATCAACCAATACCAAACCTTTAGCTTTTAAAACCTCATTTTCAAACTGGCTATCTGTAATTGCTTTCATCGAATCATCCTTTCTTCCAAAAACTTTTAACCTTTAGTTTTAATATAGTAGATATTTTTTTTAAATAAAGAGCAATTTTGCAAATTTTATAAAAATTAATTTAACTTCATCATTTTTGCTGTATCTGTCCACAAAATATATGTTTCTATTTTTTTATTTGGATATATTTGCTTAATCAACTTTTCATATGCACTCATTTGTTTTATATAAGCAACTGGCACATCTTGAACAGAATTCGCTGCCGGACGATTGGTTTTGAAATCAACAATCAAAACTCTGTCTTCATCAACAACCAAACGATCAATTTGTCCTGAAATAATTTTTCCTTCTACTTGTCCCATCAAAGGAACTTCTGCTTTTGAATTTTGCCCAAACAATACACCAAATTGTGGATTTTCTATCAATTTCATTACTTCTTCTGCTATTTGCTCTTTTTGCTCATAGCTGAAAGCATCTCCGTTTTTAAGCAAAAACTCCTCTGTTGCCTTTTGCCTTTTATCGACATCAATTTCGGGCAACAGCTGCAACATCTTATGAATAATTCTGCCTCGACGATAATAATCTTTTGTTTTTGCTTTCAAAGGAGATACCATAATTTCATCATCTTCTTCATCAAGTTTTGATGGTGCCAAAGGTTTAGCTAAAGGACCTTCCTCAGGAACCAAAACATCAAACCATTTTGGTATTTTCACTTCAATTGACGTATTTTTATTTTTTTCTTTTTTAGATTCTTGATCAATTTGTTGAGCAACTTCATAAACTAAAGTTCCGTCTTCTCTTTCTTCCGCAATTTTACTTAATGCATTTTTACAAAGTTCATACCATGATTCCACGCTTGGATTATTACTCAATTTATAACCACAAATGCAAAGTCTTTCCTCTGCTCTGGTTAATGCCACATACAATAAACGATGATACTCTTCCAAAGAGAGCTCTTTTTCTCTTTCCTTAATCAGGCGACAATTCTTTTCATAATCTGCTGCTTTTAAGGGATAATACAAGCAATCATCTGTATATAGCAATCCGGCTTCATTTTTTATAGACTTAACCCTTACCGTATCAGGCAAAACAACCACTGGAGCCTGCAAGCCTTTAGAACCGTGCACGGTCATAATCCGCACGGCATCAATCTCGCTTTGTTCAAGTTCTCTTTTTATTTCCACCTCATCTTTGGCAATCCACTCCACAAACAACTGCATTGACGGAACATGATCCTTTTCAAAATCCAAACAAAGATTCATAAACTCATCTATACCGTCCTCTGCTTCATAACCTATTCGAGCCACAAATTTTTGCCGTCCCTTGAGTTTATTTAAAATATGACTGAAAAATTCAAACGGACGCACAAAATCAGCCATGCTCAAAAGTTCTTTTAGCTCATCAAAAGCCTTTATATATTTTTTGTTTTTGCCCAAACGCGACCACAAAGTTTCATTCTTTCTGTTCCAACAAAGTTCAAACAAATCGTCGTCATCCAGTCCCCATAAAGGCGATTTCAAAATCTCAGCCAAAGTCAAATCATCTTCCGGCAACAGCACAAATTTTCCGATTGCCACCAAATCTTCAACTGCAATCTGTTCTAAAAGACTGATTTTATCCACTCCGGCCACATTCACTCCGGCGTTTTTACAAGCCCTGACCATTTCTTCCACAAAGCTGTTGCGCCTTTGCACCAAAATCATAAAGTCACGATATTGCAAAGGCCTATTCTTAGCTGTTAAAATTTCTCCGCTTTCAACTTGTTTTTTAATGGTCTCGGCAATTTTTTTGGCTAATCTCGCACTGGTTGATTCTCCAACTTTTCTCTCCACCGGCGGCAGCCAAATATCCGGATTTTCATTTTTTTCAGCTTCAATTAACGGCCACAATTCAACTTTTCCGCCTTCTCCTATACGAGAAGGAACATGCCAAACATTTTGCTCTTTCGGAACCACTCCTTGTTTTGGTTTTTCTTCAGCAAAAATGCAATTAACCGCATCCAAGATTGCCGCCGTAGAACGAAAAGATACTTCCAAATTAACTTCTTCAAACTCACATTGTTTGGTTTTCTTGGTTGCAAAATGTTTACGCATTCTCTCAAATTCCTGCGGATCAGCTCCCTGAAAAGAATATATTGATTGTTTGCGATCTCCAACGGCAAACACCGTGTTCTTAGAAGTCTTAGCTCCCTCACCGTAAAAAAATTCTTCGGTAATTGCCTTAACTATTGCCCATTGATCAGGTGATGTATCTTGTGCCTCATCAATCAAAACATTGTCTATACCTCCATCAAGCTTAAACAAAACCCAATCAGCCACACCCGGTGTTTCCAAAAGCTTGCGGGTTTGCACAATCAAATCCTCATAATCCATCTTAGAGTGAATTTCTTTATACCGATTATAACCTCGCAATAATTCATCTGCCAAAAACAATACAGCTCTGGTTGAGGCCAACAAACTGGATGCTGCTATTTTCTCATCAGTTTCCAATATTCTTTGAGCCTCTTCATCCGCCAGGCTTTGCCCTTCAGGATATATTTTTATCACTGCTTGAATGGCAATCTTTTGTCGCGGCTCATTTTTATCCGTCAAAAACACCTTCCGATAAAGTTCATAGTTTTGTGTTTTTAAGGCCTCTCGCAGAGTTTTAGCTTTTCCTACATCTGTTGCTGAGCCTTTATCCATTGCCTCGGCTAAAATCATCAACTCTTTTTGCGGAACAACTCTAAAAAATTCTTCTCTTATCTTTTGAGGATTGTTGTCCTCTGAAACTTTCAAATTTTTGGCAATTTGCTTTAATAAATTTTCTAGTCCGCCCTGTCTTTCCAATATTCGCAAAATTTTATTACGATTCTCCGTCAAAGAAGTCATCAATTTCGGAAAAGTAAATTCACTCATTTCAGATGTTAAAAAAGCTAAAGCTCTGGCTGTTAACCCGTTCGGTTCTTGTTCTGCCTTATGTAACAACGCGTTTTTAACTATTTCAATTGCCTCTGTAGCAGCCCTATCGTCCATCACTTCAAAATACGGGGATATTTTAGCCTCTAGCGGAAACCTTTTTAATATCTCCTGGCAAAAACTATGAATGGTCTGAATTTTCATCCCCCCGGGAGTATCCAACAACAAGGCAAACAATTTCCGTGCCTGTGCCATAATTTTGTCATCTTCTGCCACCGCACGGCCCAACAACTTCTCTAGTTCAGCTCTTAATTCATCATCTTCAATAACCGCCCATTTACTCAGTCTATCGGCAATACGACTACTCATCTCCACCGCTGCAGCTTTGGTATAAGTCAAACACAAAATTCTGCCCGGATTAACCCCTGATAACAGTTGCCGTAAAACCCTGTCCGATAATACCTTAGTTTTTCCCGTTCCGGCAGAAGCCTCCACCCAAACTGATTTTTCAGGATCAGATGCTCTCCTTTGTTGACGGCTGGCCAATTCAATACGTTGCTGTTTTTCTTGTTTTAAATCAGCCATTTTAATCCTCCGTCACTTTCCATTCCTTAACTCTGGCCAAATGCTCATAGTCAGAATATTCAGGAATTCTTTTAGGATTCGGATGACAAATATAAGCCGTCGTCTCAAAATCAAACAAATTTATTGTTTCTTTCAAATGTTCTTCATTCTCGGTAATTACCTTGCCAACCTTGTCATCAACCACCGTATCTTTAACGCCCAGTTGCCAATAAATCAGCTTTTCAACTTCGGCTGCCGGAATATTTGCAAACCCTCCGTTTTGAGCAATTAACCCCTCCAGTGGCAATTGCGGAGCAAAACCCCTGCTAACCTCCTTAACGCTGCGGGCTTTTCCGGTTTTATAATCGATAATATTAACTTTTCCGTCTTTTGTTTCATCAATACGATCAGCTTTTGCGGTTATTGTAAACTCACCTGCCGGAGCTTCAAACCTCCAACTACCCTTACATTCATTATGCACTGTTTTAATATCTTGCCGATAGTCTTTTTCCAACTCAACCAAATGTTTCACCATTTTAACAAACTTCGGCCACCAAAAAACCTGCTTTTCTTGGGCAATTTTATTTTGAGTAAAACTATTTTTTCCCATCTCCAATAATTCTTCTTCTGCATTTTCAGGAAAAGAGTTTGGATGTTTATTATTAAAATCTTCCAAAATTTTATGAATAATGGTGCCATAATCAGCCATTGTTAAATCCGGTTCAATATCTTCCAAAGGCTTTAACTTCAAAATATATTTTGCAAACACACTATAAGGATCACGCAGCAGCATTTCAAACGCACTGACCGACAATTCTCTTGGTCTTGCTGCCACCGGAGGCTTTGGAGAAGGAGGTAAAGCTTTTTCAAACTTTTGCGGCAAATCAGCCTGAGCCGCAAGTTGCTCATAAAACTTATTTTCCAAACTCTCAGGCAACACTCCGACAGCTTTTAAAACCGTGTCCAAACGCATCCACCAACGTGATTTTATCATTGGCGTTCCCTGTACTCTTTCGGCTCTGGTTAAAAACACACTTTCTGCTCCCAACAACTGGCAAAAATCCAAGCCCAAAACTCCGATAGTTTTTTCCGGCAGCGGAAAACCAAAATCTTTTTTCATCGGTCTGGACATCCAAGGGTCAGCTGATGCCGTTTGTGGCCAAACTCCTTCATTAACCTCACCGATAATCATCACATCAAACTGACTCAACCGAGCTTCAATTGGTCCTAAAATTTTTAATCTCGGATGCGTCCCGAATTTCGGCCGCACCATAATACCGCTTAACATGGCTTCAAACAAACCGGCATACCCAACTGTCTCTATTTCGCCCAAAACATCGGCATTTTCCAACCAATCAGCCATAAATGACGCTCCGGCATTACCATCTTCACCCTTCCATAATAAAGTTTCTCCCTCTTTATCTTTGGTTGCAGCAATCTCCTCTGCAGCTTCCATATGAGCCATCAACAAATCCGTAAGCCTAGCTTTTTGTTCAAGCATCAACTCACGCAGTTTCTTCGTCTTTTCTTCAAACTCGTGCAGTATTTGTTCTAAATCTTCATCTTCTTTATCTGCACGCCAAACTTTGCACTCCAATTCTCTTGCCTTAAATCTGACATCGGCATAACTTTGTCCCATTCCGGTCAACGGATGTTTGAGCAAACTCAAAACATCAATCCTTCCAGCCTCCGGTGCAACCGCTTTTATCAATAACCGCATAAAAGCACCCCACGCTGTCGAGCCCAAAGGACGTCCGGCGGAATCATCAACTTTAATATTCCAACGCTCAAGTTCTGCTGCCACTCTGCGAGCCAAATTTCTGTCAGGGGTAACCAACGCTGCTGTTTTTTCAGAAGTTTCTAAGGTTTCTCTCATTATAGATGCAATCGCCAAAGCTTCTTGTCGTATATCTTGACAACTCAGTGTTTGGATTCCGCTAAACGCTTCTGCTTTGATATTTTTTTCTTTTAAGTTTCTCCACTTATCGGTTGTTTTAGCAGGTCGCATAACCTCAGACAACAAAACTTCTCTATCCTGATTTTTGGGCTCAACCAAATTTTGAACTTCATTACGGCTTTGTCCCAAATAATCTAACAATTCCTTTAGCTCAAATTGCGGATGAGTTTCATCAACCAAAGTCCAATCATCTTCACTTAAATTTTTATCCAAACCTGATAAAACTATCTCCCCTTTAGGTAAATTAAATATGGTTTTTACCAACTCTTTCATTGCCGGAAAAGTTGCTGTTGTTCCTGCGGCAATTATTCTTGTTTTTGGCGGATTCTCTTGCCAAATTTCACTCTGCAAACGCAACATTTCGCTGCGACGAAAGCTTGCATCACAAACACCCCGTTCTTTAAGAATTTTTGGCCAATTGGCAGTTATAATCTCTAAAAACTTTAAGGTTTCTTGCCAATGAGTTGCATATTCCTCCGGCACCAAATTTTCTAAATTTTCAAAATCCAATCCTTCATTATTAGCAACATCAATCAATCGTCCCAATTCTGCTGCCAAATAACAAGCCTGTTCCGGCGGCATTTGACCTATTCCAAAATCTTGCGGACGACTCATTATAATTTTCATAAACAACATCAATCGTTCGTTATTGGCAATTGCCGGAGGCAAAGAGAAAATTTCCTTACCGGATACAGAACCTCGTAACAAAATTTCATCTTCTTCCAAATCACCCAACGGCATCATTTGCGGCAACAAAGTGGGGCTCATACCCTTAAGCCGAACAAAAGCCTCTGCCAAAGTCTTGCAAGCACGTCTGTTAGGCAACAAAACCAAAACGGATGAAAGCCCCAGCCAATCACCCTCATACTCACTCAACAAATTTTTTGCCAAAACATCAGCAAAACTATGCGTTGCGGAAATGTTAAAAATCTTACTCAGTTTTCAAAAACCTCTTTTACAAATTTTGCCACAGCCTTGCCTCGATGCGAAATTTTGGCTTTTTCATCAGGCATCATCTCGGCAAAAGTTTTATCAAAACCATTAGGCACAAAAATCGGGTCAAAACCAAACCCTTTATCTCCACGACGATTCGGAATAATTTTCCCCTCAACTTTTCCTTCAAAAAATTGGCATTTTTGCCCGGGAACTTTCAGAGCTAAAACACAAGCAAAATGTGCCGACCAATCCTTGTTTTTAGTATCCTCCAACTCTTTAACCAACTTTTCAATTGCTGCATCAAAATTACGGTTGGGAGCATATCTGGCCGAATAAACTCCGGGCCTGCCGTCAAGAGCATCAACACACAAACCGGAATCATCTGCCAAACACGGCTTACCGCAAGCATCAGACAGCTGTTCTGCCTTTAAGCTTGCGTTTTCGGCAAAAGTTGTACCTGTTTCTTCTACATCAGGCAAATTTAAATCTCTGGCCGAAACAACCTTAACCCCGAACGGAGCTAACATTCTGCTAAATTCATCTATTTTACCTTGATTATGTGAAGCAATCACCAGCTCGCTTATCTTCATTTTACTTAACTCCCAAAGCTTCTTTTTGTTTGGCAATCAATTGAGCTATCCCTTGTTTTCCCAATTCCAAAAGCTCATAAAATTGAGATTCGTCAAAAGGCTCTCCCTCTGCAGTTCCTTGAATCTCAACAATTTTTCCGCTTTCAGTCATCACAAAGTTCATATCCACCTGAGAGTTTGAATCTTCCTCATAATCAACATCCAAAATAGCCTCTCCGTCATAAATATCACAAGAAACTGCTGCCACAAATTCCTTGATTGGGTTTTGTTTTACTTTTTTTAATTCAACCAACTTTTCCATTGCCTGATACAAAGCAACAAAACCACCGGTAATCGAGGCCACACGTGTGCCTCCATCAGCCTGAATTACATCACAATCAATACAAATTGAAATATCTTTCATTTGCTCCAAATCAACTACCGAACGTAACGAACGCCCGACAAGCCGTTGAATTTCTTGTGTTCGTCCTGATGGCTTTTTGCATTCCCTTGGAACTCTGGTTTGAGCTGACCGGGGCAGCATTGCATATTCAGCCGTAATCCAACCTTTATTTTGCCCTTTTAGCCAAGCCGGGACTTTTTCTTCCACACTTGCGGTACAAATCACATGTGTTCCACCAAACTTAACCAAACAAGAGCCCTCGGCATATGGATTAAAACCGGGGATTAATTCAATTTCACGCAATTGATTTTTCTGACGATTCGAATGACGCATTTTTATCTCTTTTTTTAAGATTAAACCTATGTCAGAGCATAAGCTATTTCTTAAGTTTTAGCAACCACAAAACTTAATGTTACGCAACATAATTGTCTTGAAAAATCTGTATTAGAATTCTTATCATACTACAAACACTTAAAATCACGGATGATGAGGATTATAATAAGATTTGAAAGCAAAAGTACCGCAGCGTACACCCCAGTACGTGAGGAAACTTTTGTCTTGAAAAATCTGTATTAGAATTCTTATCATACTACAAACAACTAAAATCACGG
>CALXUM010000014.1 GCA_944391685.1 uncultured Alphaproteobacteria bacterium
TCTTAAGGTTTTGATGAAATGGTTGTCTGTGCGTCATTTTAGGTATCCCGTTTTAAGTGTTTTGATAAAGGTTAATTTTGAAAGATACAAAAGACAGACATATATGCGTATAAGCTATTTTTGAGACATAGTAATAAAATTTTGAGAAAAGAAGAAAACCGTCATACAAATATTTTTTTATTATCAGTAAGAATAATACCTCATACCTATATATAAACAGTACACTTATTATTGTATCTCTTATACTCTATACATTAAATAATAAGACAATATAACCAAACAGAAAATAAACCCGTGATAACCGATGTCGCCTTGATTCTTTGACATATTGACGCGTGACTTTTATGGATTACTTTTTTCTTCTTTCGCGTCATGGTGTCATTGATAATTTTGGCGACATTTACTTTTATCATCTCTATTCTGCTGCTTGTTATTGGTGATACATCGGGACGCAAGTCTTATTGTATCTGGTTTAACATTGTCTTTATTTGTCATGTATCTTCTGTATTTATCTCTTTTGTATTATTTCTTTTATTTATCTTATCTTTTGTATTTATTATATTTTTTATTGTTATTTATTATTTTTAATTCATTATATTTTAAGTATAATAATAACAAAGGCCGCGGTGTTTGCTTCCTTGTATCCCGGACTGCCGAAACAGCTATACAAGATTATGAGGGATCTTGGTAACCGGTTGGTGATGATACTTTTTTATAGAATTGCGATTTTCAAAAATTCTACGTACAAAAATTCTAAAATAGTAAAAAATCATCCATTAAGTGACATTGATGTCAGTTAATCATAACAGGCAATTTTAACCTGATGTTGTATATTGACGATAGGTTTACAACTTCTCGGTAAGTTGGAAAAGAAGTTAAAATGTCTACAGAAAACGCATACATCTATTTTTAGCCTCACACGTAAAGTCTCCTTTTAATTTTGACTAATCTTTTTTATCTTAGCCGGTGCAGGCCGGATAGTGTGGGTATCTCGGCTGGTGAGTATAGGAGAGGCGGCTTGGGTATGGCAACTCGGATCCGATAACCTCTGCTAAAATTTGCAAAGGTTTGATAAAAAATTTAGTAGAAAGCCATAAAGATATACTTCTATATTGTATGACAGATACATTTAACAAAATAAAAGAAGAATTGTCGCTTTATTATCCCGATGTTACGGATGATGATGTCGAAAAACTTATCACATTTTTCAAATTAAGTGCCAAAGCTGTTTATGCAGCCAAAAAAGCAGAGGCTCCATTTAATGACACTAAATCAGATAACCTTTAACATAGTTATGTCAGAAGTTATAAAAAATAAATTGTCGTTGATGTCAAAAACTTTTACATCCAACCTATTGTCCTTAAGGACACGAAGTTAATTATATGAAATATCAGTAATTTGTTAGCAAAAAAGTTATCTGAAACTGAAAATAATCGCGTACAATCCCAAAACAACACGACATAATGACATTATCGGACTAATTTTAAGGAGTAATGAGTTATGTCTAAAAAGAACAAATATCAAAATATCGCCGATGAAGAATGCAAACAAGCTGTCATTTTTGCCCGTGTCTCATCGGAAGAACAGAAAAAAGGCGCTTCTATTGACGCACAGCTTAAAACGGTTATTGATTACTGCGATAATCACAAGTTTAAGATTCTAGATAAATTCTCTATTGTCGAAAGTTCAACGCGAGGCGGTCGTTTAAAATTCTATGAAATGCTGGAATTTGTTAAACAACAAAAACACAAAACCGCTATTGTTGTAAATTGTGTAGATAGATTGCAGCGAGGATACAAGGAATGTGTTGAACTAGATGATTTGCGTAAACAAGGCAGAATAGAGATACATTTTTATAAAGAAGGTTTTCATTTACATAAAGACAGTACCTCTTCTGATATTTTGCGTTGGGACATGGGAGTGTTATCCGCTAAAATGTATGTTGGGTCGCTGCGTGATAATGTTATCAGAAGTCAGGAATATAAAAGAGAAAACGGACAATGGCAATCTTGTGCTCCGGTCGGTTATTTAAATATATCCAAAACCAAAACGACTCCGGCAGATATTATCATTGACCCCGACCGTGCGCCAAAGGTTAAGAGATTGTTTGAAGAATATGCCAAAGGCGGACGAACCTTGCAGGATATTACCAATCTAGCGAGAACTTTGGGATTATCTTCTAAAATGTGTCGTGTAAATAAAACAATCAGCCGAGCACAAATTCAAAATATACTGAAAAACACTTTTTATATTGGATATTTTAAGCAAAAAGGCAAAGTTTACAAACATAATTATCCGCTTTTTATTGATGAAGATTTATTCCGCATTGTTCAGGACACAATAGAAGGCAGGAAACGCGCGCCGAGTAAATTATATTATGGCGATAAACAATATATTTTTACCGGTTTAGTCAGATGTGGTTGTTGCGGCAGCTTGATGACTTGTGAAACCAAAGTAAAAGATGACAAACACTCTTATAATTATCTCAAATGCAACAAATTACGTTCAAAATGCAGTCAGAAACCATTAAATGAAGCCAAAATCCTCGCCCAGCTTGAAAAAGAATTGTCGTTACCTCTTGCCGTTAGTGACGATATGTTAAATAATATTAAAGCCGAAGTCAAAAAGCAGCTTAAAGAAGAAAGAGTAAATACAGCGACTCTCAAACGTGATATTACTATCAAGATAAATCAATTAGATGAACAGCTTAAAACCTTGTTTCGTGGCTATATTCAAGGCAAATGTGATGAAAAAATGTATAATGAACTTAAAACTGAAATTGAATTGGAAAAAGAAAAGCTTCAAAAAGATATGGACAGATACCTTGAGATTGACACTGAAACAGATGAAATCCTGGCAAATATCGCTGAAATCGCGGCAAATGTTGGAAAATTTCTAAAAAGTCCGATTATTTCACAAAAAAGAGATATTTTGAAATTAATATTATCGGACTGCAAAACTGAAGGAAAAAATATAGCGTTTTCAATAGTTAAGCCATTCAATGAACTACTAAAAACGCCTGAAACTGATAAATGGTGCCGCTAGTAAGAATCGGACTTACGACCCCACCCTTACCAAGGGTGTGCTCTACCACTGAGCTATAGCGGCAAAATAATATACCAAATGCCAAAGAAAAGCTATTTCCAAACCCTTGGACCAAGGGTGTACCTTCGGCATCTAAGCTCAAGGCGGTTGCTTAAAAGCTTCCCTTTTTCACTAAGATGTTCCGAAGAATTTTCAGACAAAATTGATACACGGTATCAATTTTACTTAGCATTACCACTGAGCTATAGCGGCAAAATAATATACCAAATGCCAAAGAAAAGCTATTTCCAAACCCTTGGACCAAGGGTGTACCTTCGGCATCTAAGCTCAAGGCGGTTGCTTAAAAGCTTCCCTTTTTCACTAAGATGTTCCGAAGAATTTTCAGACAAAATTGATACACTGTATCAATTTTACTTAGCATTACCACTGAGCTATAGCGGCATTATGATGAATCATCAATGCGAAAGACAACATACCCAATCATTTTATAAAAATCAAGCCCGTTTTTACATTTTTTACAAAATTTTTCAAAAGGCCATATTTTTTTATTGTATTGAAAAGCCAAATACAAAATTATTATCTTTTTTTTAAGTATCTTATGTTATATTTCTTCAATCAACAAATAAGTAGGTGCAGTTATGACCGATACCAAATCCCCAAAACCCAAGAGCAGAGAGCAACAGCGTTTTGAACGTGAGGCCAAGGCTTTGCAAAAAAACCTTGAAAAACGCAAACTTCAGCAAAAAAAACGCGAGCAGCTTAAAAAGGAGACTACCCATGGACAAGATTAAAATACACGGCGGCAAAATTTTGGAAGGAAAAATTTATATCAGTGGAGCCAAAAATGCAGCTCTGCCGTTGATTTGTGCCAGCTTACTGACAGATGAAACCGTTACTTTGACTAATATGCCCATGCTTTCAGATATTAAAGCCATGAATCTCTTGTTAGAGCAATTGGGTACCAAAATTGATGAGTTTGATGATTTTATAGATGGCCATCCCACCAAAACATATTCCTACCGCACCAAAAAAGCCACCAGTCTGGTAGCTCCTTATGACTATGTTCGCAAGATGCGAGCTTCTTACTATGTGTTGGGTCCACTGCTTGCCAGATACGGCAAATGTGAACTCTCATTGCCGGGGGGCTGTGCCATTGGTGCCCGTCCCATGGATATTCACCTTTCATCATTAGAGCAAATGGGAGCCAAAATTGAAATCAAAAATGGTTATATATTTGCTGATGTTAAAGGTCGTCTTAAAGGCACACACATTATTTTTCCCGGAGTTTCCGTTGGTGCCACATGCAATATTTTGATGGCGGCGGTTTTGGCCAAAGGTCGCACTGTTTTGGAAAACGCCGCCAAAGAGCCTGAAATCGGCGATTTGGCAAATCTTTTGAATGCCATGGGGGCTAAAATTGAGGGTATTGGAACTTCAATTTTGACCATTGACGGGGTTGATAAACTACACGGAGCCACTCATAAAGTAATTGCCGATAGAATTGAGGCCGGTTCTTATGCCGTTGCGGCAGCCATCACTCGCGGTAAGATAGAATTGATAAACGCTCTACCCTGGACACTCAGACGCCCACTGCAGGTTCTAAAAGATATGGGCGTAAAAATAACCGAGAAAGAAAACAGCGTCATTGTTGATGCCAAAGGCTGTACATTAGTCGGACAAGATATTATGACTGAGCCTTTTCCAGGTTTCCCGACAGATTTACAGGCTCAGTTTTTGGCTTTGATGTTAACGGCTGAGGGAGCCTCAATGGTAACCGAAACCATTTTTGAAAATCGTTTCATGCATGTGCCCGAGCTTTTACGTATGGGTGCCAACATCAATGTTCACGGTCATGCCTCAGCCATTGTTCGCGGAGTCAAAAAACTTTCCGGAGCTCCGGTCATGGCAACAGACTTAAGAGCATCTTTTGCCCTTGTCTTGGCGGGACTTGTTGCTGAAGGAGAAACAATCGTCAACCGAGTTTATCATCTTGATCGTGGCTATGAAAAACTAGAAGAAAAACTAAAAGGCGTTGGTGCCGATATTGAACGCATAAAAGAAAGTGATGAAGAATAAGATAAAAGATGTGGTATTTTTGATAAATTGTTTTATATTAAAGAGCAAAGCAATTTTGAAAGGAAACCAATGAAAAAACTTTTATCTTTAATGACGATTCTTTTTGCCCTTTCCGCCTGTGGAGCAAATAAGGCAGACTTAAAAGGCAATTCATATCAATTGCAAAATGAAGAAAATAAAGGCGTTATCATTTTGGCTTTTGATAAAGAAGAAATGCGTTACTATGGTGTTGTCGTAAATCGCTATTTTGGTAGTTATGAGGTTGACGGCCACAAAATCAAATTCGGTCCGGCAGGGGCTACTATGATGATGGGTCCTCAGGCCGAGATGGAAACTGAGCAAAAGTTTTTACAAACTTTGCCGCAAATTTCCGAATATAAATTAGACGGCGATGATTTGACGCTGATAACCAAAGATGGTCAAGAACTCAAATTTTTCAAAATAACTAAAGTTGAAGAATAAAATCTCAAAGCCCCTCTTAAAAGAGGGGCTTTTTTTATTATTTACTCGGAAAACAATTTCATGTTTTTGATTTCCAAAGCAGCCGGATTATCTACCGCACCAAACACTTCAAAAATAAATCTTGTTTGTTTTTCGGGTTCTTTTTGGGTTGTTTTCAACAACTCCTGATTATTGAAAACAAACAAAATTTCATCACCTATTTTTTCAAACTGCAACGGATAAAAGACATCAGGTTCAAGATTGTTAAACTCAATTTGCTTAAGCAAGGTTTGATTCTGCCAAATTTTGAAAATCTGAGCATTAGCTGATGAGTTTATCTCCAGAGCATAAGCCTCGGTAGAATTTTCCTTGGCCAAAGTAAACCTTAATGCTGATTTTTTAGTCAAACTCATCATGTCAAATTTTAAGATAAAATCACCATCAACAGCCTTAGGGGCAATCATCTCAAAACCTTCGCTGCCAATGGCTTCTTGCACATAAAAAAGCTCTTCACCGATTTCGCTTACCGTATCGCTGTCAGGGCTGATCCATCTTTGCAGCTCACTTGCTGAAATATTTTGTCCTTCAAGGCCTTTGAGTTCTTCAACCTTTTCATTTGACCCCACAAGCCATACAAAAACAGCCAAAAACACAAAAGCTAAAAATCCCAGTCCTTGCCGCCAATATTTTTTCATTTGCCACTCCTCACATTAAGGTTAAATTTAACGTCCGAAAACAGCGTCTTTCAAGCGTTTAAGGGTTTGTTGTGCGATTGGACGAGCTTTTTGAGCCCCTTCGGCCAGCATTTGTTCAACCTCATCAAAATGAGCCATGTAATAATTGTATTTTTCTCTGGCATCTTTGATTTCGTTAATCACTGCGTCAAGGAGCATATTTTTAATATGTCCGTAACCAAGTTTACCTTGACGTAATCCATCAGCCATTTCTTTTAACTGTTCTTCTGTGGCAATTGATTTATAAATCTCATAAACCAAAATGCCTTCAGGGTCTTTGGGTTCTTCCATCGGTCTAGAGTCGGTTTTGATAGAAAAAATAGCCTTTTTGATAGACTTGTCATCTTCAAACAAAGGTATAACGTTTCCATAAGATTTGCTCATTTTACGTCCGTCAATGCCGGGGACTACGGCTACATGCTCATCAAAATAATATTCCGGTAAGTGCAAAAGCTCTTTGCCGTAATGTGCATTTATGGCACCGGCAATATCGCGAGCAATTTCCACATGTTGTACTTGATCTTTACCCACCGGTACAATATCTGAATTAAATGTCAAAATATCTGCTGCCATCAAAGTCGGATAAGTATAGAGCCCCATGTTGATACCGTCATCATCCGGTTTTGCGGATTCGCGGTTTTTATCAACGGCAGCCTTGTAAGCATGAGCTTTGTTCATAAACCCTTTAGGGGTATAAGCATAAAGGATGGTAGTAATCTCGGGAATTTCAGGAATATCTGATTGCCGATAAAATATTGAGTGATTTGGGTCAAGCCCTCCGGCTAAATAGATACAAGCAATTTCTTTTAGCTTTTGATTTAGCACTTTAGGGTCTTTTTCAGCATTAATAGCATGATAATCGGCAATAAACATATAATGTTTTCCAGCTTTTTTGCCAAGCTCAATTGCCGGTTTAATAGCTCCTAGATAGTTTCCCAAGTGTGGGGTGCCGGTTGGTTTTACTCCGGTCAAAATAGTTTTTCCTGCAAACATTTTAGTGCTTTTCCTTCAAATTTGTGTTGAATTTATTTATAAAATTGATACTCTGTTTCCCAGCTTAAATCAATAACTTTTTAGGAAAAATAAGATGCTTGATATTAAATTTATTGTAGACAATCAACAGTATGTAAAAGACTGCTTGAGCAAAAAAGGTTTTAACCCCGAAAATGTTGACAATTTAATATCATCATATTTTGAGATGAATAAACTCAAAACCTCATCTCAGGCCTTAGCGGAAGAAAAAAACCGCCTAAGTAACTCTATCAAATCAGCCTCGGCTGAAGAACGCCCCGCAATTATTGCTAAAAGTAAAGAAATTGGTGAGGAGTTCAAAAAAGAGCAAGAACAGTTAAACGAGGTTCAGGCTCGCTTTGATGATATGATGTTGCGTATGCCCAACTATCCAAGCCCTGATTGTCCGGTTGCTCCAGATGAAAGCGGCAATGTCGTCATCCGCAAGGTCGGGGAACCTCGCAAATTTGACTTTACTCCCAGAGATCACATTGAGCTTATGGAGCTTAATGGTTGGTCTGAGATGGAGCGTATTGCCAAAGTATCAGGCTCAAGAACCTATGCCATCAAAAATGATCTGGCTCAGCTCGAGCTTGCCATGCACATGATGGTTTTAGATAAATTACGTTCACATGGTTTTACGGTTATCACCGTTCCGTCCATCTCTAAAGAAAAACCATTATACGGACAAGGATATCTGCCGTTTTCTCGTGACGAAATTTATTATATGCCGGCAGATGATCTTTATCTTTCCGGCACTGCAGAATTGATTTTGAACTCTTTGCACGCTGATGAAATTCTAAGCGAAAATGACTTACCGATACTATATGCCGGATTCTCTCCGTGTTTCCGTCGTGAGGCCGGTGCAGCAGGTAAAGACACCAGAGGCTTGGTTCGTGTTCACCAATTTATGAAAACCGAGCAGTTTGTCATTTGCAAAAATGATATTGCCGAGAGCGAAAAATGGCACCAAAAACTGTTGGCTATTTCAGAAGAAGTTTTACAAGATTTAGAATTGCCGTATCAAGTTTTGGATATTTGTACCGGTGACATGGGAGCTCCAAAATATCGTCAATATGATTTGGAGGCATGGGTTCCGTCACAAAATTGTTATCGTGAAACCCACTCTTGCTCTAATATTACTGACTGGCAGGCTCGTCGCACCAATTTACGTTATCGTGATAATGCCGACGGCAAGGTAAAATATGTTCATACCTTAAACAATACCGGCATTGCCACCCCGCGTGCATTGGTTCCGTTTATTGAAAACCATCAAAATGCCGATGGTACGGTTAATATTCCGGCCAAATTGCAACCTTATATGGGCGGCAAAAAGGTTATCGGCAAATAATTTATAAAAGGATTTGGTAGATGGAATTACCTACACTTCCTCAATATGCTCTTTTTGATTGGGACGGCACGCTTGCTTTTACCAAAGATGCAGTAGTTTATTCATTGAGCAAAGTCTTAAAAGAATATGGCTTGCCTGATTGGCAGCAAGCCTTTACTAAAAGGAATAAGCAATTATCATTAAGAGACAACTTTCCTAACTTTTTTGGCTCAGATGCTGCCGTTGCGTATGAAAAATATGTTGAAATTTATCGTAAGCAAATCCCAACGTTGGTAAAATCATTTCCATATGCAGCTAAAGTTTTGGAATTTTTGCAAGCCAATCACGTGTCATTAATGATAATGACCAACAAAGATCGTCGTTTATTGGAAGTTGAATTGGCTCAACTTTATAATCCTGAGTGGTTTGATAGAATTGTTTGCAGTCATGAGGCACCTAAAGACAAGCCGTGGCCGGATCATATCTTTTATACTTTACGAGGTTTGCTAACTCCGGCAGAAATCAATTCACAAGATGTTTGGATGGTTGGAGATACAGCTCAAGACAGTGATTGTGCTTTATCGGCTCACGCTTTTCCGATTCGTGTTAATGAGCCTATATGGGGCTCAGGAACGGAAGAAAAAAATCCTAAAGTTTTATACATAAAAGATTTCAAAGCTTTTTATAACATGTTAGCAAAATCTTAAAGCCTGCTAATTAAGCTATAAGATAAACAAACCACATTTTGAGGACAAGTTATGTTTTTCAAAAAATTCAGCATAGATTATAACCGCCTTCCTCGCTATATTCTGATTATCGGAATTATAGTAGTCTTGGCAGTTTTTAATTTTTTCTATTTCAAAGAGCACTTATCTTCTAATTCAGAAACAATTAACAACTATTCTTTAAGGGATGAAGATATGAATAAAACCAGAGAAGCTGCCGTTGCGGGTTTGTTCTACCCCTCAGATGTTTACCAACTTTCTTCTGTAATTGACGGCTATTTGGAGCACAAAACATCAAGCCTAAGTCGTCGACCGCATATTTTGATAGTTCCGCATGCCGGATATATGTATTCTGCTCGAGTTTCCGCACAGGCATATCAAAAAATTCAACCTTTTGGTAAAACAATAAAAAAAGTTATTTTAATTGGCCCGGCACACCGAGTTGCGGTTAAGGGAGTTGCTTTGTCAACGGCAGATAATTTTAAAACCCCGTTAGGCCTGGTTCCGGTAAATAAGGAAATAACAAAATCTTTGTCAGCATTAGATGGCTTTAATTATAATGATTTGGCACATAAAGATGAACATTCTTTGGAAGTTCAATTACCGTTTTTGCAAAAGACTTTACAAAATTTTAGTATTGTTCCTCTTTTATATGGACAGGCCGATGCTGATAAATTAGCCCAAGCTCTAAAACCGTATCTGCAGCAAGATGATACTTTATTAGTGATATCTGCTGATTTATCACATTATCTTGATTATCAAACCGCTCAAAATGTTGATAAAGAAACAGCCGTCATGGTTGAAAAAAATAAACCATTGGACGAGCATCGCTCCTGTGGAGCCACCGGCATCAATACGGCAATGCTTTTAGCTAAGGAATTTGGCCTTGTTCCACAAATGTTGGATATGGCAAGCTCAGGAGATGTTGGTGGGGATATGCGTAGTGTTGTCGGTTATGCTGCCTGGGTTTTTAACCGCGATGATGAACCGCAAAAAAAACTATCTCCATTGGAAAAAGAAGTCGAAAATTTAGATAATTTCAGCCGCCACAATAGGGATGCTATTCTTGACATTGTTCGTAAAAGTTTGCAAGAAGCGGTAGCTAACGGCAAAATATACAATCCTTCTCGTCAAGATTATGCCAACGTTATGTTTGATAAAGGAGCTTCTTTTGTAACCTTAAAAGAGCAAGGAGAATTAAGAGGTTGCATTGGCAGTCTTATAGCCAGTCGTGCCATTGCTCAGGATATCGCGGCCAACGCCTATGCCGCAGCCATGGAAGATACACGCTTTTCTCCGGTAACAGTAAAAGAATTGCCTAAAGTTTCATTTTCGGTCTCTTTGTTGACAGATTATGAAAAGCTAAGTTTTAAAAATGAGGATGATGTTTTGTCGCAAATAATTCCTAATGTTGATGGTTTGGTTATTCGCGATGGAGATCGCCAAGGTGTTTTCTTGCCTTCTGTTTGGGAACAAATTCCTGATAAAAAAGAATTCCTCAATAATCTTAAAATCAAGGCAGGGCTTAGCCCGGCTTATTGGTCAGATAAAATAAAAATATATCGTTTTCGTGTAGTGGAGATTAAAGATAATGAAAATTAACGGTTATGAGTTAGCCATTCCAGAAGAAAAATTAGATCATATTTTATCGGCTGAAACCCAAGCAATAGAAATGATAGATAAAAATTTTTCAGGCTATCAAGCTTTGTCTGAAGGAGATAAAAAAGCCCTCACATATTTGGTAAGGGCAGCCAGAATTGTTAATGATATTTCATTAGAACAAGATCATCCCTTAAATTTAACTCTTAAAAAAAATTTGGAAAAAGAAGCTAAAAACAGTACCTATGCCGCTAAAGCCTTAAAATTGTTTAATTCATTAAATGGGGTTGCCGGTCTTAACGGACTTGATCCTGAACCTGTTCAAATTTTCAAAGGGGTAGGTGTCTTGCCCGGACGCAATTTTTATCCTCAGGATTTGAGTGTTGAAGAGTTTCATAAAATTCTTCTTAAAATGCTCAAATCTGGTAAAGCAGCGGAGGTAAAAAAGATTTTATCTGCTCGCAGTATGGTCCGTCGCCAAGGGGATGAGCTTTATGCTATTGATTATACTGAGTATTTTGCTTCTCAATTTTCACAAATTGCTAATGAACTTGAATTAGCGGCTCATTATAGTAGTAATCATGCTTTTAATGATTATTTAGGTTGGCAGGCTCAGGCTTTGTTGCAAAATAATGAAGATATGGATCAGCTTGCCGATAAACACTGGGCTGTTTTGCAAGACACTCCCTTAGAATTTACTTTAAGCCGTGAAAATTATGAAGATGAAATGACCGGTACGGTTTTTGAAAATGATGAGCTAAAAAGCTTGCTTGCCGAGCATGGAATAGAACCTGTTTCCAAAGATATGCTGGGAGCTCGTGTCGGTATTGTTAATCAAAAAGGAACAAAGCTGCTCTTAAGCTTTAAAGAACAGATGAAACAATTGGCATCTTTAATGCCTTATGCTGAAAAATATGAGCAATCAGTAGCATCAGGAGAAGATGTCAAACAAACCATGGTTGATGTCGACTTGGTAACATTGCAAGGAGATTATGCTCAGTGCCGTGGTGGTATCACCACAGCCCAAAATTTACCTAACAATGATAAATTGTCCATCAAACTTGGCGGTGGCAGACGAAATGTTTATCACCGACAAGTCAGAATGAGTCATGATACCGAACGTACCAAAAAGATGCTTGCCGCCTTAGTAGCACCGGAGTTTCATCAATATTTTAATCCTGAGGCTGAACATATTTTTGTTATTGGCCATGAAAACGGCCACTCTCTTGGTCCCAACAGTTCTTATCAAGAAGCTTTAGGTGTTTACAAACATATTATCGAAGAAAATAAAGCCGATGTCGTTTCCATCACCTTCATGCCGGAATATGTCAAAAGCGGAGTTATAAGCGAACAAACCCTAAAAGAGGTATATACTACCTGGATAATTAGATTGTTCTTAAAATCAAAACCGCAACAAATCCAGCCGCATCGTGTTGGAGATTTAATCCATTTTAACTTCTTGCTTGAAAAAGGTGCAATCCATTTTAATTCTGAGCGTAAATTGGAAATAGATTTTCTAAAGCTGCCCAAAGCAATGTTTGAGATTCTTCGTCAAACCATAGAAGTTCAACTATCTAAAGATCCTAAAAAAGCCAAAGCTTTTATTGATAAATATTCCAAGTGGTCAGATTTGCATCAATACATTGCCAATACTTTACGTAGTTTAGGAGTTAAACCTTATAAAGATATCAGGACTTATCTATAATGTATTACAGTTTTTTTGAAATATTTTCCATTGGTGTCGGTCCGTCGAGTTCTCATACCGTGGGACCGATGCGTGCCGCTAAGAGATATTTGGATAACTTAAAAAGCAAAAAGTTATTTTCCAAAGTTCAAGACATTAAAGTTACGTTGTTTGGCTCACTTGCCTTAACCGGCCACGGTCATGGAACCGTAAAAGCAATTGTTTATGGTTTAATGGGGCTTGAGGCCGAAGCTTTGGATCCGGAAAAACCATATGTCAATGCTGTTGAAAGAGACAAATTATTACACTTGGGACAAGAAAGAATTATCCCGTTTGATATTGAAAAATCTATCATTTTTGCCAAAGATACATTTTTACCTGAGCATTCAAACGGCATGCGGTTTGAGGCTTTTGATAATCAAGGTAAAGAGCTTTTAACTGAAGAATATTTTTCGGTAGGTGGCGGCACAATTGCTCGCAAAGATGAAATTTCCCGACGTATTGAAAGAGAACCTTATAATATTCCTCATCAATTTGATACCTGCAGAGAGCTTCTACAAAAATGTCATAAATATGGCATGAGTATTTCTGATATAGTTTTACAAAATGAAGTTTGTCTAAAAAACGAGACAGAAGTAAAAAAAGGTATTCAAAAAATATATCAAATTATGCAAGAAGCCATAGACAGAGGAATGAAAGCCAGGGGTATTCTTCCCGGTGGCTTAGGAATAAAACGCCGAGCCGGAGAAATATTTAATCGACTGGAAGAAAAGTTTCGTGATAATGAGTTTGATCCTTTAATGGTGGTAGATTGGATAAATCTTTGGGGTTTTGCCGTAGCAGAAGAAAATGCCGCCGGAGGCAGAATTGTAACCGCTCCCACCATGGGATCTGCCGGAATAGTTCCTGCAGTTTTAAGATATTATGAAAAATATGCTTCTGCCCAATCTCCGTTTGATGTAAAAAAAGGCATAGAAGTATTTTTAACCACGGCATCAGCCATTTGCAGCCTTTATCGTACCAACGCCTCCATTTCAGGAGCAGAAGTCGGTTGCCAAGGTGAAGTTGGAGTGGCTTGTTCTATGGCGGCAGCAGGCTTGGCAGCGGCTATGGGTGGCACACCGGAGCAAGTAGAAATGGCAGCAGAAACCGGCATGGAACATAATCTTGGGTTAACATGCGATCCGGTTAAAGGTTTGGTGCAAATACCGTGCATTGAAAGAAATGCCATGGGTGCCGTTAAGGCGGTAAATGCCGCCAGATTAGCGTTGCGTAGTGATGGCAAACATATAGTTAGCTTAGACAATGTTATTAAAACCATGTATTCCACCGGTCGAGATATGGCTCGCAAATATAAAGAAACATCAATGGGTGGCTTAGCGGTAAATGTTCCTAATTGTTAGGAAAAAGCATAAATTTGTTGCTAACAATTAAAAAAAATAGCACAATCATCATATGTTTTGTACCAAAGGAGATAAAAATGTTATCTAAACTATTTAAGGGTGAATTATCTCTTGCCGCAACTTTCTGGAAATTTGGAGTATTACCTCTTATAATAATGAGATATGCCGTTGTTATATTTGGTAATTTATTGGGAGGATATCTGCAAGGTCGCAGCATCTTTAATTTCTTTTTGCATAATTTTCATCCCATATATTCGTCAAAATTAAGTATTTTATGGACATTATGCTATATCTCATCTTTATTGGTTTTAGCTTTTTATTCTTGGAAAATTATAATTGCCGTTTGGCGTAGTTCTGAAGCTTATGATAAAAGTAATTGGCTCACTTTTTTGGCCCGTTTAGGGATCATTTGCATGGTGTTTGCGGTTTGGAGCTCGGTTATTAAATATTCTGTTCTTTAAAATAAGGAAATATAAAATGAAAGTATTTTTAGGCTTGTTTGCACTTTTTTTACTCGTTTCCTGCAAAGTAGGAGAATTCACACCTGAACGTCATGCCCTTTATGACCTTAATCGTCCTGATTGTGAAAAAACGCCTGAAAAATGTATAAACGGCTATCCGTGGTAAGAGTGTTTTTTATTTATCTTCGTTTTCTACAATAATTCCTTTAACAAGAATAAATGTAGGTGTTCTTCCGTTAAAAGCATTATTCTTTTTAGCCAACTCAACAGCTTCATTATCAATTTCAGATTGATAATGTCTGGCCTTTGGTGTCATATCAACACCGCTTGCTTTGGCAGTTATTTCAGCCTCTTGTTCTTTGTCTTTATCAACCTTTATTTCTTCCGGAGCTTTTAGTATTTTTTCCAAAATTTCCTGAGTTTCTTTTGAGCGACGGTTTGTATAAACAATATTTTGTTTTTCGGCAGGAAGAATAGCCAAAATTTTTTCAAGATTTGCCAGTTGTTTATTTTTCTTAATTAAATTTATGTCGTCAACAATCAAAATATTAGTCTTAGATAAATCTATTTTTCCGTTTTCGACAATATCAACTAATAAGTCAGGAGAACCGATAATAACATTGGCTTCATTACCGACATCTTCTTCTCCGTCTTTAATTGTAGCATTATTTATTTCATGATATTTATTAAACACGGCTAACCTATCAGAAGTCATAACCGAACATTCTGAATTAGGTGTTATTATTAAAATATTTTGAGGTCCTCTGGTGCTTATTATATCTATCAAAGGAAGCACGTAAGACATTGTCTTTCCGCAACCTTGCGGAGCGATGGTAAAAACATCTTTCCCTTCTAAGATTGATGGTATAACATCAGCCTGTACGGTTGTCGGTTCTTTAATTCCAAATTCATCAATAGCTTTAATTGTCTGTTGGCTTAAGCCTAAATCTGCAAAATTCATTTCATAACACTTCATATAAGTTAACATTTTTCTAGATATTATGTAGTTTAGAGATTTTAGTCAACTCAAATGTGTAAATAAATTTTGCAAAATTTATGAATATATACTTTTTCCGCTAATACGCATATAAGGAATATTAATTTCTTTTGGATGATGATATTTTTGTACATCTTTAATCGACATTAGTCTTTTGAGCATGTTTTCCTGATATTTTTCAGGAGTATTTAATATTGAAAACTGAACCTTCCAATATTGAGCCATTTTATCTAAGCTTCCGGCTAAATATCCCCCTTCATCATTCAAATTGTTTCGCTCAGCACCGCTAATAACCTTATCTAAAATTTCAGTACGCAGATTAATTAAATAAGGATCCTTAGCGTGCTCGTTTTTATAACGTTCCATACCGGGCATCAATCCTCTGGTCAGAAACAAAGGAGTGTTAAAACCCTTAGTATTTAGAGGGTTTGTTCCTTGTCTTCCTTTTTCAAGAAAGGGTTGCAAATCAATAATGAACAATCTTTGATCTAAAGCAGAAAACAAGATATTTCCGGTATTGGTAAATAATCCCCCGCCTACATCAATAGAATACTCTTTTGCAGATATAAAATGCAAATCATCGTAGATAGTATCAATAGCCTTATCAGGTATTTCCAGTATTTTTTCAGACATCAATTTGGTTTTAATTAAAGCTTCTTCTGAATCTGGCACCGGACGTCCTGGTTTATAAATCTCATAAGAAAATCCGGGGCAATAGTAATTTATTGTTATTTTGGGGCCAAATTCCATGGTATCTTCCGGATGCCAAAAATAAGCCACTGTTTGTGCAAAATTACGATGCCCAAAAACATTTTTTTGTAAATGTAACTCAGATTCTTTTATATAATTAAAAGCATCGTTTTTATTTAATTGATTAGATATTCTAATAGTATATTTAGGGTGGGTATGGATCTTATAAACAGTTGCTTCGGCACCTTCGCCTAAAGGGGCTTCGCCTAAAGCAAATAAAATTTCATCGTTTGTTGGCAGTTCATAAATGTCCATGTTTACACCTTTTGTCTAATAATGTAATTTTATACAATATTTTTGTCACAAAATCAAGGTATAAAAATAAAACTGGACGAATTTTTCAAAAAAACACACCTAATGACGTTAAAAAATCAAAAGCAAAAATTAAACTCTGCCATACTTGTCTTCAAAACGAACAATATCATTTTCATCCAAGTTATCTCCGGTTTGAATTTCAATAAATTCCATAATTTTTTTAGTTTTATTTTGTATGCGATGTTCTGTTTCTTTAGGAATATATATTGCTTCATCAGATTTGAGAATAATTTCTTTATCTCCTAAAGTAACCACAGCCTCACCTTTAACAATAATCCAGTGCTCATTGCGATGATGATGTAATTGCAATGATAAAATATTATCCGGTGTAACGCAGATTCTTTTAACACAAAAATTTTCACCGGCATCTAAAATTTCCCAAGTACCCCAAGGACGAGCATCTTTTTGTCCTTTTTTATAATTATTTGCCATTTTTTTATTCCTTTTAATTAAGTTTTTACTTGATACAAGGCAATATAAATAATATAAGTAAAATCGCAAGGTAAAAATTTTATTGGTGGAAAAGCAATGAAGACACCAGCCATAAATCAAGCAATGGAAATTTTGCGATCACTTCGCAAAATTTCAGAAAGTAACAAAGATATTTCCACAAAGCTTAATGAAGTCGTTAAGATGATAGTTGAGCAAATGGAAGCAGATGCCGGTGCTTGTTACTTAGTTGTTGATGATAATTATTTGGAGATTTTTGCCGCCTATGGTTTCAAAGAAAATATTGCACATAAAATTTCCCTACGCTTTGGGGATGGCTTAGTAGGAGATATTGCCCAAAACACACGTTCGCTTAGTGTTGCTAATGCTTGGCATCATCCGCTTTTTTCTTATAAACCGGAACTTGGTGAAGATAATTACAAATCTTTTGTTGGTGTTCCGTTGATTCGTTGGGGCAAATCCATAGGAGTTATTACAGTCCAAACTAAGGAAGAGAGAGAGTTTTCTCGAAGTGAAATTGATGTATTAGAAACCATAGCCATGGTTTTAAGTGAAACAGTTTCTTCAGAAGAAATGAATGAATATAAGAAGCATCTTATAAAATTACGAGGTCAGACCAATAAAGAAAAAGTTAAAGGAATAAGCTTAAGCAAGGGTTATGGTTTAGGTAATGCTGTAGTTCATCGTCGTAGACAGTCCGTTACTAAAATTTTTGCCGAAGATAAAGAAAAGGAAATAAAAAAACTTGATATCGCATATACCAAGATGAACCACGATTTGGATGAAAAATTTAATTCTACCAAACTAGGCATAGGTGAACATGTTGACATCTTAGATGCTTATCGAATGTTTGCCAAAGATAAAGGTTGGTATAAAAAAATTGCTGATAATGTCCAAAGTGGATTAACGGCTGAAGCCGCTGTGGAACGTGCTTATGAAGACATGTGGAACCGACTTTCAGGTACCCAAGATTCTTATCTTAAAGAACGTCTTCATGATTTACGAGATGTTGCAGATAGGCTTTTAGGTTATTTAAGTGGCGATAAAGAAGATAAAGCCAAATTTGAAAGTAAAGACATAATTGTTGTCGCTCAAACCATGGGGCCGGCAGATTTAATGGATTATGATTATACCAAAATCAGAGGTCTCATAATTGAAGACGGCACTCCTACCATGCATGTGGCAATTGTTGCAAAAGCTCTAGGTATACCGGTTGTTGCCAAGATTAAAGGTATATATGGAGACATAAAGACAGGAGAACTTTTAGCTATAGATGGCAATGAAGGTTATGTTTATATTCGTCCTATACCTTCAGTTTTAGAGAAGATTAAAGGAAAAATAGCTGAAAGAGAAAAGTTAGCCACCAAACTTGCCGAACTAAAAAAATTACCTTCCCGCACCAAGGATGGTGTAAGAATAAATATGTATCTTAATGTTGGACTTGCTTTTGATTTAGACTATATTGAAACTACTAATTGTGACGGCATAGGTCTTTATCGAACGGAAATTCCATTCATGGCTTCAGATGTAATGCCTGATGTTGATCGTCAACTGGGTTATTATAAAGAACTTATGGATAGGGCCGGAGATAAAAAAGTTGTTTTTAGAAGTCTTGATGTTGGCTCGGATAAACTCCTTCCTTATTGGAGTAATAGTGGGGAGGATAATCCTGCCATTGGCTGGCGTTCTATTCGTATAACTTTAGATCGCCGAGCTATTTTACGTAAGCAAATGCGAGCCTTTTTAAGAGCTGCAGCCGGTAAAGAATTAAATGTTATGTTTCCGATGATATCTAATCTGTCTGAATTTGAAGATGCCAAAGAAACTCTTATGATCGAGCTTGAAAAAGAACGTCGTCGCGGACATAAAACACCAAAAAAAGTAAATATTGGTCTAATGATAGAAGTTCCATCTGTTGTTTTTCAACTAGATGCAATTTTACCCAAAGCAGATTTTATTTCTGTAGGTACTAATGATTTGGCCCAATTTATGTTTGCTTGTGATAGAGGAAATCCTCGTTTAACAGAAAGATATGATGTTTTATCTGCTCCGTTTTTGAAAATAATGGAACAGGTTTGTACGCAGGCATTAAACGCGGGAGTTTTTTGTTCTGTATGCGGAGAAATGGCGGGAAATCCTATTGAGGCAATGGCTTTGATTGGTTTAGGTTTTCGTAATCTTTCAATGTCAGGCTCTTCTTTCGGTCGAGTTAAAAGTATGGTTCGTTCACTAAATGTTGAAGATGTTGAAGATTACATTAAAAACTTACTTAAGTCTAACCGTCGTACTCTTCGTCCCCAATTAATATCCTATGCCTATGATCATGGTATTGAAATTTATTAAAAACTATGTAACAATTGCTCACATTACGGAGTCTTAGCAACTATTTAAGGAAAAGATCGTGAAAAAAGAAAAAAATACCACTGAAACATCAGAAAACAAAACTAAATCTACTGAAAAAGCTCCTGTTTCCGAATTGAAAAAAGTAGAAAAGAGTGTTAATAAAGTCGGCAAACTGTTAAAAGAAATGCGTTTGCAAAAAGATCTTAGTATTTCAGATGTTTCTAAAAAACTCTGTATTCGTAAAATATATCTTGAGGCAATTGAAGACAGCAATTATAAAGAACTTCCGCCGCTTCCTTACGGGGTAGGATTTATACGTTCATATGCCGAATACTTAGGGCTAAACAGCGGTAATATTGTTGAACTTTATAAAGAGGAAACTAATATTAAACCGGATAAAGATATTTTTGTTCTTGAGCCGCAAAATGAGGCCACGGTTCCCAATCGTAAATATTTACTGATAAGTTTGTTGGCAATCATTTTTGTATATTTTTTATGGTATGCTTATAATAACAAAATATCAGGCGTTGAAGAACCGGAGAGTGACGTTTTGGCAGAAGAAAGCATTTCTGAAGACAATAATGAACTCCCGTTGGTTGTTGAGGATTTCAGTGTTACGGAAGAAAATACAGACAACTCTTCCGAGTCATCAAAAGCTGAAGAAAAAGCAAAAGTTATTACTGAGCAAGTGACCGTTACTGATGCATCTTTTCCTTTAGAAGAAGATGAAGAGAAAAAAACGGTAGCTGAAGAGCCTAAAAAAGAATTAAATACAACCCCAGCAAAGGTTGAAGAACAACCTCAAGAAAAAGCAGCCGAAGCAAAGCCGGTTGATGGTGTTGTTATAAATATCAAAAAAGAAACTTGGATTGAAGTTAAGGATGCCGAAAAGCTTTACATCAGCAAAGTTCTTCAAGCCGGAGACAGCTACAAAGTCCCGGAAGGCAAAGGCATGATTTTATCTGTCGGCAGAGTTGAAGCTGTTGATGTTTTAATCAACGGCAAAGTTACTCCGGTTGTTAAACCAGATAAAAAGATGAATATTGCCTTAGATCCTTTTTTGAACGCCGATAATCATTAGCAAACTGTTTTTATTAAAAGAAAATAGCAGGTTTTAATTCACCTGCTGTTTTCTTTTTTTATATTGAGTTAGTAAGGAAAAATAAAATGAATTTTGTAGAAAAATTAGCCAATGTCGTCAACCGCCACAGTGAGCTGGAGGCTCTTATTTCCGAGCCCGGACTTTCGGCTGAAGAATTGGTGAAAATGAATAAAGAACTGGCGGCATTATCACCGGTTGTCGAGGCCATCAACCAATATAAATCGGTTGAAAAAAATATGAACGAGGCCAAACAAATGATGTATGACGCCTCGCTTGATAAAGACATGCGAGAGTTAGCCGAAGCTGAGTATTTTGAAAGCAAAGACAAACTCCCCGAGTTGGAAAAAGAAATAAAGATTTTGCTTCTTCCCAAAGATGCCGAGGATGAAAAAAATGCTATTTTGGAAATCAGAGCCGGCACCGGCGGTGATGAAGCGGCATTATTTGCAGCAGTTTTGTTTGAAATGTATAAACGTTATGCCGTTTTACAAGGATGGAAGTTTGAGCTTATGGACGCCAGCGAAAATGAGCTTGGCGGCTATAAAGAGGTGTCGGCCTCCATTTCCGGTAAAGATGTTTTTTCCAAGCTCAAATTTGAATCTGGAGCACACCGTGTTCAACGTGTTCCGGTAACGGAATCTCAAGGCAGGGTGCACACTTCTGCTGCCACCGTAGCCGTTTTGCCGGAGGTTGAAGAAGTTGATATTTATATTAATCCGGCAGATTTGAAGTTAGAAACATTTCGTTCCTCAGGTGCCGGCGGACAAAAGGTTAACAAAACGGATTCTGCGGTCAGAATTATTCATATTCCAACCGGAGTTGTGGCTGAATCACAGGAGGAGCGTTCACAATACAAAAACCGTGAGAATGCCATGCGTAAATTGCGAGCTCGTCTTTATGATGCTCAAAAACAAGCCAAAGATGCCGAATATGCCCAAAATCGCAAACTTCAAGTCGGCAGTGGTGATAGATCGGAGCGTATTCGCACCTATAACTATCCGCAAGGCAGAGTTACCGATCACCGCATTAATCTTACATTATACAAGTTAGATGAAGTCGTTTCCGGAGATGCGTTGGGCGAGATTATAGATGCTTTAGTAGCAGAAGATCAGGCCCAAAAACTTGCCGAACTTGATTAAAAAAAGCCACCCTTTGAGAGGGTGGCTTTTTTTGTAACTTTTCCACTGATCAAAACCTTATAAACCAAATTACCAAATGCCTAATCCTCAAAGATATTCTGATAAAGAAATTGCGTGGTCTGCTTTAGAAGGTTTTGGCGAAGGAATTGAAAATGGGTCTCTTGCATTATTTAATGCAGGTACAGGAGGTTTGTATGATTTAGCAAGTTATGCTTTTATGGATGATGACTATGCCAAAAGGCAGGAGATGATGCAAAAACGTGCTGAAAGTGTTGGTTTAGGAGGAGCCAATAAGCTTGCTAATTATGCTATTGGTGCCGGAGGGGCGTCAAAATTATTAAAAAACTTAGGTTTAAAATATTTTAAGTAAAGTTAACAACTTGACATCTAGATAGGCTTTTTATACTCTAAAAAAGGCCTATCTAGTTTAAAAGTGGTGTAAATTATGATAAATAAAAAAAATATTCCAAATGATTCCGGCGATATCCAACAGATAAAAAATACATTGCAAAGATGTATTTCTTTCAAAGGAACACTAGCCAGATTTCATTTTTGGGAATGTATGATTATAGGATATTTATTTTACAGTTTTTTTTCTCTTACCGAAATTCCTCATTTTAACATCATAGGTTGGTTTTGTTATTTTTATATTGCTTTGAGCAGTTATCAAAAAAGATGTCGGGATTTGAATATTAAAGGGACATGGCTCGTCATAGGTGTTTCGGTGTTTTTTATAACTACGGGAATAATTGTTTCTCCAGATATAACAAAAACAGATTTTTTATTTCTAATTTTTAAAATTATATTTTTAATATATTTAGGAATATATCTTTATGCTCAATTTATGCCTGGTAAAAAAGAAAAGAATGTAAACCTGATTTGTCCGCTGTTAAAATATCCCAATGTTTATTTTGCAAGCTGTGTTGTTTTATACTTTATGGCTTATTTTGTTGTAAAAAGCTATAATAATTAAAAGTTGATTTTAACCGACATTGACCATAGCGGTTTCTAGTTTTAAAATGTTTTGATTGTATATTGAAATCAATTTGTAACATTTAATATGTTTTTCATCAAAGGATACATCTTATGGTTTTTAAAAAATCCGGCATTTCCTAAAAAATATTGGTAGTTTGTTAGATGAGATTTATAATAAAATTTACATTAGTTATTGTTGCTTTTTTAGCAATTATCTTAAGTTTTTTGCAATATTTACTAAGAATAACTGTTATAAACTGGGGAAAAATTGGATTTATCCTAAGATATGCGAAGAAACAGCACAAAACTAATTTAATCAACAAATTTAATTCAAAACACCGCTGATATTTCATTAGCGGTGTTTTTTGTTTTGATTATTTATCAACCAGCAAGATTTCAACCTTTTTACCGTAGTATTTTGCCAAAAGGTGTAAAGCACCTAAGTTGACACTGCCGCGGCCTAATTCCAGATTGTCTAAAATTCGTTGCGGGATGCCGGTTTCGTCACACACTTGATTAAAACGTAGTTGTTTGGAAATTCTGATATCGTGTAATCTGGTAGCAAGAGTTTTCCTGCGTCGTCTTAAGTCGTTTTTATCTTGTTTATAGTCCATTTTCTTAACTCCCTGATTTCTTATTTATAAAAAGAAACCGCCTTAAAATAAATTAAGGCGGGGAGTTCGAAACTGTACAAGCGCAGTCCGGGTTATTCGTGCATAGCCTTATATCCCCGGCTCCCCAAAAGAGGAGTATTACTTGTAAGGAGTTTCGACACTCCACAGCCGGAACACCCGACTGCGAAAGTGATTATAAAAAATATTGCTTAAAATGCAATTAATTTATAAAAGATTTTTCTCATAACTTTTCCACACCTCAACATATTTTTTACAACCACTACTTGCAATTTACGAAATAAGTTGTTATATTACGTGTTGCGTATTAAACGTATGGATAAAACTCAAAAAAATAAGGATAAAAAACTATGACAAACTTAAAATCACACCCGGTACCGACTTATGCCGCATATGGCGGAGTTCCTACCGATGCCGCATACGGCGGCGAACCGCAATATATCGCCACTCCTTTCGGCTTGGTTAAAAATGATGCCGAATATAAAAAATATATGGCACAAAAACAACAAAAAACATCAATCCCAAATAATGAGGAACAATCAAATCTTTTTCCTAAAATAAATAAGGATAATTATAAAAATACCATAAAATCTTGCTTAAGAGTTAAAAGTCCTGCGATGGTGGGAATAGCTGCGGCAAAATCATTTCAAAATCTATCTAAAGCAAAAGATTTAATGGATACAAAAAATGAAATAGGATATGATAATTATGCTCACCGTTTAGGAATGTGCCAAAATGGTCAAGGCGGAATTGATACATATTTGACTGGTTTAGGTTGGGGAGTAGCAAAAGAAATCTTAGATTTGGGAAAGAAAATTCCTCAAAACGGTTTTAATTCTTAATGGAATGACAGCATGAAAGATATGAAAAATAATTTTGAAGGATTAAATTATGGATTTAATAATCCTAATGCATCATGTGAAGGATGGTTGGAAAATTTAGATTATAAAAATAATATTTGGAAAAAATAATTTTTATTTAATATAATTTATAATAAAATTAAGAACAGATAAGTAATATATTTATTACCCATCTGTTCTTAATTAATAGAATAGAGTGAATAACATGAAAAATTTTTTGATATCATTAAAAAAACAATCTACTAGCGGATTTTTAATTGCGATTTTTTTATGTGCTTTTTTATTTTTTTATTATTTCTTATATTGGTATTTTATTGATTTTACAAATTATTCATTTTTGAGAGCTTTGAAAAATTCAGTAATTTTTTCTTTTTTACCAATCATTTTGATTTATTTTGCCGTAAATCTTAAAAGATGTTGTAAATCATTTTGGGTACAAAAGTTAGCTGAAATATTTTTTTTCATAGCAATTTTCGGAGCCTGTGTGATTTTTTTAATCGGGGGATTAGGAAGTTACGGTACCGGTGCTTATGAAACATGCATGAGTAAATGTTTAGATGATAATAAATTAAATGTTGATATATGTGAGTTCGATATTTGTGATTTTACAATATAATTAAACTCAAAATCACACCCGGTACCGACTTATGCCGCATATGGCGGAGTTCCAACCTATGCGGCATACGGCGGCGAACCACAATATATCGCCACTCCTTTCGGCTGGGTTAAAAATGATGCCGAATATAAAAAATATATGGCACAAAAACAGATTTTTTATTTCTGATTTTTAAAATTATATTTTTAATATATTTAGGAATATATCTTTATGCTCAATTTATGCCTGGTAAAAAAGAAAAGAATGTAAACCTGATTTGTCCGCTGTTAAAATATCCAAATGTTTATTTTGCAAGCTGTATTGTTTTATACTTTATGGCTTATTTTGTCGTAAAAAGCTATAATAATTAAAAGTTGATTTTAACCGACGTTGATCATAGCAATTTCTCAGCCAAAGATTGCCTTTTAGTCAAGTACTAACCTTTGGGGCAAGACTGATAATATCTTAAGGCTTTTCTCACATCCAATCATCAGGCAATAAAAATCGGTTGCTTCTGTTAGTTTTTAAAATGTTTTGATTGTATATTGAAAGCAATTTGTATAATATAAATCCAGTTTTTATAAGGAGAATTTTTTTGGCAGAGCCGCAGTTTATCCATTTGCGTGTCCACACCGCTTATTCCTTGTCAGAGGGAGCGATGCAGGTTCCTGTGCTGATTCATAAATTGCATGACAACGGAGTTCCCGCCGTAGCGGTTACTGATACAGCCAACATGTTTGGAGCCAAAGCTTTTTCAAAATATGCCTCTGAAGAAGGTATAAAACCGATTCTCGGCTGCCAATTTTATTTGCGTAATTCTGATGCTGATGATGTCTTAAAGTCTAAAGGACGCATTATTGAGCCAGACAAAATTGTCCTCTTGGTGCAAAATGCCCAAGGCTATGGCAACATCATGCATTTAATGAAACGCTCATATCTTGACAATCCGCAAACCGGAGAAAAACCGCAGCTCAAAATGTCTGATTTTGCAGACGGCTTTGCTGAGGGCCTGATTGCATTGACAGCAGGCCCTGAAGGAGCAATAGGTCGCTTGTTGCTTGAACATCGCCCTCAAGAAGCTGAGGCAACTTTGCTCAAGCTAAAAGAATATTTTGGCAATCGTCTTTATATGGAAATATCGCGTATCGGGATTGAGTCGGAACGCCAAACCGAAAAAGATTTTATTGATTTGGCATATAAACACAATATTCCCTTGGTTGCCACCAATGAGGCTTTTTTCTTTGATGTTGACATGTATGAAGCTCATGATGCTCTGGTTTGTATTGCTGCGGCTGAATATGTCTCAAACGAAAATCGCAAAAAGTTTTCTCCCAACAACCGTCTTCGTTCTGAGGCGGAAATGGTTGAGTTGTTCAAAGATTTGCCGGAGGCTTTGCAAAACACGGTTAACATTGCCAAACGTTGCAATTACCTCTCTGAAAAAGTTCAACCTCTGTTGCCAAAATTTGAATGTCCTGACGGCAAAACTCAAGATGAATATATTGACGAACAAGCTCATAAAGGTCTGCAAAAACGCATGGAAGACCATGTTTATTTTGAAGGCATGACCGCCGAGCAAAAAAAAGAGCTTGATGACAAATATTTTGCTCGCCTCGAATATGAGTTGAGCGTTATCAAAAAAATGGGTTTCCCCGGCTATTTTCTAATCGTTGCTGACTTTATCCAATGGTCAAAAGGTCACGGAGTTCCCGTTGGCCCGGGGCGTGGTTCCGGTGCAGGCTCAATTGTTGCATGGTCTTTAAGAATAACTGATTTGGACCCCATCAAGCTTGATTTGCTTTTTGAACGATTTTTGAATCCAGAACGTGTTAACATGCCCGACTTTGACGTTGACTTTTGTCAAGAAAATCGAGCCAAAACCATTGAATATGTGCAAAACAAATACGGGGCTGATCATGTGGCTCAAATCATCACTTATGGTAAATTGCAGTCCAAAGCGGTAATCCGCGATGTTGCCCGTGTTTTGCAAATGCCGTATTCACAGGCAGACCGCATTTCTAAAATGATTCCGGCAGGCGTTCAGGGCAAAAACCCCACACTGCAAGAGGCTTTGGACCAGGTTCCCGAGCTTGAAGAAATGCGTCAAAATGATCCGCAGGTTAATAAGCTTTTTGATATTGCCATGAAACTTGAAGGGCTATATCGTCATTCAGGAGTTCATGCTGCCGGCGTGGTTATCGGAGACAGGCCTTTAGAGCAGTTGGTCCCGTTATACAAAGATCCCAGAGCTGACATGCCGGTAACTCAATATGACATGAAATATGTTGAAGAAACCGGTTTGATAAAGTTTGACTTTTTGGGGCTTAAGACCCTAACCGTAATCAAACGAGCTGTCGATTGGATAAAACGAGAGCAAGGTATAGAGCTTGATATGGACAAAATCCCTCTTGATGATAAAGATACTTATGCCATGCTGCAAAGAGGAGATACCACGGCAGTTTTCCAATTTGAATCTCCCGGCATGAAAGATGTTCACAAACAAATTAAGCCCGACCGTTTTGAAGATCTCATTGCTATTGTGTCCTTGTATCGTCCCGGCCCGATGGATAATATTCCCACCTATATCAAACGCAAACATGGTGAGGAGGAGATAACTTATCTTCACCCCAGCTTAGCCCCTATTTTGAATGAAACTTATGGTATTATGGTTTATCAAGAGCAAGTTATGAACATTGCCAGGGCTCTTGGCGGTTATACCATGGGCGGAGCCGATAAGTTGCGTAAAGTTATGGGTAAAAAAATGCGTGACGAAATCCCCAAACAACGCAAAATGTTTATGGAAGGTGCGGTTAAAAACGGCATAGAAGAGAGTGTTGCTGGAGCCATTTTTGATCAAATGGAAAAGTTTGCATCTTATGGTTTTAACAAATCACACGCTGCGGCATATTCGCTGATTTCATATCAAACGGCATACCTCAAGGCTCATTTTCCGGTTGAGTTTATGTGTGCGGTAATGTCTTTGGATATTACCAATGTTGATAAGCTGTTATTTTACAAAGAAGAATGCAAAAAAATGGGCTTTAAGGTTTTGCCGCCGGATATCAATAAATCTGATGCTGATTTTGCGGTTGAAAACGGTAACATCCGTTATGCTTTAGCTGCAATCAAAAGTGTAGGAGCCGCCAATATGGAGGCCATAGAACAAGAACGCAAAGCCCACGGACCATATAAAGACATTTCAGATTTTATCCATCGTATTGATGCCAAACAAATAAATCGCCGTCAGTTAGAACAACTAATAAAAGCGGGTGCTTTTGATAGCATAGAAAAAAATCGCGGTAAACTATTTGCTAATATTGATACCATCGTTTCACACATTGCCTCGGCTACCGAACTTAAAACCAGTTCTCAAGCATCTTTGTTCGGTGCGGAAGAGTTGCAATCAAAAATCAAACTGGCCGATAAAGGAGACTGGCCCGAGCTTGAAAAATTAAAACTTGAGGCCGAGGCAATAGGTTTTTATCTCTCTGCCCATCCTCTTGATAGTTATAGTGCCGGCATGGAACGTCTTGGTGTAAAAAAAGCGGCTGAAGTATTTGCCAATATTCGTACCGGAGATAACATAAGAGCCAAGTTAGCCGGATGTGTAAATTCTTTTCAAAAAAGGATTTCTAAAAACGGCAACAAATATGCCTTCTTGGAAATGTCTGACGGCAGCAGCAATTTTGAAGGATTGCTTTTTTCAGAAGCTTTAACCAAATTTGAAGAAACCATAAATTCAGGATTACCGTTATTGGTCAGCGTTACCATAGATAAACAAACAGATGATGGCTCACCCAAAGTTATGATAAACAGCGTTGAAACTTTGGATAAAGCAATCTCGGAAATAGCCAATGGGCTGGAAATATGTATTAACGATGTTTCTGCCGTCGCAAAATTACATCAAATTTTGAGTAAAGATAGAAACGGCAAAAATAAAATATATATAAAACCGGATAATGATAATTGGGATGTAAGAATAGAATTGAGTGGCGGTTATGCTTTGCAGGGAGATATATTGAGCAATATTCGCAGTATCTCCGGCATTGGAATAGTTAAGGAAATATGATATGGAAAAATATCGGCAATTTATAAAGAAATTTTTTGATGGAAATGAAAATGTTGAAGAAAAACCAATTAATGTTAAATATCCATTTTTACAAATAATTTTGGAACCATATCTATTTTCCTTAGATAATTTCAAAAAAATTGTTCGCATTTCTGCTGTTTATGCCTTGCTTTTAAGCATTGTGTATGTGCTTGGCTCTCAACATGTTTTTTGTATGTTTTCAGAATATAGAACAAATGGAGAATATTGTACCGGTAGTTTACTCTTGTTTATCATAGTTCATCTTATTGCTTTTGTTTTAATGTCATCATTTGCATATCGTTGGTACAATGCTTGTTTTAATGATTATCCCATTAATATCAAGTGGCTTTTACGACCTAGTGTTCAAGATATTAAAGCGGTTATATCGTTTTTGATATTTATATTATTAAATGCTATTTCTTTATTATCATACTTTTTATTGGCAATTAGGGTTCCTAATCCTGATTGGAGAATAGAATTAATATATTTTGCTATTATTTCAATTGGCTTTTTGGTGCCGTTTATTTTAACCAGATTTTATTCAATTATTGCCTTTATCCTTTCTCAAGAAAAAATTCCGCCTCTTACGGAAATCTGGAAAAAAAGCAGTGGTAATGGTTTAAGAGTTTTACTTAGCTTAATAATATACTTCATGTGCTGTGTATTTTCATTATCTGCATATACACGGAGCATAAATTTACCAAGTATGGAAAATTCATTTTTCTTTATTTTTGCCGGGGAATACTTTTTTAACTTTATAAGTCTTTTATTGATATCTGTTTTTGTAAACTTATGTTATTTGCAAAAACATCTTTTATTTGGAGAACAAGACCATGGAACAAACAAATAATAACATTGCCAAACTACCGTTTTTTGAAACAATTAAACGTAGCTTTTTGTATGTTTTTTATAATCATGAAATTTATACAAAACTTTTAAGTTTGGGCGGAATAGTCCTCATTTATGAAATGTTTACTGATTTTCCTCTATTGGCATCTTTCAGAGAAGTTGATTATGGAAATAGTTGGACACAAACTATTTCATCATTATTACTGTTGCTTGTCTCGGTAGCAATAGTCGTTGGTTATTGCCGCAGTGTTATCCTAAAGAATCAACCGTTGGATATTTTCAACCGTCAATTTTTACGTCAAAGTGTTTTTTATATACTCTTTAGTCTTATCTTTTCATTATTTGTAATGATATCCTTCTTTATTATTGTCTTTTCATACGGAATTATTACATCAATGCTTGGTATTGCACTTCCGCAAAGCATATTGCCATTTTTTATTTTGGTTCTTTTATTTGCCTTGTTAATACCGTTATCAGGATTATTCTTGGTTTTTCCGGCCATTGCGGTTAATGATAGTGATTTAGGTATCAAAAAATACCGCAACGCCATGAAATTAGCCAAAGGCAACTTGAACGCCATTTTTTGGGGACAGATAGTTATGATGATACCAGGATTTTTGGTAATGTATGTTTTGATGATAACCTATAATTACATAGCCTCAGACAGCTATATTGTTAACCTGATTTTTGCAGGCCTGGTTTTGGCGTTGTCTTTCTTGGATTCTTGCTTTAAGGCCTCATTTTACTCACACATATACCAGTTCTTTGTATATTATAGGGACAAGAAGTAATTTAATAAAAAACTCCGCAGTTATTTAACTGCGGAGTTTTTGGTTTATCCTTTTTTTATATATAGAAGAACATTTCCTTCCATATCATAAACGGTGAAGTCAGCATCTGTTTCTATAGCATACCATTCATCGCTGTGAACGTAGCATTTGCAAACATTATCAGCCACCAACGCACCGTCGGATTTATACAATGCCGAACCGGCTTGCGTTTCTAATGTATACCAACCATTATCAAACACACAACAGTCTGTCAAATTTGTGGCTACCAACGCACCGTCAGATTTATACAGAGACCAACCTTCTTGTGTCTCTAATGCGTACCAATCATTGTCAAACAGACAACAGTCTACAAAGTCTTTTGCCACCAACGAGTCATCAGATTTGTACAAAGCCCAGCTGCCTTGTGTCTTCAATGTATACCATCCATTAATAAATACATTGAAGTCATCAAGATAGCCGGCAATGAAAGTGCCGTCATGTTTATATAGAGCCTTGCCTCCGGCATGTACTTCTATTGTATACCAATCATTACTGAGTACATAACAGTCTACAATACCTTTGGCCACCAACGAGCCATCGGATTTATATAAATCCAAGCCATCTTGTGTCTTCAATGCATACCAGTCATTGTCGAACGCCCAACAGTATGTGAGATCTTTTGCTACCAACGAGCCATCGGATTTATATAAAGCCCAGCCGGCATCTGTTTTTAGAGCATACCAGTTGTTATCAAAAGCATCACAATCTAAGAGATCTTTTGCCACCAACGTGCCGTCCGGTTTATATAAGCTCCACCCAGATGGATACTTAACGGCCAGCATGTCGTTGTTATACACATTACATTTTTCGATTTTGCCGATTTTACATAGGCTAGAGAGCAAATTTTCTGTTGCCTCATCTTTTGGGTCGCTTTCAATTTCTTCCTTGAAGAAAATGTTCAAAATTGTTTTTAATCTATCCATAATAACTGTGCTGCCTATTTTATTCAGCAGACTTTTTTATGTTAATAATTTTTTGTCAATTATAATTTACAAAAAAAACTTACTCTTGTCAACAAAATTAGACAAAATAAATCCGGGGTTAAAACTCCGGATTTATTTCTAATCTTTGTCTGCATAAGGATTTTTGGTTTTTCTTACCGTTATCCTGATCGGAATACCTTTTAGGTCAAAATTTTCTCGCAGTTGGTTAGTCAAATAACGCAAATAAGCATCCGGCAAACCTTCCGGATTGCTGGAAAAAATATAAAATGCCGGCGGTCTGCTTTTAGCCTGAGTAATATAACGTAACTTAATTCGGCGTTTGTTCTTTCCCAAAGGTGGAGGATATTTGTCAATCATATCGGCAAACCACTGGTTTAGCGGAGCGGTGGGAATACGCAAATTCCAACGCTTATAAACCTTTAAAACCGCACTCATCAACTTGTCCAAATTCTCACTCTTTAGGGCCGAAATTGTAACTGTCGGCACCCCTTCAGCTTGAGTAAGAGATGTCTGTAATTTGTCATTAAGTTTTTGCAAAGCCTCTTTACGATTGGCAATATCCCACTTGTTTACTGCAATAACCAAAGCTCTGCCTTCGTCCAAAACCTGTCTGGCAATAGTTAAATCCTGCTTGTCCAAAACCGCATCGGCATCTAAAACCAAAATTACTACTTGAGCCATAAAGGCAGCGTGTTTAGTGCTGGCAGCCGACATTCTTTCCAAAGAATCTTCAATTTTTGAATTCTTTCTCAAACCGGCAGTGTCTACCAAATTTATTTTATATCCGGCATAAGTCCACTGACTTGTAATTGCATCACGTGTAACACCGGCTTCTGGTCCGGTCAACATCCGCTCATCTTTAAGCAGGGCGTTTACTAAAGTTGACTTTCCGACATTAGGGCGTCCCACTATTGCCAACTGGATAGGGCGTTTTTTTAGTGCATCATCATCTTCTTCAATAGTTTCTGTTGTTTCATTTTCTGATACCGGTTCGGTTTCTTCTTTTTTATCTGCAATTTCTTTTAAGGCATCATATAAATCAAGCAAACCGAGCCCATGCTCCGCAGAAAAAGGAATAGGAGTTCCCAATCCTAATTTATAAGCCTCGTGAATACTGTCTTCTTGTAATTTGCCTTCACATTTGTTACCGAGCAAAATCACCGGTTTATCAGATTGTCTGACCAGCCCGGCCAGATGCTCATCATAAGGTTGGATCCCGTCTCTGGCATCAAACAAAAATAAAACCGCATCAGCTTCATTAATTGCTTTTTGCGTTTGCTCCCACATCCGTTTTTCCAGAGAGTCTGTTTTAGAATATTCATATCCGGCAGTATCAATAACTTCAAGCGGCAAATTTTGAATCTTGGCCGGAGAGCTTCTTCTATCGCGAGTAACTCCCGGCTTGTCATGCACAATTGCTACCTTTCTTCCCACCAAGCGGTTAAATAAAGTTGATTTTCCGACATTTGGCCGCCCGATAATTGCCACTTTCAAAACCATATTATACTCTCCGAAATTTATTCATAAGCTAAAAGCTCTGCATCATTGGTGGCAAAAATTGTTGTTCTATCGGCAACAATCGGCGACAACTCAACTCCATCACTGGTAGAAACATAACTTATGATTTCCCCTGTATAAGGTGATACGGCAAGTAAATATCCGTTAGATGTGGCAACTAATAGCCTATTACCTGTCAGAACCGGACCGCTTGCAAAAACACCGGATTTGTCATCATCTTCTTCTCCGTAAGGAATTGTAGTATTCCAAACAATGCGGCCGTTTTGTTTGTTAATAGCCAAAAGTTCAAAATTATTAGTCAACACAAATAAATAATCTCCGGCTACCCAGGGCTGATTATTGCTTCCCATTTCTCTTTCCCAAATTCTTTCACCGGTTCGCAAATCAATAGCTGTTAACACACTGTTATACCCAACGGCAAAAACCTTATCGCCGTCAATAACAGGATTTGCTTTAATTGCGGTTATATCAGACAAAGAATTGGTGCGTCTTTTAGAAACTAACATATCAGCCCACAACGGAGTACCTGTACTGGCCTTAAAAGCTCTGAGTTCTCCGTTTGAAAAAGCAGCAATCAAAACATCATATTCTGAGTTATAAGCAGGGCTTGCTCCTCCGACTAAAGTGGTAACTTCAAACTCTGTCTGATTTTTCCAAAGTTGTTCACCTTTCTCGGTATCAAAAACAAAAATGGTATTGTCAAATGCTTGCACAAAAACTTTTTTATCATTTACGGTAGGTGCAATGCGAATTGGAATTCCAACATTTTTACGCCATTTAATATCTCCGGTCAGCATATCCAAACAAAAAACACCGCCAAAACCGGTTGTGGCAAATATTTTTTTATCATAGGCGGCAATACCGGCTCCTTTAAGAGATACTCCTTCTGCTTCCCCATTTTGAGGTTTTAACTTTTTGCTCCAAATTTCTTCTCCGTCATCTAAACGAAAAGCACTAACAACGGCATCGGCATCAATAGTAAATACAACTTTATTTGAAATAACGGGGGAAGCAATTAAAAAGTCCCTTTTTGAACTTCCCTCTCCGAAAGAAGTGTTCCATTTCTCACGCAACTTATTATCTGAATCCAAATGCCCCATAAGATGCATTGAATTTCCACCGTTTTGTGACCATTTAGGGTTTACATAAGGGGCTGGTAGTTTAATTTTAACTTCTCCAGGCTCATAATCAGGAGCAAGATTAGCATCTTCTCTGATGACATTAATCCTCTCTCCGTCAATATCCAACGGTTCTTTTCCAAACAAACCGCAACCATTCAACAAAGCGGTTACACTCAACAGTACGGCAAGTTTATAATTTTTCCGTTTCATAAAATTCTCCGCAAATTAGTTATTGTTTTGTTGTTCAATAATTGCAATCATATCTTGAGCTCTGGCTCTCATGTTATCTTGTGCGTTGTTTGATGTCGCAATTTTTTCATACTCTGCTTTAGCTTGTTCCAAATTGCCTTCTCTTATAGCCAACATAGCCAAAAGCTCACGGGCAATATTATATCCGTTATCTTTTTCTTCTTTGGTTAAAGGATTTAACAAAGATTTAATTTCATCGGCCGGAGCATTTGTATCTAATTTATATGATGCCAATTTTAATGTTGCAATATCTCGCATTTGCTCATTGGTTGAGCTGTCATTTGCCAACTTTTCCAATACATTCATTGCATCATCAATCTTTTTTTGTTCAATATAAATGTTGGCTATCTGCAATCTTGCAATATCACTGTAAAGCCCGGCATCTTCATCAGCCAATTCTTTTAAAATATTAAGACTTTCATCTGTTCTGCCTTGATTTTGTAAAGATACTGCTACGGCGTAAGCATTTGAAAGTTCTTGTGCTTTTTTATCTCTCCAAGACAAAAATGTTTCAAAACTAACGGCAGCGGTCAAGACCAAGGCTACAAATATTACAATGAACAACCCATATTTGTTCCACAAATTTTTTAACTGTTCACTTTTAACTTCATCGGCAATCTCTTTTAAAAAGGCGTCATGAGTTACCAGGTCTTTTTCAACTTTTTTCATTAAAATCTCCACAAATAAAACTTTACTCTAAAGCTATATATATATGAAATATAAGTATATAGCAAAGAAAATTTTTATCTAAACTACAATTATTTAATCACCTCATGAATAAGAAATTTTTTTATCCAAAGCAAATCTTTTATAGGTAGTTTGCTTCCAAAAGTAATGGTCTTTTCTTCTGAAGATACAGACACAAAGAAGCGTCCGCTTGCAGGATTCTCGGTTACCTCAATCGATTCTATATCTTTTTTCATCATTTCATCATGTTTGGTAGAAAAAAGCATATATTTATGAGTGTTTACAATTTTTTCTTTTTTCAATACCAATTTTTCTTTTCTGAAGAGAATAAATACGGCAGCCACAATAATAATCAAAGCCCCGATATTAATCCACCAAAAAGTAGGTGATTGGGTATCTCTTAAAGCCGGGTTTAGAAAAGACATAATAACTCCAATCCCTAAAATAAAAATGATTATCCATGCTGCAATATTATAAGCGTCCCAAACAATTTTACGAGCTTTTAGTACAATTTTATCTTTTTTACGTACATAAGCAATTGGCGAAGGTAAAGGAGCATAAGAGTCAAAATCATCAACTATATATCCCAACTTTGCCATATCTTTAATTGACTTATCAAGGTTTTTTATATCTTTGGACATTAGCCCCTCATCTGTATTAATCAAAGCAGGCATTTCGAAATAACGGGCATATTCCTTCCATTTTCTGCGAACATTTTTAGGCGAAGTTGAAATATATAGAGGAACAATTTTTGCGGGATCTTTATGATAAAGTTCGATGATGTATTTGTTTTTGGTTAAAAATCCTGATTGGAAAAAGGTTATTCTGAAGCGAACACCTCCGAAATTTTTAATATTTTCTTTTATGATTTTTTTATTTCCGAAAACGGGTCTCCAAATAATAGTCATAAATTTTCCGTCGAATATAAATTTTTTATAACGTATATAAGAAAATACACTGACAATAACCATACCCAAACCGACAATAATGAAAATAATATCAAAAAATGTTGCGGTTAAAAAAGGCTGATAATTTGAAATATCATTCAAAGGAACAAGACTGGCAATATTTGCTCCCTCTGCTTTAAAACCATTTAATAATTCATACGCACCAAGCAAAGCCAACAAAAACCCAAAAACAATCCCCGGTAACAAAAAACGCCAATTTGTTCTGTCAGATACTTTGGCAGGCAATCTGTTAAGATTAAATTCCAATTTGTGGCTATAATGATTCGGAGAGCTATAAGTCATTTTTTTATTCCCTGGCAATTTAGCATTTATTTGTATGCTACTCTAAAAGGTTTAAATAATCATCAATTTTTTATAAATTTTAATTTATTTTAATAATCTTTATTTATTCTCAAAACAGAATAATTTAATGCTTTAAGGAGCTATTATGGGAAATATAGAAGTTTTTAACCAAGATGCCAATTTTTTAATTACTTTATTTTCTTTGTTATTATTACTTTGTGCGTGTTTTTATGATAGTCGCAAAGAAAAACTTTTTGCTCCGATATGGTTATTGTTTACAGGCCTTTTAATAGAGTTTTTTGCCAACGGTGTGGCTACCAAAGCATCTGATATATATATAAGTGGCGGAACAATAGGCATCTATGTCTTTATTGAATTAAGTCTTCTTTTATTAGCAATGATTTTTATGGCATTAGCCGCTTCTCATATTCTTATCAATAACTCTCCAAATTATTGGGTGTTTTTAGGATTGTCGATTCTTGGAATTATTTGTATAGCCTTGTTTGTATTTATTATTCCAGATGGCATTATGGTTAATAAAATGAGACAAATTTTCCCCTTGGCGGGTTTTGCATATTTGGCGGTTGGATTTTGGGTCCAATCTCATCAACGCCATAACAGTGGTTACATCCTTTCAGGTGTGATTAATACTTTGGTAGCTTTGCTCCTTTTATTACGTCTTTTCAGTGTTGGTATATCATTCTCTCCAAATTTATGGTTTGTTCCTGCGGCCTATTATACTCTGCTGGCCTTTGCTTTTATTATGATGAAAGAAAACGTTACCTCAGAAGAGCTAGATAAGTCTATTCAAGAAATAGAAAAATATAATCGTCGAATTGATGAAATGATACGCCTATCTCCTTTTCCAATTATAATATCACGTTTAAGTGATGATAAAATCCTTGTTGCCAATAATAACGCTCAAAAACTTTTTGGCATAAATCCTAATGAGCTTGAGAGATATAAATTAAAAGATTTTTTTGCCGATTCGGATAATAGACAATTGTTAACGGATAGACTAGAAACTCAAAAAGAAGTCCAAGATTTTGAGGTGTTGGTTAAAACACCGTTATCAAACACACCTTTTTGGCTTTTAACCTCAGCAAATATTATAGATTATAACTATGATGTAGCTCTGTATTCGGCATTTCAGGATATTACTTCACGTAAAAACAGAGAAGCATTACTTAAGAATCAAGCAATCAGGGATCCTTTAACATCTTTATATAATCGTCGTTATTTTGAAAAAGAAGTAAGTAAGATGATTCTTAAACTTAAAGCAGCCAAAGCACCATATAGTGTTTTAATGATAGATGCTGATTTATTTAAAAGAGTTAATGATACTTATGGACACAAAACCGGAGATAAAGTTTTAATAGAGTTGGCAGCAACAGCAGAGAGAGCTTTAAGAGATCATGACATTGTTGCTCGCTATGGAGGGGAAGAATTTGTAATATTCTTACCGGGTATAGATGATTCTCAAGCCTATAAAGTAGCGGATCGCCTTCGGGAAAGCATAAGCTCAATAGTTGTTTATTCAGACGAAAAACAGCCGGTTCGTTTTACGGTATCAATAGGGGTATCATCTTCGGAAATATCTGACAATGTTGATATGTTGGTAAAAACGGCAGATGAAGCACTTTATAAGGCAAAACAAAATGGACGCAACCGTGTTGAGGTTTTTAAATTGCAGGATTTAAACAAATTTACAACTGAAGACCATGAAAATAGAGAAGAAAAACAAAATATTCACCCTGTTTTTGATAAGGAAAATTCTTTGGAAATATCACTTCTTGATGGAATAGAAACCAGTAAAATAGAAAATGATGTTCCTGCCAATATTGAACAACCGCAAAATGGAGCAAAGAAAAAATGAGTTGTGAATATAGTCAAATATGCGGAGGTTGTTCTTTTCGAGATAAGGAAGAAAAAGAATATCGTATTTTTAAGGAAGAAAAATTTAAAAAAATATTATCATCATTGGATACAAAATTTGGTTCTTCCATTTTTATTCCGGATAATACAAGACGCCGTGCTTCTTTGACTTTTTCCTATCAAAAAGGCAAGCTTAGTTTAGGCTTTAATGAAAAAAGAAGCTCTGTAATTGTTGATATCAAAAAATGTCCTCTTCTAACTCCTCGTTTGAACTCTAATTTGGAGAATATTCGCCAAATATTAGAAGAATTATGCCAAGTTCATTATCAGGTAAAAAAAGGCCGCAAATATTTTGAAGCCTCGGTTTCATCTGGAGATGTGTTTATTTGTGATGCCTTAAATGGTATAGATATTGTTTTGGAATACAATGGTCCTGTGGATCTAGGGCATAGATTAATCTTATTTGAACTAGGGCAAAAAATGCCGGATATTATCAGAATATCACAACGCAACAGCCCGCAAGGGATTTTACAGCCTATTTTAGAAAAAAGTAAACCTTACATAAAAATAGGTCCTTATAATATTCAAATTCCGGCAGGAACTTTCCTTCAACCATCAACAGAAGGAGAAAGAGCACTTATCTCAACGGTTTTAAAATATCTTAATGGTTATGAAGGAAAAATTGCTGATTTATTTTGTGGGGTCGGAACTTTTTCTTATGTTTTAGCAGTTAATATTAAAAACAAAGTTTTGGCAGTTGATTCTTCCCCTGAGTTATTAAAAGGTTTTCGTGAAACTATCAATCACAACATGATTCCAAATATCAACATTATGGAACGAAATCTTTTTAAATATCCGTTGGATGAAAATGATTTGCAAGGGTTTGGGGCTGTTGTTTATGACCCTCCGCGAGCCGGAGCAGCAGCACAAGTCAAAAAAATAGCATCCATGGCAAGAGAAATAAAACCCAACAAAATAATAGCCGTTTCTTGCAATCCTCAAACTTTTTTGAGCGACGCCAGTCAATTATTACAAGGAGGATATGAGCTAAATGAGGTTACCATGGTTGATCAATTTACCTATTCTGAACACAGTGAGCTAGTAGCCTTATTTACAAAAAAATAATGATACTTTATAGTTTATGAGAGGAGGAAAAATGAGAAAGTTTTTTTGGCTTATGACAGCTTGTTTAGTGGTTGTTTCTTGTGCAACATCATCTGTCGATGATGGTAAATTTTCCTGTCCCAAAATAAGTATACCTTTAGATAAAGCTTACATCATTCAAAAAGCTAATTATCGTAATGAATTCCAAATTCGTCTCACCGGTTATGAAAGTTATTGTTATTTTGATGAAGTCTCTTCACGTCATTATGCCATGATTAAACCATTGTTTTTAATCAGAAGAATTCGTACCACCGATGAGAGTAGAGTTGATTTTAACTTTTATACCGAAACCATAAAAGGCCCTCCCGGTTATATTGGCAAAAAAAGTTATCCCGCCTCTATCAATATAGCTGAAAATGAATATGAGAAAAAATTCTCAGGCCCTTTCGTAAAAGTAAAAGTTCCTGCAAATGATTCTGAGTTTGAAATATTTTTAGGGTTGGATTTATCTGCCAGCGAATATAATTATAATAAGCGGGGATTTAATATAGATTATCATTATGAGGGAGAAGAAACTTTTGAGTTTGTTCCCACAGTTTATGTAGAAACGGATTTAGAAGAAAACTCCATAAATCAACATAATACAAAAGGACAAGAGGTTCCCCCATCACCTCAAAAAGAAGATTGTGGTTGTTCATTATAGCTAACAAATACCAAGGAGTACAAAATGGATACAAGTAATTATAAAGAAATGTCTTCAGCTATCAGATTTTTGTCAGCGGATGCAATAGAAAAGGCCAAATCTGGTCACCCCGGAATGCCTCTTGGTATGGCAGATGTTGCCACGGTTTTATTTTCAAGATACATCAAACTATCTCCCAAACATCCCAAATGGTTTGATCGAGACAGATTCGTCCTCTCAGCCGGACACGGCTCAATGCTTTTATATTCTTTGTTATATCTTATGGGTTATGAAGATATAGATATTGATGATATAAAAAACTTTCGTCAACTTGGCTCAAAAACGGCAGGCCATCCAGAATATGGACATTTATCAGGCATAGACATCACTACAGGTCCATTGGGGCAAGGTATAAGTTCTGCTGTCGGTATGGCTTTGGCAGAAAGAATTTTAGCGTCCAAATATGGTGACGATGTTTGTTCACATTATACTTATGTTATTGCCGGGGATGGATGCTTGATGGAGGGAATTTCCGAAGAAGCAATTTCTTTAGCCGGACATTTGAAGTTAAATAAATTAATAGTCTTTTGGGATAATAATAATATCACCATTGATGGTCAGGTTGATAAATCCAGCTCAACAGATCAAATAAAGCGTTTTCAGGCTTGTAATTGGAATACTTTGGAGGTGGACGGACATAATTATCAAGCAATAGAAAAAGCAATTGAAACAGCTCAAAAGTCATCAAAGCCCACACTAATTGCCTGCAAAACCAAGATTGGATTTGGCGCTCCCAACAAGTGCGGCACATCTAAATGTCATGGTTCTCCGCTTGGAGAGGAAGAGATTGCTCTTATGCGTAAAGAGTTAGATTGGAACTATGCTCCTTTTGAAATTCCGGCTGAAATTGCTGAGCTATGGCAAAAAGCATCTCACAGAAGTGATGCCGAATATTCAGCTTGGGAACAAAGAGCAAAAGCCAAAGGACAATCTTTTCAAGATGTCATTTCAGGCAAGCTTCCCAAAAATTGGGATAAAGATCTTAATGCCTTAAAAGAAAAAGCAATAAAAGAAAGCACAAAGGTAGCCACTCGTAAGGCATCACAAATGTGCTTGGAAGCAATTGTTCCAAATATTCCGGAAATTGTTGGAGGTTCTGCAGATTTGGCAGCCTCAAATTTAACTCTTACGCAAGCTTCAAGAACAATTACCGCATCAGATTATAATGGTAATAATATTATGTATGGCATCAGAGAACATGCTATGGGAGCAATTATGAACGGCATGGCTTTACATGGTGGAATAATCCCGTTTGGCGGCACATTTTTTGTCTTTTCGGATTATATGCGACCGGCAATGCGTTTGGCCGCTTTGATGGGAATTAGGGTTATATATGTCCTTACCCACGATTCTATCGGAGTGGGGGAAGACGGTCCGACACATCAACCTATTGAACATTTGGCGTCATATCGTTGTATGCCGGGGATATTAACTTTCAGACCATGTGATGTTGTTGAAACGGCAGAGGCTTGGCAAATAGCCCTAACAACTGAAAATAAGCCAAGTTTGTTAGCTTTGAGCCGACAAAATTTGCCAATGCTCAGAACATCAGCCAAAGAAAATTTAAGTGCCAAAGGCGGATACATAATTGCCGGTGATGTAAAAAACAGAGCCGCTACGATTATTGCAACAGGTTCGGAGGTTTCTTTAGCTGTAGAAGCTTATAATCGTTTAAAAGAAGAAGGTATCAACACCGCAGTAGTCTCTATGCCCTGTTGCGAACTTTTTGATGCTCAGGACGATAAATATCAAGAAGAAGTATTGGGGACATGTCCTCGTATAGCTGTCGAGGCCGCATCAAAATTTGGTTGGGAACGTTATGTTGGTCTTAAAGGGGATATCATTGGCATGGATGGTTTCGGAGCCTCCGGTCCGGCAGAGAAACTTTATTCTTATTTTGGTATCACGGTAGAAGAAGTTATTGATGCAGTAAAAAATCTTATTAAATAGTAAAGCTCACTTGACAATAAATTCTATTTGTTCTAACTTCCCACCACATTCCAATTATTGTTTAACAAAAAAATTTATTATTATGGAAGAAAAAGAAATTTTAACAGCTCAACAGTTTGTTGATGCCATTAAAGAAGATTGTAGTATTTCTGTTGGTCTCAAAGATGTATGTATCGGTCGTCTTGAATTTATTAATGATGATAACCACAAAGATAGTGGTTATGTTTGCTTTTGGTATCAAACAGATGGTAAGTTTTTATACCTTAAAGCATTTAAAGGCGAAACCGAACGTAAAGTAAAAATTGCTAATAGTAAAGATGTTACGATCAAACAGCATTTTTATCGGAGAGATTCTTTCGCATCGGCTTACAAAACAACAAAATGGCGTATTGTTCCCGAAGGGGATGGCTTTTACCTCATCCCTGAGTCTGAGTATGAAAGACAGAAAAGAGAAAAAAAATAAAAATTTTAATCTGAAAATTATCAAAACACCCATCTTTTAAAAGATGGGTGTTTTGACATCTTATGTTATGCGTCCAAAGGCTTTAATCTACGATTGACATAATAGTTTTATTAGATTAAACTAACAACAGAGGCAGGCGATGAATATCGCCTATAAAACTATTAGTTTA
>CALXUM010000015.1 GCA_944391685.1 uncultured Alphaproteobacteria bacterium
GCTGATATATGCGGCAAATGTATGGAAATACCGTGTGCTACAGGAACTGTAAAACAAAGTGAATGTGAGGGAAGTGGAGGTGTTTTAATTCCCAACGGTTATTTATCCGGAAAAGAGGCTTGCGGAACTTGTCGAAAAATGGCTGAAGGTGGAATTATTTTAACATATAACGTTTCTGCTGGAAACAGCATAACCTTACCTGTTAGTAAAAATTTAAATGTAGATGTTGATTGGGGAGATGGGGTAATAGAAAAAGGGGTAGCCGCATCAAAGACACATACTTATCAAGCAGCCGGAAAATATGATGTTAAAATCACTGGTTGGGCAGAAAAGCTGGAAGTTGCAGCATCAGACAGATCAAAAGTGGTTGGTATAAAGCAACTTAATTTATCAAGTATTACTGATGCAAAAAATGCATTTTGGAGTTGCAGTAATTTAACCGGCAATATTCCTGAACTGCCTAGAAGTTTAATTGATGGTAGTATGATGTTTTATTATTGCAGTAGTCTAACCGGCAACATTCCTGAACTGCCTAGAAGTTTAATTAATGGTCTTAAGATGTTTTATAGGTGCAGTAAGCTAACCGGTAATATCTCTGAACTGCCTAGTGGTTTAACTAATGGTAGGGAGATGTTTTATTATTGCAGTGGTTTAACCGGTAATATTCCTGAGCTTCCTAGTGGTTTAACTAATGGTAGTATGATGTTTTATTATTGCAGTAGTCTGACTGGTAGCATTCCAAAACTGCCTAGAGGTTTAACTGATGGTAGTATGATGTTTTCTGGTTGCCGTAATTTAACCGGCAATATTCCTGAGCTTCCTGATAGTTTGACTAATGGTGCCAATATGTTTGGTGGTTGCAGTAATCTAACCGGCAATATTCCTGAATTGCCTAGTGGTTTAACTAATGGTGGTGGTATGTTTTCTGGTTGCCGTAATTTAACCGGCAATATTCCTGAACTGCCTAGTGGTTTAACTAATGGTGCCAATATGTTTGTTTCTTGCAGTGGTTTAACTGGCAACATACCTGAGCTTCCTGAGGGATTAACTAATGGTAGGGAGATGTTTTCTTATTGCAGTGGTTTAACCGGCAATATTCCTGAGCTTCCTAGTGGTTTAACTAATGGTAGTAGGATGTTTTATTATTGCAGTGGTTTAACCGGCAATATTCCTGAGCTTCCTAGTGGTTTAACTAATGGTAGTGAGATGTTTTATTATTGCAGTGGTTTAACCGGCAATATTCCTGAGCTTCCTAGTGGTTTAACTAATGGTAGTGAGATGTTTTATTATTGCAGTAATCTAACCGGCACCATTCCAAAACTGCCTAGAGGTTTAACTAATGGTAGCTATATGTTTTCTGATTGCAGTGGTTTAACCGGCAATATTCCTGAGCTTCCTAGTGGTTTAACTAATGGTAGTGGTATGTTTTCTGATTGCAGTAGTCTAACCGGCAATATTCCTGGACTGCCTAGTAGTTTAACTAATGGTAGTAGGATGTTTTCTGATTGCAGTAGTCTAACCGGCATCATTCTTAACCTTCCTAGTGGTTTAACTGATGGTAGCTATATGTTTTCTGGTTGCAGTAAGCTAACCGGCACCATTCCAAAACTGCCTAGTCGTTTAACTAAGGGTGTTGGGATGTTTTATAATTGCAGTAGTCTAACCGGTAGCATTCCTGAACTGCCTAGTGGTTTAACTAATGGTAGTGAGATGTTTTATTATTGCAGTAAGCTAACTGGCAATATTCCTAAACTGCCTAGTCGTTTAATTTATGGTAGAGGTATGTTTTCTGGTTGCAGTGGCTTAACCGGTGTAAGCACTGTTAACGGACAATATCCTTACCAATATTTAACTAAAGTAACTTCATCTAGCAATTTTGTTACAGGTTGTAGTTCTGCGGTAAGACAACACTTCCCAACTTCTTGGGGAGGGACTTTGCCTGATTAAAAAACATAAAAAATCCAGCATTCGCTGGATTTTTTATGTTTTAACAATATTTCTTTAGAACGGAGAGCTGACGTTAGGTACAATATTTTGCGGAGACGGAGTTTGGGCAACTTCCTGCTTTGTAACCAATGCTGTAGTTTCCCCATCTTTTGTAACGGTATTAACTTCAGGTTTCAAAGGAATGGCAACTTCCTCAACCGTCGTTTTTATCTCGATTTCCTGAGGAGCTTGTTGAACCGGAGCAGGAGCTGCTGGTTGTACGACAGCTTGAGGTTTAGGGTCTTTATTAATACCTAAATACTTTTCAATTGCTTTTTTCTCAGCTTCTTTTTCATTTGAAGTAATAAGATTTAAATCGTATAGGACTTCCAATTTACGCAAATCCTTGGCCGCACCCAAAATATCTTTTGACGGAGCTTTTGGTTTCATACGTGTACGCGGACTAGGAGGTAGCAAAGCCTCAATAATCACATCACGTTCTGCAGAAAATTCACGCGGAGTAATTGCACGACTTTCAACCCCTTCTTTAAGAATGGTTATTCTTTCTACAATCAGTTCAGGTGAGGGAACAGGTTGATCAATTCCCGTTGCCGGAGGAGTTTTAGTCAAAGGCAACAAGCCTCCGATATTTGCACTGCGACGAGTTAAGAATTCTTCTTTGGTAATATAGTCTTTTTCAGCCAATTCTTTTAAAACCAAAAAGCGAGAAATCATATTTTGTTCTTCTTGAGAGAACAATTCGTCAATATTAGCCTTTGTTTTCGGAGCTTTTGGGGTAACTTTGCGTTTTAAGGCCGTTTTAATGGTTTCCTTACTCTGAGCATTTCCTGCTTCTTTAGATATATTAAAGTTTTTAGTTCCGTTTTTGTTTTCAATTACCAGCTCTGTTTGCTTTATGGTTATTGCCCGCAAACGGTTTTTAGCAATTTCAGATATTTTTTGCTTTGTCCCGTTACTGCTGCCTAAAATTGATGTTTCGTTCCCGTCAATAATAATAAGATCTTCATAGTATTGACGAGCTCTGTTAATCCGTCCCAACTCTTCTGAGCTTAAAGCCCCTACCAAAAGAGCCTGTTGGTTTCTGGGGTTAGCTTTCAAAGCCTCCGTAGCATATTCGAGAGCTTTTTTAAAATCACCTTGAGAATAAGCAATTGTCGCTTCAGAAGCTTCCTTAACCCCATCTTTTTCAAATTGACGCACAAACCAGTTAGATTCTTCATCAGAGTCTTTTTTATCAAAAATTGCACAACCGGATAACAGGCTCAAAGCTGTTGCCGATAATAAAACAGATTTAACAAAACGTGCAGAAAACAACGAACCACTCCTCATTAATTTAGAGATTCTCAATAACACTTGCCGTTATCTTATAAAATAATAAAATATATTACAATAATTTTGTTTGCTATGTTAATTTGTGCTTGATTTAAAAAAATAATTATGTAGTATGCAAGGAAATTAAACAAATTTTAACAAACAGCGGACGTGGTGAAATTGGTAGACACGCCAGACTTAGGATCTGGTGCCGTGAGGTTTGAGAGTTCGAGTCTCTCCGTCCGCACCATTTTATGTCTGACTAGCTTAAAATGGTTGTATATTTAAGGAAGAAAGAGTAAAATGAAAATAACCGAATTAAAGTCTGACGGCTTAAAAAAAGAATATTCAGTTTCTGTTCCGGCAGCTGATTTTGCCAAAAAAATTGATGCTAAAATTGAGCAAATAGCCAAAAATGTAAAACTTCCAGGCTTTCGTACCGGCAAAGCACCTGTTTCCATGCTCAAGAAAAAATATCATGCTTCTGCTGTAAATGAGGTTATGGATGAAGCTGTTCGTGAAGGAACTCAAGAAGTTATCACTTCAAAAAAATTGCGTCCTGCTACTCAGCCTAATGTTAAGATTAAATCTTTTTCTGATGGTAAAGACTTGGAATTTGAAGTTTCATTGGAGAATCTTCCTGAAATTAAGCTCGGTGACTTCTCAAAAATTTCTCTTGAAAAATATATGGCCGAAGTTCCTGCCGAAGAAGTTGAAAAAGCTTTGAAATACATTGCAGAATCTCGCAAAGAAACTACCAAAGTTGATGGTAAAAAAGCCGCAAAAGGTGATGTTGTGGTTATAGACTTTGTCGGCTCTGTAAATGGTGAGGAATTCCAAGGTGGAAAAGGTTCTAACTATCCGTTAGAATTAGGTTCAGGCTCATTCATCCCCGGTTTTGAGGATCAGTTGATTGGTGCCGAGGCCGGAAGCAAGGTTGATGTAAAGGTTAAATTCCCTGATAATTATCACGCCAAAGATTTGGCCGGCAAAGATTCTGTTTTTGCTGTAGAGGTTAAAGAAGTTCGTGAGCCCAAAGCTGTTGAAATCAATGATGAATTTGCCAAATCTTTGGGAGAAAAGAGTTTGGATAAACTCAAAGGGAATATTGCTTCTCGCATTAAGGGTGATTATGAAAATGCCTCTCGCATGAAAATCAAACGTCAGTTGCTTGATATTTTGGATAAAGAATATAACTTTGAATCTCCGGAATCTTTGGTTGATGCTGAATTTAAGGCTATAGTTAACCAATATGAGCAAGCAAAAAAATATAATCAACTTGATGAGAGTGAAAAAAATAAATCTGAAGATGAGTTGATGAAAGAATACAAAGACATAGCCTTGCGTAGAGTAAAACTTGGTCTTTTGTTGTCAGAAGTTGGTCAAGATGCCAAAATTACCATCAAACCCGAGGATATTAATGCGGCCATTATGCAAGAGGCTAAAAAGTATCCAGGTCAGGAACAGGTTGTTTTGGATTATTACCTTAAGAATAAGTCAGCTGTTGAAGGCTTAAAGGCTCCGATTTTTGAGGAAAAAATCATTGATTATATTATTGGTAAAGCTAACGTTGCCGAAAAAATTGTCAGCGTAGCCGAACTTTATAATTTTGATGAAGAAGCTCCTAAAAAAACAGCTAAAAAACCGGCAGCCAAGAAAGAAAGCTCTGCCGGAGCTAAAAAAAGTACCAAAAAATCTGCTTAAATAGCATTTAAGGACAAAAAAGCCCCTTATTCAAAAGGGGCTTTTTTGTTGACTAAATTCAGATAAAAGTTGTCAAAGCCAAAAGCTATATTATCATAAAGACAAGTTAAGGAGCATAAATGCTAAAAAAATTTTATAGCAACAATTATTTTTATTTTGGCTTGTTCTTGCTTGGCGGCGGTTTGTTAAGCAGTTTGCTATGCTTTGATTTAACCTGGGATTTTGCCAATTACCATTATTTTAATGCTTGGGCTTTTATTAATAATCGTGTCGGCTATGATTTTTTGGTTGCAGGTATTAATACCTATTTTAATCCTCTGATAGATATTCCGCTTTATTATCTGGTGGAAAATTTTAATGATTATCCGTTAGTAATCTTTTTTGTTCAGGGCTTGTGGGCAGGGGCACTGGCTTTTGTTTTTTACAAATTTTTGCGTTTGTTTTTTGATGTTAGTAGTAGGCAGGGCAGATTATCGGTGTTTGCTGCCTGGATTATTGGTATCACCTCATGGCCTTTTTTCATGCAAATTGGCTCTTCCACCAACGATATTCAAAGCTCACTTATAGTTATGTGCGGCTTTTACCTTTTATTCAAAGAGCTTTTTAAGGCTAAAGAAAAGCAGCGTTTATGGATATTTGCCGCTTCAGGGCTGATTTTGGGTTCTGCCATGGGCTTAAAACTGACAGCGGTAATCTATTGCCTTTCATCAGGTTTGGCCTTGATTATTTGCCATCGTTTTTTACGGCACTCCTTAAAAACAATAACTGTTTTTGCCGTTTGTGGTTTGATAGGCTTTTTGTTGTTTAATGGTTTTTGGATGTTAAAACTTTGGCAACTTTATGATAATCCTTTTTTCCCGTTTTTGAATAATATTTTTCACTCTGATTATTATATTAATGAGAGTTATAGAGATGAAAACTACTTACCGCTAAATTGGTGGGGATACTTCCTTCATCCACTTTATATGGCCTTTGTTAATAAGGTTTCTGAAGGCAAGATGCTCATTATTGATATTCGTGAAGGCCTGACGTACTTTATTTTGGTGGCTTATTTTATTGTTTGGCTTAAAAATAAACATAAAAATGTAAACCATAAGCGATTTGTTTTGTTTGTGTTTTTGGTTGTTTCCTATGCGGTTTGGTTAGCTCTGTTTTGTATTTATCGTTACTCTATCCCGATTAATTTGATGGCATCTGTGGTAATTATTTGGGCTTTTGTTGATTTTATGCCTAAGGGAGATAACCTGAAAATTATTTACATTTCAGTGGCAAACATTATTTTATTTTCTTTGTTGTCAACTCCATATTATAGCGATGTTTGGTCGCATCATAACTATAAGAGTAAAATAAAACCGGATATTGTTTTTTCGGTATTAATAAAAGATGACGAATACAAACAGCGATTCGCTGAATATGAGCAAAAAGGACAATACGCCGAAATTGAAGATATCAACTTACCTGATAATACGCTGATTATGATGCACCATATTCCCGGAGCATCAATCTTACCTGTTTTAGCTCATAAGATTAAAAATATCCGAGGTGTTTTGCTCAAAGGCGGAAGAATACATGCTCTAACTGGCTTTAATAACAAAAAAATAATTCCGGAAATCAAATCGATCATATCTTCTCATCAAGGTTTTAAGGTTTATCTTGTAGCCATGCATGAGGAATCTGAAGAGAGCAAATATAGCATTGATATGATAGAGGCTAAAGGGATGAAATGTATTCCCTTAATAAACAATATGTTTCCATGGGTGTTATGTGTACCCAAAGGTACGGAAAAACAAATTTTTAAAGGAATAAAACAATGAGCAAGATGAAAATAGCTGTTATAATCCCTTGTTATAACGAAGAATTATCTATTGCCGGTGTGGTTAAAGATTTTCAAAAGTTTTTGCCTGAGGCTGAAATTTATGTTTATGATAATAATTCTACCGATAACACGGAAAAAGCAGCCAAAAAGGCTGGAGCCATAGTCCGTAAAGAGTCATACCAAGGCAAAGGTAATGTTGTGCGTCGTATGTTTGCTGATATTGATGCTGACATTTATGTTATGAGCGATGGGGACAAAACTTATGATATTGCCAAAACTCCGCTGTTAATAAAAAAGTTGTTAGATGAAAATTTGGATATGGTAATCGGTTGCCGCAAAGAGGTGGATTTGGCGGCATATCGTGTCGGACATCGATGGGGAAATGCCGTTTTAACAGGTTTGGTACAGTATTTTTTCCATCATCCGCTGACAGATATGTTGTCTGGATTTAGGGTTTTTAGCCGCCGCTTTGCTAAAACTTTTCCGGCCCAATCACAAGGATTTGAGATAGAAACAGAGCTGACTGTTCATGCCCTTGCTTCAAGAATTCCAATGGCTGAGGTTGAAACTGACTATTTTGCCAGACCTCAAGGCTCAGAGAGCAAACTTTCAACATTTAAGGATGGTTTTAGGATTTTATTGATGATAGTAAATTTAATCAAAGAAGAACGACCATTATTATTTTTCAGCATAATTTCTTTGTTTTTATTTTTAGTTTCATTATTTATAGGGATTCCGGTTTTAAGTGAATATTTAGCAACCGGACTTGTTCCCAAATTTCCGCGAGCATTTTTGGCAATGGGAATTATGATTTGCTCAGTTGTAAGCTTGTTTGTCGGCTTTATTTTAGATAGTTTGAGCAAAAGCCGCCATGAAACGCGTCGCCTGCATTACCTGGAATACAAACTGCCCCAAAAATGATTTAGATAATTTTATAAAGGGTAAAAGATTTATTTTCCAATAACTTATTGTTAGGGGGTAAGTTTGGAATTGAATTTTTTTGGCTTGGCCAATGGCGAAAAAGGTAGTAGTCACCTTTTTGCGGTTTGAAATCATCGGGAGATTGTAAATAACCGTGTATTTTTATCTTTATTTCCGGATTATATCCTTCAAAAGCCGCTTCCCAAATCATTGAATTCCAATAGGTGTACTCAGATGAATTAACAAACAGATTTAAGTTTTTGCTTTTGTCTGCGTCATTTATAATCATTTCATAAACTTGATGAAACTCAACGTTATCTTTAACCTTTTGGTTGTTAAAATTATAAAAGGTGCTTCCGATAAAAAATAGCACCAATAAAAGATATAATAATTTTTCGTTTACTTTATTTTGTGCAAAATATAAAATACAACCGATTGCAACCGGCACGGCAAAATAAGGTGTGTTAAGGGCAGGGATGTCGTGACCGTATTTTTTGATTATGATAAGCAATAACACCAACAATGCTCCGCCTAACAATCCTTCATTAAACATTGGATTTGAAGAGAATTTTCCTCTTATCTTACAAATTTTAATGATTGCAATCATCAAACAAATAAAAGCAAATAAAAGTTCTGTTATGTATAACTTTATAAAAGCGACTTTTTGCATCTCTAATTGTTCGGTATAATAGTTGTTTATATATCCGAAAGTGTGGTGCAGCATAGACATCAAAAAAATAAAACAACAAACGGATAATAATATTTCAATCGGAAATTGTCGCATTGTTTTTAAAGGGGTAATAAAAGATTTGGGAGTAATAGTTCCTTTAAGAAGGTTGTAAACGAATGAAGTTATAACAATTCCTCCGATAAACAAAAGGTTAACTTCCTTAAAATAAAGCATAAGATTAAAACAAACCACGCCCAGCCATAAAAAAAGAAAGTTATTGGTACGAGAGAATTTTTTAAAAGCCAAAAGCCCCAACAGTAAGAGCATAATCATATTCCGTTCACAAAATATTTGCCCGTCAAAAGCGGCAAATACGGCCGGAAACATCATAAATAAAGCAATAATCAAAAATCTTTTACTGACTTCAATAAAATCTAAAAACCGATAAATCAAAAAACATATAAATACTAATTGAGCAAAAACAAAGCAGCTTAAAATGTAATAATTAGGGGTTATGGAATACAAAATAACCCACTCTATATGAGATAGAATAAAAAATCGTGCATGTTTGCAAGAGATAAATATTCCGCCGTTATGGTTAGTCATAAAAGATGAAAAGAACATGGAATCTTCATCGCGGAAGAAAGACATCTCTCCGTTTAAGTATAGAAATAAGTATAATATATATGCCAAAACAACCAAAAAAGCAGCCAATATATTTGTTTTATCATGAATGTTGAAGGAAAATGATTGTTCAGGGAAAATCCCTTTATAAGGATTTGGAGTAAGAGGTCGTAGTTTAATTATTCTGTAGATTAAGTAAACTGGAACAAAGGCAATCAGCATATAAATCAGGATATTGCCTTCATTATTATAAGTTATAAGAGCATTGCTCAGTCTTTGCCAAATATGGTCATGTAGCCAAATATCATTCATAAAAAAGCCTTTATAAAGCCGTTTTTTAACGATTTTTTTCTATTATAAAAACAAAATAATTTATTTAAAGTCGTAAAATTCCTTTTCTTAATAAATTTTTGATGATATTGTGTTAACAATTAAAGAAAAGTTTTAATAATAAAGGAAGCTGACATGTATAATAATCATAAGTTTGATGTTTACGACGGTGCACTGGTGCCGATGGTTATTGAACAAACCTCCAAAGGAGAGCGTTCGTTTGATATATATTCTCGCCTTTTAAAAGAACGTATAATCTTCTTAACCGGAGAGGTTAATGATGAGGTTTCCTCTCTGGTTTGTGCTCAACTCTTGTTTTTGGAATCAGAAAATCCCAAGAAAGACATATTCCTTTATATTAATTCACCCGGAGGTTCGGTCACTGCCGGCATGGCTATGTATGACACCATGCAATACATTAGTTGTGATGTAAACACCTTGTGCATAGGTCAGGCATGTTCAATGGGTTCTTTGCTGCTCACGGCCGGAGCTAAGGGAAAGCGTTTTTCATTACCTAATTCTCAGATAATGATTCACCAGCCGTCCGGTGGTTTTCAAGGTCAGGCAACAGATATGGAAATCCGCACCAAAGTTATTTTGGATATGAAAAAACGCCTAAATAAAATATATGCCGAAAAGACAGGGCAAAAGTTATCAGTCATTGAAAAAGCCATGGAAAGAGATAATTTTATGACACCTGATGAGGCCAAAAAATTTGGTCTTATTGATCACATAGTTACTTCACGTGAAGAAATTATAAAATAAGGAAAAAATCATGAGTGATAAAGATAATTCGAATGAAATTTTGCACTGTTCTTTTTGCGGCAAAAGCCAAAATGAGGTCAAAAAGCTGATTGCCGGTCGTGGTGTATATATTTGTGATGAATGTATTGAGGTTTGCATAAATATCGTTGCCGATGAGATGGCTGAAATCAGCAAAGAAGAAAACGGAGGTATCGGAGCTTCAAGTTTGCCTTCTCCGTCTAAGATAAAGGAATTTTTGGACCAATATGTCATTGGTCAGGATTATGCTAAAAAGGTCCTTTCGGTAGCGGTTTATAACCACTACAAACGCTTAAGCTCCAAAAAGACCAATAAAGATGTGGAAATTTCAAAATCCAACGTAATTTTGATTGGTTCAACCGGCAGCGGAAAAACTTTGTTAGCTCAGACCTTGGCCAAGATATTGGATGTTCCGTTTGCTATTGCCGATGCCACAACTTTGACTGAGGCAGGCTATGTTGGGGAGGATGTTGAAAATATTATCCTCAAATTGGTACAAAACGCCAATTATGACATTGAAAAAGCCCAACGTGGTATTGTCTATATTGATGAGATTGATAAAATTACTCGCAAGACCGATGGCCCGTCAATAACTCGTGATGTTTCAGGTGAGGGTGTTCAGCAGGCTTTACTGAAAATAATTGAAGGAACAATAGCCAATGTTCCGCCACAAGGTGGTCGCAAACATCCGCAACAAGAGTTTCTGCATGTTGATACCACCAATATCTTGTTTATTTGCGGTGGTGCCTTTGCCGGTTTAGAGAAGATAGTCAGCCGTCGTGGCAAAGAAACATCAATCGGTTTTGGAGCTAAAGTTGCCGCTAAAGAGGAAAGAGGCATAGGAGAGATAATCAAAGATGTTCAGCCGGAAGACTTGCTGAAATATGGTCTTATTCCTGAGTTTGTAGGTCGTTTGCCAATCATTGCCACTTTAAATGATTTAGATGAGAATGCCTTGGTTAAAGTTTTAACGGAGCCCAAAAATGCTTTGGTTAAACAATATAAAACCATGTTTGAAATGGAAGGTGTTACTCTAACCTTTACTGATGATGCTTTGCGTGCCATAGCCAAAAAGGCAATTGAACGAAAGACAGGTGCTCGCGGTTTAAGAGCCATCATGGAAGATAATTTGCTTGAATTAATGTATGAAATTCCGGATCGCAAAGATATAACGGAGATTATCATTGATGATAAAGTAATAAATGATGGTAAGGAGCCAAAGTTTATAACAGATAAAAAAGAGAAACAAAAAGCCTCTTAAATATTTAAACTGCAACCGGAATTGAAAAAATATAGATTAATAACTACTTTTATAAATGAAATTTATTCATTTTTATAAAAGGAGAATGCATATGGTTGCAGATGCAATAAAAAAACATATAAGTGCTTGGCATTTGGTTGCCGGTATCATTATGGCTATATTGGGTATATATATGTGGCTAAACCCTCTTGTCAGTATGATGGCTTTATCAATTTATTTAGGAGTTGCTTTTATTGTCATTGGGGCAGGGTATTTGATGTTTTCATTTACCTTTGAATCCGGCTGGTATATGTTAATCGGCGTTTTGGATCTATTGGTTGGAGTTATTTTTGTAACTAACTTGGGGGTCACAACGGCTTCTTTACCGATAATCTTTGCTCTATGGTGCTTGGCGGTTGGCGTAATCCAAATCGGGGCAGCTTTTCATAAGCAAAAAAATCAACAATCTTGGAGCAGATCTTTAGGTGCTGGTATTTTTGGTGTTTTATTTGCGTTTTTGATTTTGGCTTACCCGTCAATAGGCATTTTCACCATTACAGCTTTTATGGGAGCCTATGTATTGCTATATGGAATATTAGAAATATTTGAATACGTATATGCTTATAAAATGTTAAAATTAGCCTAGATAAGACAATAAAAAACCTCCCCTCAGGGGAGGTTTTTTCATCATCTGATATGTTTTTGAACCATTAAAGGCGGCAAACTTTTGTTAGTTTGTGCTTTTGTGGCTTTGGCATACATAATAGGTTCTCCTTGATTTTTGCCTGAAATCATCTCAAAATCACTTCCCTTTTGTGAACCTAAAAATTTAGCATATAGTTCAGGTGATTGATCCAGTATGGCCGCACATAATTCAGGAGATTTTTCCAGCGTTTGCGGCGTTAGCTTTATCGATCCGTCAATAGGAACAAATGCATATATTCCTTGAGCATCTTTATAGTTATTTTCAAAATACTCACCGGCAACCTCTTTCCCGTCAGAACAATATACCCCGTTTTCTATAACAATAAGAATATGCCCGTATTTGTGTCCCTCGCATTTAGGAATTACCACAACTGTGTTTGGTGGACATTTTTTTACCTCTTTAATGTTAGCAAGAGGAACAGTCATAAATCTGGGAGACTTTGATAAATTATTTTTTTCTTGGCATGCGGATAAGTTACTTGATATTGGTTCTTCATATACTCTATTTAGAAGACGCTTTACAGCTCCGGCACAATAACCCTGAGGATTTTGATTCAAGGAGGCGAATACTTCTTTGCTTTCTCCGCGGCTGTTTCTAATAGTATAATGAAAACCCTTTGAAAGTATTGAGTGAATTTTTTCTTTGCTTGGACCGGGTTGAATATTTTCTAAGAAATCTGGAGATAATTTTATATCAGGATTGGCATCCAAAACTTTTTTCAAATCAGCAATACTTAAGGTAATATCTTTGTTTATGAGATTAACTTTATCATCAGAAAGATTATTTGAAAAACTTTGTTCAACGGGAGAAATTTTTTTGTCTTTACCAATACTTCTATCCGAACCGGGAGCAGATAAACCGCTCTGCGTCGGCAACATGGTAGCTACAAGTGCTGCAAATTCAATACTTCTTTTTTTGAGAGCCTCTATTTTCTTTTTAACATCCATTACCGTAACTTCCTAATTTCATTTTTCTGCTATTCTGTCTAAATATTATCACAAAACTTAAAAGTTGTAAATGCTTTTTAGATTATTTTTTTTACTATAACTATTTGTATATACCTAATTTTTTGTTTTTATGCTAACGCTGAATTTCCCATCTTTATTATCAAAAGAAACCTTGCATCCGTAAAAATCAGCGATACGCAAAACGATTGAAAGTCCCAAACCGCTGCCGGTTTCTTTTTGTCCGGCCGGGCGGAAGAATCTTTCGCCCAAACGAGTAAGAGTGTCTTTGTCTAAATCTATTCCTGAATTGCTAACAATCAACTCTTTATTTTTAATCATTATTTCAATAGTTGCTTCTTTATGGCTGTATTTTATTGCATTGTCAAGCAAATTACGTACCATCAGAGCGGCTAAAGTCTGATTGCCGTTATCAAAAGGAGGCGTTCCGTTTACATCAAGTTTAAAAGCTATGTTTTTGCTTTCTGCTGCGGGAGTATACTCCTCTTTTAATATATTTATAATTTGTGGCCAATTAATTTGTTGTTTGTCGCTTTCCTGCTCAAAAGAAGCCTCAAGTCTTGACAATGCCAAAAGTTGTTCCACCAAACGAGCAGAGCGTTCAATACCTATTTCAAGTTTTTGCATGGCATTATTGCGAGATGCTTCATCATCAATACTCAACCGTAAAACTTCCAATTGAACTTTTAATGCCGTTAATGGAGAGCGTAATTCATGAGCAGAGTCTGAAATAAAACTGCGTTCTCTTTTTAATAATTCATCAATCTGAGCAAATTGAACATTAAGAGCTCTTATAAGCGGCAGTATTTCTTGCGGAATTCCGTCTTCTGGCAAAGGGGATAGATCTTCAGTTTTACGAAAATGCAAATCAAAAGCAAGCTTACGTAAAGGAGCAAACTCCCTGCTGATCATAAAAACTATCAAAATCAACAAAAGCAATAATCCGCCGCCCCAAGGCAACATAAATTCTTCTGCCATGTCTAAAGCAATATCATTGCGATATTCAAGCTCTTGTCCGACAGCAATCAAAAACTTCTCATCAGCTGATTTTATAAATACAATACGCCAATCTTCATCATCAATTTTAAGGTTTACAAAACGACCTTCATCTTGGTTATCAAAATGAAAATAACGTCCATTTTCATTATCATGAAAAATAATTCTGCCGTCTTGGTTAAACACGGCAAATCCGATTGCCTCATCTTCTTCATCGGCATTTTTAATGTTTTTGATTATTTTATTTGTTCTTTGTTGTGTTTCCGGAGAAATGATGTTCCAATCACTTGCAGCAAGTTGTCTGGCTAAAAGCATTTGATAAGTATCAAAAAACTCATCAACTTTTTCTTTGGTTTCATGCCAAGACAAAGCTCCGGCAATAACCCAAATCAGGCAAGATATTCCGGTGAAGAAAACAATCAAACGCAAACGTAAGCTAAGCTTTTTCATGCATCCTCCATAATATAGCCGATCTTATTGATGGTTTTTATTATATCTTTTCCCAGTTTTTTACGCAAATTATGAACGTGAACTTCAACCGCATTACTTTGTACTTCATCATCCCAAGAATATATTTTATTTTCAATCACTTCTTTTGACATAACTTTGTTTTTATTATGTAGTAAAAGCTCTAAAAGAGCTGTCTCTTTGGGCGATAATGTTATTTCTTTTTCACCTTTGCAAACTTTTTTGGTTTGCGGGTCAAAGCTAACATCCTTGAAAGAAAGTTTTGGTGTAAGTTGTCCGCTTTGACGACGAATAAGAGCATTTAATCTGGCTTGCACCTCTAATAGAGAAAAAGGTTTCCCTAAATAATCATCGGCTCCGCTGTTTAGTCCGGCAATCCTTTGGTCAACATCTCCTCTTGCTGTCAAGATTAATACAGGCTCTAATCTTTTTTTATTTCTCCATTCTTTTAAGATGGAAAGTCCGTCACGTCCGGGGAGGCCCAGATCAAGGATGACCGCCTCATAAGGAGCCTGGTAAAGAGCTTCTTGTCCGTCAAGTCCATCGGTGAACCAATCTATGGTGAAGCCTAGTTTTTCTAAGCCTGTTTTTAATCCGTCACCGATAAGGTTGTCATCCTCAATCAATAAAATTCGCATAGGCCGTTCCGTATTTTTTTATTATTTTTTCAAGCTTATTGTATCAACATCTACTTCGGTTTTGAAGAGATCTTTATCAATTTCTCCTTGAATGGTAACAGTATCTTGCGGAGTAACGTTCAAACCTCTCCAATCATCGTTATCGATTTCAACGGTTATAGAACCGGTTGCATCTTTGAACAAATATTTTTCATTGCCAAGGCTTTTTTCAATCTGTCCGTTAAGAACTACTGCAGAATCATCTCTCATTTCCAAAGCTTGAGCTACTGTTGACGGTTGAATACCAGGACCTTGAAAACCGCCGCCGGCTTGAAAACCTGATGCCAAAGCACTGCCGCTCAAAGTTACTGACAAAGCTAAAACAGAAGTTGCTAAAAATTTATTCATCTTATTTCTCCTTTATAAAAGTTAAGTTGTTATCTGATTACAACTCTACTACAACATTGCTAACTTAAGAAACGCTTAAGGCTTATAAAAAAGTTCAAAAAACATAAAAATTTTTTATAAGTGATTGAAAATAAACAAAAAAAATTTTAAATTATTTTTTACTCAAATTCTTATATTGTGTCCAACCTCCGGCATAACTTAAGATATTTTTAAACCCGTTTTGGCTTAAAATCCTGGCCACAACGTAGCTGGTATAGCCTTTAACACAGTGAATCATAATGGTTTTATCTTTGGGTAACTCAACCAGTCTTTGCCGGATTTGAGCAGCCGGAATATTTATTGCTCCGTTTATATGCTCTTTATCATACATGGCTTTAGGCCTTACATCTAAAACTAGCATATTATCAAAGTCTGTACCAAAATAAGGCTTAACTAATCCCTGGCGGGCATTTTCTATTGCCATACCAATAAGATTTATTGGATCTTTAGCTCCTGAGTAAGGAGGAGCATAGCAAAGCTCGGCATCACGTAAATCTGCAACCGAACCGCCAAGACGCATAATAGTAGCTATAACATCGATTCTTTTATCGATTCCATCATGTCCGATTGCTTGTGCTCCGAGTATTTTTCCTTTTTTATCATATAACACTTTCAGGCTCAAAGCAGAAGCATCTGGATAGTATCCGGCATGAGAATTAGCTATAATCATCATCTTTTCATATTTGATGCCGTTTCTTTGTAATTGCTTTTCGTTATTACCGGTAAAAGCAGCTGTAAGACTAAAAACTTTAACGATTCCGCTTCCCTGTGTGCCGGTATAAGGGTAGGGAGAATTTTCTGCAATATGGTCAGCAATCAGTCGACCTTGACGGTTGGCTGGGCCGGCCAAAGCAATCATGGCTAAAGAACCGGAAACGAAATCAGTAACTGCCACATTATCACCGCATGCATAAATATCTGGAAAATTTGTTTGCATATATTGATTGGTTATGATTGAACCTCTGTCGGTTAATTTAATTCCGGCATTTTTGGCAATTTCTGTTTCTGGTCTTACGCCGATAGCCAAGATAATCATATCAGCTTTAATTTTTTTACCGGAGTTTAGAACTGCACCTTCAGAATTTATTTCAACCAAGCTGTCAGATAGATGAAGATTTATGCCGTTTTCTTTCATTTCTGAATGAATTTGGCAAACCATATCCTCATCCAAAGGTGGCAAAACTTGGGATGACATTTCTACCAAAGAAGTTTTTATGCCTAAATGACAAATGTTTTCGGCAACCTCTACTCCGATGAAGCCTCCGCCAATGACAACAGCATTTTGAGGATTATTTGAGGCAATAAATGATTTTATTTTATCTGCATCGGCAAGATGTTTCACCACAAAAGTTGGAAGATTTTCCATTCCCTTTATTTCTGGAATAAACGGCTTGGCTCCGCTTGCCAAAACCAATTTGTCATAAGGAAACTCCTCACCGTTGGCGGAGATAACTACTTTATTTTTAGAATCAATTTTTATGGCAGTAGTATTTAGCTTGATTTCTATGTTAAAAAGGTTTTTGAAAAGAGCAGGGCTTGCTACTTGCATATTGCCACGTTCATTTATAACATCACCAATATAATAAGGAAGGCCGCAACTGGCAATTGATGTCTCTTCTGTTTTTTCTAGAATTGTGATTTCAGCAGCATCATTTAATCTTCTCATTCTGGCAGCAAAACTGGCGCCTGCTGCACCTCCTCCGATAACAACAATTTTCATATCTATAAACTCCTTTAATTAATTTAGAGCAATTTTATAAAAATTTTTGAGTACAAGCAATTAAAAAAACAAGTTAGTTAATGTTTAAATCTGTTGTTACTGATGTGTTCATGATATAACATAAAAATGATTTAATTTGGAGATTGGCAAATGCAATATTATTTCAAAAATGCAAGTTCAGATAAGCTGATAGTGTTTTTTTCAGGTTGGGGATGCGATGAAAATCAGTTTGAGAATCTAAAAGATAAAGATGATGTTTTAATTTTATATGATTATCAGAATTTGAATTTGGATTTTGATTTTGGCAAATATAAAGAAATTAATTTGCTGGCATATTCGGCAGGAGTTTTCATATCTTCAATAATACAAGATAAAATTCCTCACTTAAAAAAGAAAGTAGCTATCAACGGCAATCCTTATTTGTTTGATAAAAAATTAGGAATACCTGCTTCCATTATAAAAGTTTTCAAAGAAATAACTTTGGATAATTATTTGGATTTTCGCCGCGAGTATATGGTTGAAACTGAGGAGGATTATCAAAGATATAATCAACTTCAATCTTTGCGGACGATTGAAAGCTGTGAAGCCGAACTCATAAGTCTGCAAAAATTATATGAAAAATATAAAAATAATATCAAACCTGATTTTGATTTTGCCGTAATGTCGGATAACGACAAAATATTTAACCTGCAACAGCAAAAAGAATTTTACAAAAACAAGGTCGTTATTATACCTCACACCAAGCACCATGTATTTTTTTGCTTTAATTCATTTGCAGAGATTCTGAGTATAGGAGTATAAAAATGAAAAAAATATATCTGCTTTCAGTATTAATATTTTTAATTTTTGCTTGTGAAAATAATCAAAATAATTTGTTTATCGGTGATTGGATTGAGGATATGCCTGCAAACAAACACTTTGTTCAGGGAATAAGCTTAAATGCTGATGGTTCGGCCTCTTCAATCGGCATGGCTACTCTTAAATATGAGAAATGGAATTTATCTGGTGATAAAATAACCTTTAGCGGCAAAAGTATCGGTAACGGACAGACCATAGATTTTTCAGATACATTTAAGATTATAGAAATAACACCTCATACAATGAAATTAGAAAAAAACGAAAAATATCAAATTAAATATCAACGCAAGAATTAATTTTTTAGTAAGTTAATTGTGTTGATTTATAATTATTTGTAACAAATTTGCTTCTGAATCTTTAAAATGGAATAAAGGTATCTATTAAAAAACAGGTTTTTTTTAAATATTTTGCTTGATTATAGAAATTTTATTTTGTATGGTAAGCACGAGTAGAATTTCTGCTTAGGGCGTCGAAAACCCTTTTATAGACTTAGTCGTGTGCACACGACTTTAAACTGTGCCGACCTCTGATTCTGTTTGGACGGATGTCGGCGAATAAGGCTCAGCCAAATAAGCCGAGCCGTTTGAGTCTATACGGTTTTCGAACATCCGCCCGCCTTTTTGAAAAAGCGGGTTTTTCTTTAACTGTTTGAAAAAAGGATGTTAAATCGTATGAAAAAATTTTTTTATATTGTTATTAAAGCATATTTTGTGGCCGAAACTTGTTTAAACAAGGAAGGTTGCAATGCTTAGATATATATTTTATAAAATTCTCCGCATTCTAGGGTTGGTTTCTCAAAAAAAGTTTAGTAGAAGTATCTTAAAATATAGGGGCGGTTATAAGTGTTTGGCCAATTCAAAGTTATTTGATAAAAAATGGTACAAGTCAAATTATCCTGATGTAAAAAAAGATCCCCTTAAACATTATTTAAAAAAAGGCTGGAAAGAAGGTCGGCAACCATCACCATTTTTTGATGGAAATAAATATCTTCAGGCTTATCATGATGTTAAAGCGGCTGGTTTAAATCCTTTGTTGCATTATGAGTGTTTTGGAAAATATGAAGGAAGAACTAATTTTGCATCAAAAAATGCGTTGTTTGTTGATAATAGTTCAACAATTTTTGATAAATTAGTGCGTAAAAATAAATTTTCGGAAATGGATTTGGATGTTTTTATTATTACTGCGACTAAAGAATCTAGTGCTGTTTATATTTGGAGGGGGCACTTCATTAAAGAGATGTTTGAAAAAAAAGGTTTTTCGGTTGCGGTTGAAAGTTTACAAAATATTTCGGATGATTTTATTAATAAACTTTATAATGCCAAATTAATCATTTTTAGTCGTCCAGTTAATAATGGGGTTAGTGCTAAAATAATAAAAGAAATTATAAAATTGAATAAAAAATTTATCATAGATATAGATGATTTGCTTTTGAGTGATTATGCGGCATATTCCGGAAGATATAAATCAGGTGATGTGTTGTATGAAAATGTATTGAAAATTAACCAGTTACAATCAATGTGTTTTGATTATGCTTCATATGTTTCGGTTTCAACTCCTTTTCTAGCAAAAGAGATAAATAAAAAGTTTGGTTTAAAAATAATTTTAATGAAAAATGTTATATCTTCAAGTTTATGTAAAGCAAAAGAAAAAAACATTACAACCGGTTTAAATGTATTATATCCGTCAGGAACAGATACCCATTTATATGATGTTTCCACAGTATATATAGATCTGTTGAATATTTTATATAAATACCAGGATGTAACCTTAACAATTCTGGGTAAAAGTTCACTGCAAGATGAATTAAGAATGTTTCAGAACAGAGTGAAGATTATTCCGTTTTGCTCTTTTGAAGATATGTTGAAAGTCTATTCTCAATATGATTTGGTGATTGTGCCTTTGGATAGCAATCCATTTAATAATGCAAAAAGCAATATAAAATATATTGAAGCAGGAGCTGTCGGAACCCCCGTTTTAGCTAGAGATTGTGATGAGTTTAAAGCTGTCATAAAAGATGGTATAAACGGCTTTTTGTATCATGATAACTTTTATGAAAAATTTGAGCAAATATATCAGCAAAAAGATAAGTTGTATCAAATAGGGCAAAATGCTTTTGACGATGTCATCAAAAATCATACAACAAATTCTGATATTCCACAAATTATAAAGGATTTCATATGTTAAAAGATATACAAGAACCTCAAAGAAGAAAAATTTTTTGCTATTTAAATGGTTTGCATCATTTCGATTTATTTTATAATATATTGTATAACAACCCATCTATGGATTTTTATTTACATTCCCAATGTATAAGCGAAGATGAGTATCGAAAATCAAAAATTTATGGTTTGGATAATTCATTTTTTGTCTCTAATATGGATATTTTTAAATATAAGCTTAATATATTTGGGGTGTTTATTACCACTGATGCTCAAAGTGCATCGGTTCATGGTTATTCTTTAGCCTTAATAAACGTGTTCAAGCAATTGTCTATTCCGGTTATAGAACTTCAACATGGATTGTTTCAATTAGGATTACATTACTTTGATTGTCCTCAAAAAGAACTGGTCCATGGTGATTCTTTTGCAACCAAAAGCTGGGCAGACCATATTCTAACTTATTATAGAATTGATAATTATGATAATATTTCGGTAATAGGCTATCCTCCATATACTCAAGATATAAAGTCTTATGATGGAGAATATGGATTAATACTTTCCAATATGCATTGGGGAACATATAGTGCTGAGGAGCGTTATAATTTTTATAAAAGTATTCTTCAGTTTGTAGAAAATAGCAATAAGACGTTTATTTGGAAAATGCATCACGGAGAAGTGCGGAATTCATTATGTCAAAAAATGTTAAGTGATTTATTTGTCATATTTCCTGAAGCTTTGAATAAAATTATTTTCTTTCATCAAAACAATATGCTGCAAAAAAATTCAATTACGGATTTAATAAAAAAATCAGATTTTGTTATTTCAACGGTTTCAACCGTGTTGTTGGATTGTGAAATGTGTCATAAAAAAACAATGGTATTTGGTTGTAAAACGAATGAATGTTTAACAAAAAAATTAAAGCAAGCTTATATTTTTAAAAACTATGAAGATTTACGTAGATGTGATATAAAAAATGTTAAATTTGAAACGGGGTTATTAAAAAAGTACGATAATAAAGTATTTGTTGATTGCGTTAATAGATTTTATAGTCCAAATACCTCCTACGATCAAGATTCGTTAAATATTATGCTGAATTATAATAAGGAATAAGATTTATCTTATATAAAAGTTAACCAATTAAGCCTAAAATAATCAAAAAATAATTTAGGCAAAGGTTTGTACTATGGCAAAAATAGGATTTTGTGCGGTTTCCGGCAGCGGTATGAGTGCAGTTGCTCAGGTAATGAAATATCAAGGAAATGAGGTTTATGGAACCGACAGAAGCTTTGATCAGGGAAAAGATACAAAAAACAAAGAGGCTTTAAAAGAAGTCGGTATAAAAATTTTTCCTCAAGATGGATCCATGCTTGATCAAGGTATAGATATACTCTATGTTTCAACCGCGGTTGAAGATAGCATACCTGATGTTAAAAGAGCTAAGGAACTAAATATCCCCATCAAAAAAAGATCAGATCTATTGGCTGATATTTTTGCCTCACACAAGCAAAGAATAGCCGTTGGCGGCACAAGCGGAAAGTCAACCATAACCGCCATGATAGGTTATATTTTGGATAAAAAGGGATTAAAACCGCTAACCATCAACGGTGCCTTATTAAAAAACTATGAGCGGCAAAAAGGCATTCCTAATGTTATTTTAAATAACGGAGAATATTGTGTTATTGAAGCAGATGAAAGCGATGGCTCAATAGAGAAATATTCTCCTACCATTTCTGTTATAAGCAACATAACCCTTGATCATAAGTCAATTGATGAGCTGCAAAACATATTTAAAAACTTTGCTCAAAAAGCAAGTATCGGAGCAGTGGTTAATAAAGATTGCGTAAATAGTCAGATAATTCTAAATGCCAATCATAATACCTTAACCTTTAGCATAAAAGATAAAAGTGCGGATTTTTATGCTTCAAATATAACTCCTGTTAAAGACGGCACGCTTTATACCTATAATGGCAAGGAATATAAACTTAATCAAATCGGAGCATTTAATATTGCCAATGCAATGTGTGCAGTGGCTTGCTGTTCATTACTTGGCATAGAAGGCAAAGAATCATGCGAAATTTTGCAAAATTTCTTAGGTACTAAACGCCGTTTGGAAGTCTTAGGGCAAGTCAACCAAATAACGGTTATTGATGATTTTGCTCATAATCCGGATAAAGTAAAAGCCTCAATGTCGGCGTTGAAAAGTTATGACGGACGTTTGATAATAATGTTTCAGCCGCACGGATTTTCACCCATGCGTTTAATGGGTAAAGAAATAATGGAAAATTTTGCTAAATATATGGATAAAAAAGATATTCTTCTTATTCCGGAAATTTTCTTTGCCGGCGGCACGGTTAAACATGATATATCATCAAAAGATTTAGTGGCTTGGGCTAAAGAATTCGGAGTTGAAGCAATTTATTTTTCCACTCGTGAAGAGCTTAAAGAATATATATTAACAATAGCTCGTCCCCAAGACAGAATAGTTTTAATGGGAGCTAGGGATAACTCAATAACTACAATGGGATATGAGCTTTTGGAGAAGTTAAAATGAGTTTACTAAAAAAAGGGGATACCATAGGTTTTGTTGCCACCTCATCAGGATTGGAAAATAAAGACTTATCCGCAGCAATTAATTATTTTGAAAAAGAGTTTAAGCTAAAAGTAAGATTAGCTTCCAATCTGAGTAATAATTATCGTTATATGGCAGGTTCTGATGCAGAAAGGGCCAAAGCTTTAATGAATATGTATAAGGATAAAGACATTAAGGCGATTTTCTCCATCCGCGGAGGAGCAGGGGCTTCGCGTATGCTTTCTTTGCTTGATTATAATGTTATCAAAAAAAATCCCAAACCATTGTTTGGTCTAAGTGATGTTACCACAGTTCAAAATGCTATTTTAGCAAGAACATCTGTTACTTGCTATACCGGATTTTTGCCGCTTTTTAATTTTAAGAGCAAAAACATAAATTATGAAATGGCAGAAAATATAAAAAACGTTTTGTTCTCACCAAAACACAAAATAACTTCTGGACAAGCAGTGGTTTGCGGACAAGCGGAAGGGGAGTTAATAGGCGGCTGTTTAACATCATTTTTATACCTTGCCGGAAGTAAATATATGCCTGATTTTAAGGATAAGATTTTACTTTTGGAAGATATTGGTGAAAAAACCTATAAAATAGATTTGATGTTAAACCAATTAAAACAACAAAAAAATTTCAACAAACTCAAAGGAATAATTTTAGGCAAATTTACCGATTGCATAATTGCCGATAAAATTGACGGAGATGTTGAAGACTGCATTAAAGATTTTGTTTTAGACCTAAATATACCAATTACTAAAAACTTTGGTTACGGGCACATTCAAAATAGCTGCGTTCTTCCGTTGGGCATAAAAGTCAAACTTAAAACCTCAACAAAAGAATGCAGCCTGACATGGTAAAAATAAGGTAATATTTATTTACGCTCATATAATCCGGTTATTGTTGCATATGCAATCATATGCTTTTTTATAAGTTTTTCAACTTCAACCGGAGAAGTATTGCTATTTAGATCAAGCTTTTCTATATCAAGAGCATAAACACTGAAATTATAATGATGAATTCCATGTCCTATAGGAGGGCAAGCACCACCATAGGCATTTTGTTTAAAATCATTGATTGTTTCAGTTGCATCTTTGATCTTTCCACCAGCTTTTATCTCTGTAACCGATACCGGAATATTTATTACTAACCAATGATACCATCCATGTTCATGAGGGGCATCTGGGTCATGGCATATTATGGCAAAACTTTTGGTCTCTTCGGGAAAGTCAGACCAAGATAGTTGTGGAGATATATTTTTTCCGTTACAACCATGAGCATTATATACCTGCTTATTATCAAGCAATTCATTTTGTTTTATATCTGCACTTGTCAGTTTGAAAGATGTTTTATTACTCATTCCTGTCACCATTATTACTAATATCAAGCAAATAAGAACAATTAAAATTAATATAATATTTTTTTTCATAATTAATCCCCTTATAAAGTTATTAGTTAAGAGATTTTATTTTAGTCCTTAGAGCATCAAGTGCTTCATCAGGATAATTTATGCCCAAAACAGTTTGTTCCATTGGGCAAATTCCGTCTTGTTTACGATTTAGAATTTGCGGGACTAATTTCCCGTATGTTGCAGGAATATGATGCTTTTGTAGCAGTTCCAGAGCCTCTTCACTCATTAATTCTCCATAAACCGTTCTGACCTTTCCTTTGATGGCAATAAAAGCAGCTGCCCTTCCGATCACTTTATCAATTAAAGAACCGTCTTCTAAAGCCGTAGGTTGATTATCGTAAATTTCGAGCAAAGGCATCAGACCGACACCAGAAACATGTGCCACAATTTTATTATCCTTAACAACCAAGGCTGAAGCTTCATTATTTTTAATTTTTGTAATCGCTTGTTCATAACCTGATGGTTTATTGTCCAGATTTATTAATTCATAGTTTCTGGTACCCAAGCCCATTTGTTCGGCATATTCAAGTTGATGTAGTCCCTCACGGGTTAAAATACGTTCTTTAATATCATGAAGTTCGGTTTCAGGTTGCTTCATCAACAAATCAATGGATGCCTGATCAATAGCAACAATATCGGTTGATGCTAAAATCCCCAAATCACGAATTTTAACTTTGGCCGCAGCCGTTCCCATACAATCACAGTCAACTGACATATTACGCAAAACATTAATATAGGTTATGTTATTGCCAAAGTGATCAAGAGTGGCCTTAGCGGATTCAACCATATTTTCCATCAAAAGTGATTGAGTAGCATTCCATAAGCTATGTTTATCGGCTCCGTGCACCATAGCCTTACCGATTTTACCGTCAGCATTACCTATGGCAATGTTTTTAATTGAGCCGCCAAAGCCACCCATCGGGTGTCCCTTAAAGTGGGTCAAAACCAACATTGAATCATAGTCCAAAATTCCTTTTCCCATAGACATTTCTTTGAAATGTTTTCCTCCGTTGACGGGGAGCATAACGGTGCCGAATTCGTCCATAATATCAACCTTGCAAAAATCCCAACCATTTATTTTTAAGGTTTGTCGATGTTTCTCTGTAGTATGTCTACCTCCTTCATAAAGAGTGTTGGTTTCCACCAGATTACTGTTAGGAATTGATTGTTGCAGCATCTTCACCATCGGCACCGGTAGAATATTAGGTCCGTGAGGTTCTCCGGAATGCCATTTGATAGCCACTTTACCGGAAATGTTTTGATTTACTTTGTTATATATATTTACTAATGCCTCCGGAGTTATTTCAGATGTAAAATAAACCTTTGCTTTTTTATTGTCATTTGTCATTTTATTTCCTTTTTCCGACTGTGTAGTTTTTAGGTCTAAAACCGTAATTTCTGATGGGGCCAAAAAACGCATTTGCGGTCCCCATTGTCCAGATCCTCTTGAAACATATATCTTTGCATTTTCATTCAAATCATACCAACCGGCAATATATGGAGCGTGAGCGTAAATAAAAAATACAAACGGGAAAATCTGCCCGCCGTGTGTATGTCCGGCAAACTCCAGATCAAAAGGCGTTTGATCAAAATTAGCCGGGGTGTGAGACATCAGAATTTTATATTGTTTAGGCTTTGCGGAGGCAAAAGTTTTATCCAAATCATAGTTTTTGCCGCTTAAACTCCTTGAATGAATATCTGGTATTCCTCCTAAAAATAAATCCTTATCAATACTCACGCCACCATTTTCTAAAAGTTTAAATCCTAAAGATTGCAATACTTTGGTAGTTTTAGAAAAATCATGATAAAATTCATGGTTGCCTGAAACAAAATAAATTCCTTTTTTGGCTCTTAGCTGTTTAAGAATTTGTAGTTGTTCGTCGATGCGTTCTGGTTCATCATCAATCATATCTCCTCCCAACAAAATCAAGTCGGGATTTTGAGCATTAACCTTCTCAACAATACCTTGCAGTTTTGTCTTGGGTAAAGCACGATGCAAATGTAAATCCGGCAAAAACACAATTTTTTTATCTTCAAAAATTTTGTCGCTAAATACTGTTATATTTTTAATATCAGGAACTTGCATTCCGTTATATAAAGATAAACATCCGATTATAAAAGCCAAAGCAATAGTTATTGTGTTTACTAGCGGCAAATTCGGAGAGGATAGGGGGGTAAATTTATCTGAAAACAATCTTAAAACAAACCAAACAACATCTCTGATAACGGTCAAGCTGAATAAAATAATCATTGTAACAAATATAAAGTAAAGCACATAACGATAAGGAACATAGAACTTACCCAAATATTGTTCAAAACGATATTCAGCCAACATCGGCAAACATCCTACCAATATAAACAAAATAAACCACAATGATTTAATCCAAACATCAATAGAAGTAAATGCACAATACCTCAAAAACAATATAACAGCGGCCAAGCTTCCCAATACCGAAGTAGTTATTGCACATCCGAACATGACTTAAACCTCCCTTAAAGTTAACTTATAACTTGTTATGTATTTTATTTTTTTTATTAAGTACTGTCCAATAAAAAATATCATACCTTAAAAGACTAAAACATTATAAATATTTTAGCAATATATATTGTTAACAATTATACGATTAAAAATTGAAAAAAAGTTGTTGACTTTTAAATATAACATAATATGCTACAATCAAATGTTCTATAAATGTTCTGGAGATGCGGTATGGATAAAATATTTTGGGTAATTGCTTTTTTGTTGATTTGTTTACCTGATTTTGCAAAAGCAAAAGAGGCAGCATGGTTTGGACATGCCAATACTTTTTATGATAAAGACGGTAAATTATATTCCGGAACAGATGAGGGTAAGTTTGAAGATGGAACCAAATTTAAAATAAGCTATAAAAACGGCAGAGCAAATGGGTTAAGTGAGTTTTGGACAACCGATAATATTTACATGAGAGTTAATATAGTTGATGGTAATGCAGAAGGAAAGATGGAAAAGTTTTTTCCATCCGGTAAAATTGCCACAGAATTTTATTTTAAAAACGGGCTCATGGACGGTGAACAAAAATCTTATTATGACAATGGTAAATTACAACGTATAAGTCATTACAGCAAAGGTTTTGAAAACGGATTGTCGCAAAAATATCATGCAAACGGAAAGCTGCAAGAAGAAGTTAAGGTTGTTAACGGAAATAAAGAAGGCAAACAAAAAAGGTACTATTCATCAGGAAAGCTGTTGGAAGAAGTTAATTTTATAAATGATAAAGAAGAGGGATATCTTATAAGTTATTATGAAAACGGTCAAATATCACAAAAAGCCATGATGAAAAACGGTGAAGTAATTGGCGAGGTTGTTGAATATTATGATGATGGCAGTCTTTATGCTCAAACTCCTTATCAAAACGGTAAACGTAATGGTGAAGCCAAAGTTTATTACAAAGACGGTAGTATAAAAACTTTGGTTTCTTATGTTAATAATGTTGAATACGGTATAATCAAAAATTTTTATGAAGATGGAACTTTAGCTGCCGAAATTTCTGTAAGTAACGGTATGCGTAACGGAATGGACAGGAGATATTATCCCAACGGTCAAATAGCATCCGAGCATAATTATGAAGATGATAAAATAACCGGAATGATAAGGGATTATGATGAAAAAGGAAATCTTGAAATAAAAGCTATAGCTCTTGAAGGATTTATTGTCAAAGAAGAAAAAAATCCGCAACAAAAGCTTGAACGGCAAAGGCTGATTTTAACAGGGATTGTTTTAGCCGCCGTACTGGCCGGTGTAGGAGTAGGGTTCTTGGCAGTGAAAATAAGACGGAGAAAATAAAATGAAAAAGTTGTTTTTGAGTTTGTTGCTGATGATAGCATTGATTAATGTTGCAATTGCAAAAGAATTGTCAATAGCTGAAGAATTGGGTGTCATTATTAATGATAAAAAATATAGCAATGATTTCCCTTATAACGGAAAAGTACGCAACAGAATAGAGGATGGTTTTATAACTCTTGAATATAAAGACGGTTTGGTTAACGGTAAAGTTTTAGTAGAATATGACACAGGCAATAAGCTTGAGGCTGAAGTAAAATCAGGTCTCTATGAGGGAAAATTTATAATTTATTATCCCAACGGAAATGTTTATTCAGAGTGTGAATATCATAATGGAAAATGTATCACGGCAGAAAAAGCATATTATGAAAACGGCATCTTAAAAAGTGTTAGTGATTGTAAAGATGGTGAATTTACAGGTCTTGCTAAAAATTATTACGAAAATGGCAAACTTGATGCTGAATTTACAATAAAAAACGGGATTCCCGAAGGTCTATCAAAAAAATATGATGAAGATGGAAATCTGGTTTCAGAATTAAAATATATTAATGGCAAAAGACAAGGAAAGGCCAAAGTATATTATCCCAGCGGCAAGGTTTTGGCTGAGGTTACTTTTGTTGATGATGTTGAAAACGGACCGATTGTTGAATATTATGAAAGCGGACAAGTACATAAAGAATATTCAATGAAAGACGGACAAACCGAGGGCGATAATCGTGAATATTATGAAAGTGGCAGAGTTTTTGCAAAGGCAGTATTTAAAGACGGAAAATCTCATGATTTGAAATTTTATTATGATGAACCAAGTCCTTATTTGATTTTTTTAGGGGCGGGAAGTGTGGCTTTTGTTTTTGCTTTTATTTTTACTTATGTATTGTTAATGTATTTATATAAAAAGCCCAAAGGATAAAATATAACTATAAAGCTTTTATTGTTTTTTGGGGAAATTTGTCATTTTTATATTTTCCAATAAAAATTATGCTGTTCTTACCTTCCATTACTTTGAGCAGCTTTCATTTGAGCCGCATTCATTTTTTGTTTAGCGGCATTTTCTTTGTTTTTGTCACCTTGTTCTGTTTGCTTTTTTTTATATTCTTTTTCTTTATCGTTTTCTTCTTCTTTTCTATTTTTGTTTCCGCTATTTTTGTTGGCTTCTTTTTGCTCTTTTTCTTGTTGCCTTTGTCGTTCGTTATTGCGTTCTTGTTCTCTTATTTTTTCTAGTGCTTCCCTGGCTTGTCTTTCAAGTTCTTCTTGCTCACGTTGTTTTCTGTCATCAATTCCCCTGAGTTCATTTATTTTCTGAATATCTTCTTCATTTTTTGCATTAGTATCAACAGTCCAATTTCTCACAAAGGCAGATTTATCTAATGAGGCATCAAAATCTGATACTACTTGATTCCAATATCTTCCTCCCGATTCAACACCTTCTGAAGACATTTTTTCTTTAAGAGCTTCAAACTCATTATCATGACGTTGGGTCTGTTCTTGTCTGTTTCTGTTAAATCGTTGTCTGTCATATCTGTTTTGCCTTTTGTAATTTAAATCATTTTGTAGTCTTTTTTCTATATTTCCTAAAAATTTATCTATCTTTTTTTGTCGTTCAGGATTTTTACCTTTAGACATATTTATATTTTTTAATGAGTTTATAATATCAATAAAAGCAGCAACATCTTCTTCGGAATATTTATTCAAAAACATTATAGTATTAGTTTTTGCAGAAGAATTATTAATTTGTCTCCAAAAACTTTTAACATCTCTCTGCTCAAAATATTCATTAAAACGATTTAACACTTCTCTTGTTAATAAATTAATCCAATATTCTAACTCTTCCTCATCTTCAATTGATAACCCCAAAGTAATTAGAGCTTTTAAAAGATTTGCGATTGATCGATTACTTAATCCATCTAGTTTCTCATCTATTTTTTTTATAAATTCAATTGCATGTCTGCGTTTAACTTCGTTAAATTTTCTGTTGCCAATATCTTCTACATCACTTGAATGTAGATTATTTTTTTGAGCCTCATGCCTGGCTTTTTGTTGTAAAGCCTTTGCAAGGGGAGTGCTTTCTTCTAAATCATATTCGATCATTTCAGACATTTGTTTATCTTTAAAATATATTATGAACCTTTATTCTTATAATAATATTTAATTCTTTATTTTTTATTACACCAACTACAAATTATTTACATATAAAATAACTGATAAAGTACAATTCTGATAATGGATTATAAACAAACAATTATAAATTTTTTTTATAAGATTAAACACATTTATTTGAAAACTAAATATTAATAATTTGTAAGCAATAAATGAAAGAAAAATTTAATATAATTGCTAAATATATAATTAAATTTTTAGCCTTGCATTTAAATATTGAGCGTTATAAAATTAACAACAAATAAAAATGGAGTTAAAATGATAATAAAAAATATATTTTGGGATGTTGATGGGGTTTTAGCCAATTTAAATTATGCTTATTTTAATTTTTTAACCAAACATCCGAAATATTCACCAAAATATAAAGATATAAAATGGGAAGATTTACCCAAAGTATTACCGATTGTACCCAAATACGGAGCATTGGAACTAAAAACGCATCCGACCATGGGCAAAGAAATGGATTATGATTTTTGTAATTCGCCGGAATTTTTTACAAATCGTCCTTTATATCCAGGAGTTATTAAAACATTAAAAGAGTTTCATGACAAAGGGTATCGTCAATTTACAATGTCAGCCACATTTGATGTTGAAACCAAAAAACAATTTTTAAGCAAGCTGTTAAAAGATGTTACAAGCTTTTTGACTATAGAATGTGTTCAACATGGTAAGTTTATGCATGATTCTGCAAAAGAAGATATGCTTAAAAGTTGTTTTGAAAAATATGGCTTGAAAGCAGAAGAAACAATTTTAGTTGATGATCGTATATATAATCAATATGCCGCCATAAATGTCGGAGCTCATCCAATACGCTATAGATGCGAATTTACCACAGATTTACCTCAAGAACTAAATTGGATACCTGAAGTAAGAAGTATGGAAGAACTAAAAAGTTGGTTAGAAAATAATACCACAATGGAATAACAAATAAAAGGTGCTTATAATAGCACCATTTATTATTATTTAATCCACTTAAGTGCAGTTTGATATTCTTCCGGAGTATTGATATCAGCGGGGGCTTCATCAACAAGTTTGATATTGTCAACAATTTTTGCCCGTATGTTCATTCCGTTTTCTAAAGCTCTTAATTGCTCTAGAGCTTCACGTTCTTCCAAAATGCCAACTGGTAAACTGACAAATTTTTGCAAAGAAGATGCTTTGTAAACATAAATTCCTATATGGTGATAAAAATTATGATTTTTGCATTTTTGGGGATCACGAATAAATGGTGCGGCAGCACGAGTAAAATACAGACAACGAGCCTCAGTTTCACCTTCTGGTAAACCCATAACAATTTTTACCATTGTAGGATTATCAATATCTTCTCTATTCTTAAAAATCATTCCGCAGGTAGCAATATCACAATCACTTTTTTCAATAATATCAATTAAGTCAAGATTTACTTTAGGATCAACATTAAGACCGTCACCTTGGAAGTTGACTACAATGTCATATTTGGAGCCATTAGGGTCAATTTCTTTTAGAGCGGCGGCAATTCTGTCTGTTCCGCTTGGTAGGCTTGGATCTGTTAATATTGCTGTAGCTCCGAATTTTTGAGCTTCATCAACCAGAACTTTATCCCCGGCAGCAATTACAATATCTCCCGGAACACAATTTTTGACATTCTCATAAACACGTTGCAAAACAGTTTTACCGTTGACATCAAGTAAAGGCTTATTAGGTAAGCGAGTGGATGCCATACGCACGGGAATCATGGTAATAACATTAGACATATAAAACTCTCCGATTTATCATTAGAAATGCTAAAGAACATAGTTTATATTTTTAATTATGTCAATGTATTATAAAATAACGATAGATAATAAAAACACCTCTATCAGCTGATATTTCCGAATAAAGTCTAAAATCAATTGAATGTCAAAAGATAGAATTGACAGATACAGACTTAATCAAAATTGCCAATTCCTTATGTAAAACAAAATATTACCAACAAGTTAGTGCAATTGGCAATTATTAATAACCAAGAATTTTTAGCCATAACACACAAAAGCTAGCTTTTATTAACTATAGGTCATTATAAAATCAACAAAAGCATCCCAATGCAATATATTATATAATTCGTTAGAGATAGTCATAAAACAGTTTTTTAGAATTTATCGGTCTATCCCTTGTTGGAATTGTGTTATCATCTATCGTTAATTTGTTTGGCCGGAAGATATTTGCCGTAATTTGAATCAAAAATTCAACGGATGGATCGGCGGTGCCGGAATCGGTCAAGAAGGCGGAACCGGATTTTGGGGCGGAAATCCTAAAGTTTCCGAAGCCTTTGAATATATCATGATGCAAAATAAAGCAAAGTTGCATTCTCAAAATGAAAATAAAGACAAAAACAAAAACAAAGATATTTTATTGCAAAAAATGATTAAGGATATGAATTCTAATCAAAAATAGGAGGAAGCCATGATGCATCCTGAAAAAAATGAACAGCAGGGTTTAGAGCAAAATATCGTCTATAGCTTGGCTCAAAGATTAGATTTGCCGACCGAAGATTTGATATCTTTAGGGTTAAGCCCTATTTTATTAAAAATCAACAGTTTAAAAAATAGAGAAGATAATAATATAGATTTAGTTGAAGTTTCAGGAGAAACCTTTTCAACTATGATTAAAATGCTGCATAAATTTGATGTCAAATATCAAAATAATCTTGATGTTAAAGACGATTATTCTCATTACACTTGTTATGTTAGCCAAAATGGCTCTTCGGGTTTTTGTATTAATCAAGACACAAAAGAGTTTTGTAATTTCTTTTCAGTTCAAAAAGGATTGGGTACAAAATTATTGGGTTATGCTCTTGAGAATTATGACTGTTTGGGAATCGCCAATGCTTTGCCCGAAACTTATGAAAATTATTACCAAGGGCGTTTTGATGTTATAACGCATCATTGGGAAGAAAATTGGGATTATCCCGGTGATAAGGACAAAGCCGTTTGGTTTGGCTATATTTTACCTAAAGGTGTTCTTTCGGAAGAAGATCGCGTTTCAATGCTTAGATTAGGCCAAGCTTCAAAACGCCAAGCTTTATCAGAACAGGCCGTGAAAGATAAAGTAAAGCGCATAAGTAAAGGAAAAACAGATAGTAAAGATGAACTAACCGAAGTTCAATCTGACAGATTAAATATGGAGTTGTCTGTTCTGTCTCCGGCTCAGGAAGAAATTCTCCATTCGGCATTGACGAAATGTTATTTAAAAATAAAAAATAATCAACAACGAATTTCGTGGGAAGAATGGGAGGTATCTTCGGCTGTTATTGCTTCTCAAATACAAGAAATGTGGAGTAATAAACGGTTTAATGTCAAATAATGATAAAATTGAATATTATAAAAATTATCTGGCTACTTATTATAACGGTAAATTTTTCAAATCGGATTAGATCAAACTGGTATACTAATTTCATCGGTGATTATAATATTGACGAAAATAAAATCTTAAACAGCCATATAACAAATGATTTGGTAGAATACGCGGCAAAAGATTATTTTGAGATAAAACATTTGCAAACGATTCATATTAAAAATGATAAAAATTTTTCGGATGTTGTCATTTGGCATCTTCAAAAATAAAAAGGAACTTTCATGATTACATTAAACGTACCACATGCCTCATTAACCATTCCCGATGACATAAAATTCAATCTTTTGCCCGAAGAAATAAAAGATGAAGCAAAGCTGATGGGAGATATGTATACGGATGAACTTTTTGATGAACAAAAATATATCAAAAGTATTAAAGCTACGGTTTCACGAATTGTTGTCGATACCGAAAGATTTACTGATGACAACATAGAAGTTGCCGCTCAGTATGGTATGGGCGTTATTTATACGCGCACTCATGATAAAAAAATATTAAGAGATATTCCCTCTATGCAAGAAAAGGAAAATTTACTCAGTCGCTTTTATTATCCTCATCATCAAGCACTTAATCAATCGGTTGAAGATAACTTAAATAAATATAATAAAGCCTTGATAATAGATTTACATAGTTATCTATATACGGTTGATATACTTGGTATCGGTAATAAAGTTACACCTGACATATGTATTGGATTTGAGGATTTTCACAAGCATGACAAAGTCTTACAAGATATTATAGATTTTTGCAAAAAGAATAATCTCAGTTATGATTTTAATACGCCGTTTTCAGGTTCAATAGTTCCTTTACAATACTATCAAAAAGATTCACGAGTTTCATCATTTATGATAGAAATAAAAAAAACAATATATATGGATGAAACAACATATCAAAAAAAAAACTTACTTTGACAAACTAAAAAAAGAAATAAATAATTTATTGAAAAATTTAAATCATGACTTCTATGGAGAATGAAAAATGGATAACGCCAATTTAAAAAAAATTTATGATTTAAAAGTATCTTTACTAAATTTATATGAAAAAAACGGTTCGGTTAAGAATGTGAATGAAGCATATGCGCAATGCCATAACGCTTTGGTACGTGAAGGTTTTAAATTAATAAATACTCAAAATACTTTATTGATTGATAATATGGAAGTTAAAATTTATACAAAAAAAATAGCAAAGGATGATGTATTCTTTTATGTTATTTATTTGCCTTTAACAAATTCGCTTATCTTTCCTATCAGTCTTGAAACAAATTGCCCGCAAGAACTAAAAACTTTAGCACAAAATATTTTAGACAAAACAGGCTTGACAAAATAGAAAAATTATTTAATATTCTTAATATAAACAATAATTTTTTCTATCATTATGAGAGATGTTTTTTTTCTCGGGGGTATGGATACCGAGATGTCTAGGATTAAAGAACTTTTGGCCATACATAATAAAAAGTTCTTTTGTAAGGATTTACCTTTGAATAATGCCAAAGCTTCTTGTTATAAAGATGAATTGGCAAATCTTTCTGGCGATGAAATCGCGGTTTTGATAGAACTTGAAATTGATTGTCAAGTTCCGGAAAACAGTATCGTAATTGATCCCGCTGGAGAGAATTGGGATAAATCTGCTCTTTTTCAGGTTTGTGACATGATAGGACATCGACCGATAAATATAGATTTATATATATCGGCCAATGATCACGGTTGGATTCCTGCTATGTATGCTGTAGGCGCATCTAAAGAAGATGTAATGACAATCCGTCAAGCCGAGCGTATGGCGCAGGGAATCACTGTACAAGATGAAGAAGAAGCCATCGAAGCTATCGACGGCAAGGAAGAGATTAACGGTGTTACGGTCGTGCATTTAAAACACATCAAATGTATACCGGTAACGGATCGCTTGTATGATCCGGCAAAGCCACAAAATCTTTTAATCATTTCTGACTGCGGAGAAATTAATTATTACGGCAACGGATTTCTCTGTCAGATATTAAAAGAAGATTTTGGAGGTAGGAATGGAGGTAGCGGTCTGGGTAAAAAAGACGGGACAGCCTTTTGGAGCACCGAAGATTACAATGAAGCAGCTATAAGCTTTATTTTGAACTACAAAACCAAGGAATAATCCTTGGTTTTTTTTGTGTGACAAGAAAAATTTGCAAAAACAAGGCTTTATTTCAAAATTAGCTGGAGACGACGTGCTGAATCCGAGCCAAAAACAAAAAAGTTAGCACAAAATTTTGGACTTGATGACCTGAATGACAACAGGTTTTTCGGGTAAAAAAGCTTCTACGCGAAGAAGCTGATACGTCTATCGTTATGGCGGATTGATTTTAGGATAAGATATTTCTTAGTCTTATGTTTCTATTGTTAACAATAAAGGAGAAGAAACATGGACTTTGAAGCCTATAAAAGAAAACTATTAGAAGAAGATGAACGCAATCATTTATCAGAACTTCAAAGCAAATATAACGGGATTGGAACCCCTGATTACTCTAACATGAGTTTTAGAGAAGAGTTACAAACCAGAATTGACTTAGATGAGCTTAAGAATTTGCAGCAAAAGTATGGTGTGCAACAAACACCTGCTCTTAAGCCGCAAACCACAGCTCAAGCACCACAGCCAAGTCATAAACAACCAATCTCATCTCAACAACCAAATTCGCAGTCATCAACTTGGGATAATACGTTGCGAAAAGCCGAACAACTGACTACCGCAGCTTTGGATGGACTAAGCCTTGGCTGGGCCGATGAATTAGAAGGAGCAGCAAGTGCTGTCGGTTATGGCTTAGCAAGCCTAAATCCCAAATGGAATAAGACCAACGAAAGTGTATGGGATGCAATGAAACGAGGGTATGTTCAAGGGCGTGACAATCGGCGTCAGGTTTTAGCCCAAGGTTTGCAAGAAAATCCGACTGCAACAACAGTTGCTCAAATGGCAGGGGCTTATGCTTCACCGATTAAGTTATTTAGATATTCAAAAACGGCACCTTTGGGGGTTAAAAACAAGCTAAATAAATATGATGCTGCTACCAATGGTATAATTTATGGTTTTGGCTCGGGGCAGGATAATTGGCAAAATTATGCCCAACATACTTTGAGTGGTTTAGTGGGCAATCTTGCAGGAAATAAGATTGCAACCCAAGCCTTTGGTCGAGCCGCCAGTCCGTTAATTCGAGATGCCTTTAGTATGGCAAGTGGTCAAGCGACAGAATATGCGGTTGACGGAATTAAAAATCAGTATCATAATTATAACAAATAATAATTGAAAAGTCAGGAGTGGTAATGTTTAAGATAAATATTATGCCGATAATGAGATTTATTACAGCTGTTGTTTGTTTTAGTTTGTTTGGATTTGCTGTTTACTCAATGAATCAATCTAAAGCATCGCCGCTTCCTTTTTTAATATGTATTTTCATACCTTTTATTGTTGATAGAATAATCTCTCATATTTTAATCAAAAAAGGACATGAAAATTCTCCATATTTTGACCCCAAACACCAATGGAAATATGGTGCACCGATATATGCCCTTGCTTGTTTGATTATCATAGTGATATACAAGTATCTGTTATAGTAACGTTATAGGAAAATATTTATGCTCCAAAGCTTCTAATTTGATAAATGAACAAAAAGCAACTTTGATTATTCAACATATAAGCTATACCAAAATAGATGGAGAAGATGCTGTATATGATACCAATATCTTTACAGAGCCAACATTAAAAGAAAAATTTGGTATTAATGCAATAGCTACCACTAAAAATATTTATGATCATTTGCTTTATGATTCTATAATTGAAAAAGATTTTGCTGAAAAATTGGAACAAGCTCAAGATGTGGTTGTTTATGTTAACTTGCCAAAAGGATTTTATATATCTACACCGGTGGGTAAGTATAATCCCGATTGGGCAATAGCTTTTAATCAAGAACATGTAAAACATATCTATTTTGTAGCCGAAACTAAGGGAAATAAGTCTTCTTTGGAATTGAGAGATATAGAAAAGGCTAAAATTGAATGTGCCAAAAAGCATTTCAAATCAATCAGTAATAACGAGATTGTTTACGATGTTGTAAGTAATTACGAAGAACTGATGCAAAAGGTGATGGCGTGATATCATTAAGGAGATTTGTATATAATGAGTGAGTTGAAAGGAGATAAGGTAAAAAACTTTTTCAAAAGAAGTTTAAAAAATTTACAATTATATGAAGACCAACATGCTAAGAATCCAGAGATGTATAAGTATGAAGTAACAATGATGTTAAATTCATTGCTAGGAATATTGGTTATGCTTAAAGAAAGAACAAAACTTCTAAATAAGGTCGATATCAGTTTCTTAGACTATGATGGTAATGCAAAAGAGTTTTTCAGACATATGCGTAACTCAATATCTCATGGCCATTTTATAGATTATATAAAAGTTGATGTGGAAACAAAAGAAATTGCTGAAATAGAGTTTGTTGATAAATGTCCAGCATGTAAAAAAGAAACATTTAAACAGAAATTATCAGTTAGTGAACTAAGAACTCTGATCGATAAGATTAGTCAAGTGGTTAATGGTATTAGATAAAAGGCTTAGGTGAATATTTTTCTAAATATAATATTAATCCGAGAATAAGATATAGACAGTCATCTGCTATATCATTACGGATAGAATTACTTTGTAAATCATCATCTTCTTCAGAAAATACTCCGGGGGTCATCATATTACCATGCTTGAATTCACAGTATTTTTTGTAGTATCTGTCCATTTCTTTACTTGCTTCGTAAATTTTAAGCTTTTCGCAAAAGTAATCAGTATAACGATTGATGGGCAATTCTTTAAATGATTTTTTCAATAATGAAATCTTCTCTTTATTTTCTCCTAATCTGTAATTGATAGATTTTATAACATTTTCATATGTTTCTTGTTTATTACTAAATATGGAATTCCCAACAGGATAAAATATTTTGAGTAAATTAACAAAATTTATCCAAGATATTTCGTTTGAAAGATCTTTATCTAAGTTTAGATTATATTTTAATCGACTTAATGTTGTGCTGGCTAGATATTTGTTATAATATTCTTTGGATTGTTCTAGATTATCCCTATCTTTAATAAAACTTAATTTTGCACAGGTTTCTAGGGCTACACCAGCTATTATAAAAGCATCACAATATTGCTTGTTTTCAAATAGAATAGTGAAGGATTTAATATTTTCACAAACCCGATTATATAATCCCCAAGTAACACCATGGATTAAATCTTCATTTCCTGTGAATTTAGGTTTGGTATATAGCTTAAAATTTTTAATAATATTTAAGCGTTCTTGAAATGACCAATTTATATTTTTTGCAGACATATATTTTTTTAATTTGTTATTTGATTAAAGATTTTTAATAAAATAATAATTATTTCAACATAACTTGCAAGATATTATGTATATATATTATATGCTTCTGCTCAGTTTCAACTGTGTTAGTTCGGTAAGAAGTCGTCGGCTCGTGCTTTTTTAAACTCGTATTGTTTTTGGTAGTATTCGGCGTCTCGTTTAAAGTTCAGGGCTTCTTGCAATATAATGCGTTTATCGACGTTGCTTAAATCAACACAAGCAATGGTTAGGTATGGTT
>CALXUM010000016.1 GCA_944391685.1 uncultured Alphaproteobacteria bacterium
GTGTGAATACAAGGGGCTACTTTATCCCAAGAACACCGTGTATACTTATCGCCGTTTTTATTTGTATTAATGACAATCTTACCATTTACAACTTTATGGGGTTTATATCTATCATCTTTATTGTCGAATGCCGAATGACCTTCTTTAGTATGAGCTACCCATGGAAGCATTTTTTTATCATATTTCCTAAATGAATGATATATATCAGTTTTAGAGATATCCCCCATTTCAGACAATGAGGGTAAATCACCTATAACCTCTTTTAATGTTTTTTCTTGGCTCCTTTGGGGAAAAATATCAAATGGAGTATGCGACTGTATATCTTTACGAATCCCAACAATTAAAGTTCTTGTTCTACTAGAATTAGAGCCATAATCCTTAAAATTTATTACTTTTTTTAAAATATTGTAAGAACCAGCCAAGATTTCATCTATAAACTGACCAATTAAGACATCTTTGCCATTAGGAGTCCTACATATAGTTTTTAAAAAAGCACGGACATTTTCATAAATGAAATATCTAGGTTTTATTTGAATTGTCATCATAATCGATTCAACAATTAACGAATTTCTAGATAATTCATCCTTTTTCTTATGATTTGCGACAGACATTCCTTGGCATGGCGGCGTTGCAATCAAAACATCTATTTCTTTAATCTTCTCTTGTTTTTTCCACAAATCTATCTGAGAGAAAATAGCTTGTTTGGTTTCTTTCAGAGTAATATCTCCTGTAATGTAACCAGAATCATATTTGCATTTGTGGTTATATTTCTGAATTTGCATTCTTTTTTCAAGCAATTCATTAGTTGCTACACATTCAAAACCCTCAGTTTTGAAACCATAACATCCAACGCCAGCGCTACTAAATAAAGATATGTAAGTATACTTGTCCATCTTAACCGCCATTATAATCCTATTATTTTATACACTCTCCTTTAATAAAATGTAAGAAAATATTACATTTATGTACATTTTTTTAGTTAACATTATTTCTTGATAAATTAAATTTCATATTAATTGATGGCGCTAAGTAGCTTAATCTTCCTACTCAAATGCTTAAAATCATCATAGAAATTAGTCCGATATCTGCACAGCATCGCGCACCATTTATCAGTTTCAGGCGTTTTTAGTAGTTTATTGAATGGCTTAACTATTGAAAACGCTATATTTTTTCCTTCAGTTTTGCAGTCCGATAATATTAATTTCAAAATGTCTCTTTTTTCAGAAATAATCGGACTTTTTAAGAATTTTCCTACATTTGCAGCTATTTCCGCGATATTTGCTAGTATTTCATCAGTTTCAGCATCAATCTCAAGGTATTTATCCATATCTTTTTGTAGTTTTTCTTTTTCCATTTCAATTTCAGTTTTTAATTCATTATACATTTTTTCATCGCATTTGCCTCTCATATAGCCACGAAATAAGTTTTTTGCTTCTTCATCAAGCTCATTTAATTTAATGGTAATGTCTCGTTTGAGATTGGTTGTATTGATATTTTCGGCTTTGAGTTGCTTTTTTACTTCTGACTTAATATTTTTTAACATAGTGTCACTAATGTTAATAGGTAATGACAATTCTTTTTCAAGCTGTTGTAAGATTTTTGCTTCATTGATTGGTTTTTGTGAACATTTGGAACGTAATTTGTTGCATTTGAGATAATTATAAGAGTGTTTGTCATCTTTTACTTTAGTTTCACAAGTCATTAAACTACCACAACAACCACATCTGACTAAACCGGTAACCTTCTTTCCGGCATAATCTTTCAACCCGTCCCATATAATCCGCAGCAGTCAAAGCAGAGTATTTATTTTCCAACAACCAATTTTCAAAATTCTTCAACATTTCAAATCTCCTTTATACCAAACTTAGCCAATCAATACCGCTTCAGAAAACACAGCAACCATAATCCGCTGCAATATTTTACACTCAGCCAGGCAATCGCTGAAATATTGATACGGAGTTGGGAGAATTGTGTTATTTAATTTTACATACCACATAACTTTTTCCTTTCATAAATAGTTGTTTTGCTCCTTAACTATTTACAATATATCGAAAAATATGGTTTTCGGGAGCCCCTTATTTTCTAAGTTTGACTCATAAATTGCTACAATTTAGATAAGATTGTACATAATTTTATTTGACTTAAATAAATTAATAACATAACCTAAATGTGCATTGGTTGATTACCAATGTGGGGTTTGAAAGCCTCTTTGATAGTTGTTCGCTGTGCGAATGTAAAACTACCTTTTGGTCTATTTGACTGGAAGGTAGTTAATAAGGTGTTATACACCAAATACACTACACTATTCTATCAAATAGCTTTCAACTTCCAGTCGCCTCTCATCAAGGCGATTTTATTTTAATGGAGTTTATCTATGAAAAATGGTGTAATATTTTTTATTTGTTATTCATTTACAATGCTTTTTACATATTTTGGGAGAGTATCAGCAATTTCTACAATTATAAAAGAAAATCCTTCAGAGAATAGTGATACTTCTGCAAATGCAGTTGTTGTTTCATTGTTATTGCTTTCTATAAATTACTTATTACTAATAATCATCGCGTATTATAGAGGAAAGCGAATTGAAAAGAAACACTTGTTAGTATACCCAACAATTGCAGGTTTTTTTGATATCTTTATAGCCTTTATTCCTGCAGTTCCAACAGTAATGAATTTAATAGCACTAATTTCTGGTGTATCTGCATCTCAAAAAGTTGTATACATAAATGCTAATAATGAAAAACAATAAAAAAGAGAACATCATGTTAAATAAAACTATTAGAATATCAATCTTTTTATTCCTGTTAACAGGATGTTTATATTATCCCCCAGCTAATTACAATTATAAAAAGCATATTGAAACATATACTGTAGAAAACAAATGGCAACCCGATGAACAATTATATGTAGAAACGTGTGTAGGCCGTTCTTGTTATATTTCCTCAAGTGATGTAAAAAGATATAGGAAAGGAACAACACCTAGTGGTGGTGAGTATAAAATATATAAAAATAGCTCAGCACAGCTAGGAGAGTGGGAAATTTCTTGTGAAAATGATGCAATGACCGATAAACGTGGTTGTTCAATTGTTTCGTCCGAAAATCGATTGTTTATTTTTGTGGAAAAATCAAAAGTTTCTCATATATGTATTTTAGGCCATGATTTTCCATATCGAAAAGGTGCTATAAGAATGGGGAAAGACAAACCAATTACAACAGATTATGAGGGATGTATTAGTGGCAATCATATAAAAAAGTTATACAATGCTCAGAATATTTCTTTAAGATATTATAAATGGCCATATGATTATTTTAAAGACGAAAGCTCAGTAATTTATAGATTAAAAGAGGCTGTTGACTTGTCTTTATTTATATATAAGAATGGAAATAAACTTGAATTCTAGTACAAATATTGTTAATAGCTTGACAAATTAAAGTATGGACTTAAATGAGTAGTAGTAATTTTATAGAAAATACTTCTTTGTACTTAGATAGTATGAGAAAGTTAACATCTGAACTAATTTTGGATAATTTATCTTCTAAATCAGACAAAGAACAAATTTTATTAATGTTTGTACGAAGGATTAAAGATTGTTCGGATAGCATATCAATTTTAATGACTGAAGAAAAATACTATGATGTTTGTATTTTATCTTCCCATATCGTTGAAGGACTAATTTTGTATCTTTTTCTTAATGAGAATGAAAAGGAAATGAAAAATTTCATGGACTTTTCCATGGTACCTTATTTAAGTAATGTATCTGTAGATAATAGAGAAAATATCCTGAAAATAATAAAAGAACAAAATATTAATAGATTTATTAAACCAAATACCAAACAACACTCGGAACATTTTTTTAATCGAAGCGATTATGTAAAAACATGGTCTAGAGAAACGTTATTTAACAAATCCACGAACATTACTGATAACAAAGAATTATCAGAATTTTGTTATCAATTATATTCTTTATTATGTAACTACAAACATTGCGAGCCATATTATTTAGATGTTAGATATAATGCGGAAAATGATAATACACGCCGATTAGATGCATATTTAGGTATTTGGGTTTCGTATATTGTTCTTGTTAGTTTTGCTGATGAATATTCAAAAATGTTTAATAAAAAAATAAATCTAGATAATTATGTTAATATTCTACAAAATAATTAGCTTATTTTAATTACGATATGCGTATAAATAATTGAATCTTTTTTATACTATAATAATTAATCCTTGTATCCCTATCTGCTATACAGTTGTGAACTCCAAAATCATATTGTCATGGGTATTTTATAAAATATGCGCTAAAAATTATCTCGTGTGTAAGTTAGGTGACAACATCTGTAAACATCTCAATTTCTCTATCTAAAGTAAGATACTCCTCTTATTCATTAGTCCGATAATTGCACAGTATCGCGCACCATTTAACAAAAAGGCCTCCGTTTGGAGGCTTTTGTGTTAAATATATGGCTGGTGTTTGAAGCGGGCTTACGGGGGCAAGGTAAGTCCGGAGCGGGTAGTTGGAGAAAACGAGTGTTGAGCTTTAGCGATTAGCTTAGCAAAACACGATGTTTGAACCTTACAACGCGAGGAGGACCCGCATTAGCGGGAGTACCCATTATTACTGGCGGCACCATTTTTGATTTTTCCGCCCGAGGGGCGGATTTTTTGTTTTTAAACAAGCCGTTATTTAATTTGATCTCGTTGTTTTTATTTATCGGCTTTTTGTATGATTGCCGGCAATAAGAGGTGCACGTTCTTTTTGTTTGATATTGTTCTTATCTTTTTTACTGGTCATGATAACGTAGGAATAAGGTTTTAGAGGATATTCACTGCCGGGTGAGAATTGGCGTATTTCTTCCGTGAACTCTCCCTCTGAGGTATCCAGTACCAATTGCCATTTTCCTCCTGACGGCGGAGTGGGAAGCTTATAATTAATGGTGTAGTAATTATCACCTGAAACCATTATTAAAAAATCATCATCCGCCGGACGTTTCTCGGTTGCGGCTCCGTTTAACATGTAGGCTCCGGTTTTATGAAAAGATTGGTTCCACTCTGCCTCTGTCATTTCACTGGCATCAGGACGAAGCCAGGTGATGTCTTTGGCTCCATTATGCGGATGTTTTTGGCCGTTAAAAAGAGTCAAATCATTAAAAACAGGGTGTTCTTTACGCAAAGCATTTAAACGGCAAATTTGTTTAAAAAGCTTTTTTCCCTTGTCATCAAGTTGTTTCCAATTGAGCCAAACACTCGCATCATCTATACAATAAGGATTATTATTAGGGTGAGCATAACTTATTTCATCGCCGTTACGCATTAGCGGAATACCTTTGCTCAATATATTCATAGCGGCGGCACTGGCGGCTCGACGATAAAGTTCTTCCGTATTATGTGATTTAGCATAATTATCAGGGCTGCCGTCGCGACCTTGCTCTCCATTGGGTGTGGTGTCTTTATGATACTTGAAAGCACCTACAAGGCTAAAACCATCATGAGTAAATGCCGTGCCAACCATGGCGGTTTCATTTTTATGAGGATCAATAATTGCTGAACCGGCTACCTGATTACCAAATTCGCCGGCCATGTTCTCATGAGCACTGAAAAATTTGGCGGTGAAATCTCGCCTTTTGTCGCTCCATTCTTTAACTCCGGGAACCAAACCGGCAAAACGCCCGGTATAATTTCCGCCCATAGCACTCCACGGTTCAACGTACATTTCCATTTTTAATTCACTTACTGCAAAACGAAGTTCTTGAATAAAAGCTCCGTTATCTTGAAAATTACCCCAATTATCAAGAGCATTATCTCCACCCAAATCCCATCTGATGCCATCAACACCAAGCTGATGCATATGTTTAATGTAATCATGAAGAATTTTTTGTCCCAACCGGCTATCAAGATTAAAATTGTTTCCACAGCCGGTTGTGTTCATATACTCTGATTTATTATCCCCGCTTGGGCGATAATAACTGGGGCTATCTAACAACTTAAATGACAATGATTGATTCCAAAAGCCTTGAGCAGCATGCTCTCCGGTATGGTTAAAAACAGCATCCACCGTAACTTTTATGCCGTTTTGATGAAGTTTATTAATAACCATTGCCATGTCATGCAAATTACCATACCTTGGATCTATGGCAAAATAACAATACGGATTATAGCCCCAACTATCATAACGACCGCTGATTTCGGGAATTTGTCGCCCGGGGCATGTCGGATTAATCGGCATCAACTCAATATTATTAACACCCAGTTTGTGAAAATAATCTATTATCCAATCATCAGCCAAAGCTATAAGGCGGCCTTGTTTTGGATGATGCAAATTTGTATTAAGATTGGAAAAATTTTTTATATGGAGCTCATATATGGAATTTTTGCCGATATCAAAATCGGGATGCCGGTTTAAATAAGGATATTTTTCAGCATCAAATATAGCTCTTTTATCAACCAAAACTGCTTTGGGCATTATCGGAGCTGTATCAATATCATTCTCAATTAGAAATGCCTCGGATTGCCAATTCTTAATATGTGATGAAACCTCCAATGCATATGGATCCATGGCCAATTTGTGCGGATTAAAAAACAAGCCTTGAGAGGGATCATACTCTCCATATGCTCGATAACCATATTTTTGCCCAGGCTTTAATCCCTTTATTTCAACTTGCCAAAGACTGCCTTCTTTGTCTAGAGGAATTCTGCTTTCTTGTTGTTCATCAGCGGAAAACAAGCACAATTCTACTCTTTGAGCATTTTCTGAAGCTACGGTAAATTTGGTTTGAGAAGGGGAATATTCGGCACCTGGCATTTTTTGTCCTTTTTATTGGTTATTTATTTTAAGATTAAACTTTGTAACCTCAATAAGCAACTTGATAATTATAGCTTGGGATTAAAATAAAAAAGTTTAATTATCTGCCCGTATTAGCTTTTGTTTGTGCCACTTGCTGAAGATTTGTATTCTTTTGCAATTTACCTTGTTTAATACCAAGATTGTATTCTTTCATTCTTTTTAGGTGTTGTTCTACAAAATTATGTTCTGAATCGTGAATGTTTTCTCCGTTTGTTTCTCTTGCTTTGATATCTTCACAAACTATTTGATTTAAAGCAATAGTACGAAGATTATTGGAAACAATACTCCTTACAACACTTTGTTTAGCTCCTTTAACAGGACCGCAAATATATAAATTTTGTCCCTCATCATAATACATATCAGGCATTAAAGATGCTGTTTCCACAGATAAAGAACCTTTTACAAAAAACTGTCCTTCTTTATCTACGCCATAACTGACGATGCCATTATCTGTTTTAATGGTGCGAGAAAATAGATTTTGCTCTAAACTAACATTTTCTTTTTTTGTCTGTTGATCTTGTTTATGTGATGATGCCAAAGATTTTGTAACCGTAATCATTTGTTCGTTACTAAACCCTGATTGTTCCATTGCTTCTATAAAATCAGAAAGGTTAATTTCTCCGTTCTTATCAAGACCCGACACATAATTTTTAGCAAAACTACTTGCTTGATCTTGATTAATTTGGGCATCTTTTAGGCTTTTAATTAAAGCATCTTTTTCTATTTCTATTCCACTATTTATTCCGTTTTTATAAAAATAAGCAAAAACATCTTCATCCATAACTCTTGAAGATTGCTGAGGTTTCTGCCACTTCATTTCATGAGGATCTATTTTTTTATTTTGTTTTATATCCTGAGCTGATGTCTGTTGGGCAAAAGAAATGCTCGCCAAAAATATGGAGATTTTTAAAGCTGCTTTTTTTAGTTTATCTTTTATGTTACTCATATCTGATTTTCCTATTGTTTTATATACTTTAGCATATAAACTTATAATTGTAAACCTCTTTATGTTATATAACTCTTGCGATGGTTAAAGTATCAACCGATTTGGCTCCGGCTTTTTTGAGAGCGTAGGCACATTCTTTGAGTGTGGTGCCTGTGGTTAAAACATCATCTATTAAAATTACCCTTTTGCCTTTAATGTTTTCAGTTCTTTTAACACTAAAAGCTCCTTTAACATTTTCCAATCTTTCTTTACCGCGGAGTTCAACTTGCGGACGAGTACGACGATGTTTGACCAATGAGCGACAATCTAATTTTATACCGCTTAAGCGGCTTAATTCATGACCAAGTAATGCTGATTGATTATATTTACGTTTTAACAATCTGCTATAATGTAACGGAACCGGGATAATCACATCAGCTCCTGCTTTAAAAATATCTTCTCCGGCAACATACATCATTTTGGCCAACAACGATGTGTTATCGGTTTTATCATGAAATTTAAATGATAATATTAAATGTTTGGAGTTTTCATCATAACGAAAAGCCGAACGACTTAAGCGAAAAGGAGTTCGTTTTTTAGATAAGCAACTGCCGCAAAGCATTTTTTTGTTATCAAAATTACCTTCTAATGGATGACCACATTTTTTACAATATGGTTGGGTAATGAAATTTATTTCTTCAATGCATTTTGAACACAAGCCCCGATTATCAGGCAAAACCTTACCGCATTTCAAGCAACGCGGCGGTAAAATATAGCTTAATATTTGGTCCAAAAATTTCATCAGCTTGCTAATTGAGCCAATTCTTTATGAATATCGTTTATATTATCAACAACAATGATACCGGCATCTTCCATGGCATCTTTTTTATCTTGGGCCGATATATGCCCTTTACTGATAATGTCTCCGGCATAGCCCATTTTATGCCCAAAAGGAACTGCATTACCGGCGACAAAACCTATAATCGGTTTTTTAGAGACTAAATCTTTATAATATTTAGCGGCAACCTCTTCAAACGTACCTCCTAATTGACCAATCATTACTATTGCTTTGGTATCTTTATCTTGATTAAAGCGTTCAATAGCATCAATAAAATCAATGCCTATTAACATATCATCACCTAAACCTATGACGGTTGATTGGCCTTCTCCGGCACGAGTTGTCTCTAAAACAGCTTCATAAGTTAATGTAGATGAGCGAGAAACTACTCCAATGTTACCACGATGATGAATATTTTCAGGAAAAATACCTAAACGAGCTTCACCGGGAGTAATAATACCAGGTGTGTTGGGACCGATAAGTTTGGTAGGAGAATCTTTAAGCATCGCCTTAATCTCTATCATATCCTTAATCGGTACACCGTCTGCTATGCATACCACCAAATCAAGCTCTGCCTCAACTGCTTCTTTAAATGCTGATTTGACATACGGAGCCGGAACATACATAACGCTGGCATTGGCTCCTGTTGTTTCTTTGGCTTCTTTTACCGTATTAAAAACCGGAAGCCCTAAATGGGTTTCTCCTCCCTTTCCCGGAGTTACACCTCCTACAACCTTTGTGCCATAGTCTAAAGAACGACGGATATGAAACGTAGCCTGAGTACCGGTAACACCCTGACAAATGACTTTTGTTTTGTTGTTAACCAAAATCGACATCAGTCATTTTCCTCCATTGCTTTAACCAATTTGTTGATTGCATCTTCCATGGTGTCGGCCATTATCAGAGGAAGTTTTGATCTTTCCAATATCTCTTTTGCTTCCTCTTTGTTGGTTCCTTCAAACCTTATAACTAAAGGAACATTAAGTCCAACTTCCGATGCTGCTGATATAACTCCATCGGCAATTAGATTACAACGCAAAAAACCACCCAAAATATTAATTAAAATACCCTCAACTCTCGGGTTTGTCATAATTATTTTAATACCGGAGGCAATTTTGTCTTTATCAACACCGCCTTTAACGTTCAAAAAGCAAGCCGTACCTATTCCTTTGGCACGCAGAGCATCCATGGCTGCCAAGGCAATCCCGTCTCCGTTGACTATACAACCAATTGAGCCATTAAATTCACTATAACCAAAACGATATTTTGAAGCTTGCAATTCCCTTTCCGATGCCTCGTAATCATCTTGCAAACGACTAATCTCAGGGTGGCGATATAAGGCATTATCATCAAAAGACATTTTAGCGTCCAAGGCCACCAATTCTCCATTTTTCATAACTCCGACAGGATTGGTTTCGATCATGGTTGCATCATAATCGATGAAAGCCCTATGCATCCCGTTAATATAAGTTTCGAGACTACGAGAACTTTTAGGTTTAAGTTTTAAAAATTCCATAACCTTTTTAACTTGTTCTGCCGATACTTCTTTATTCAAATCAAGATTTATTTTTAAAATCTTTTCCGGATTATTAATGGCTATCTGAGAGATATCTTCATCTTTTGTTGATGCGACAAGTAAAGTTACTTCTGCTTTTACTCTATCAATAACCATACCGGCATAAAAAATATGTTCAATTTTATTGTATGCTTCAACATATATGCGACTTACAAGTTTGCCCTTTGGTCCGGTTTGAATTGTTACCAAGGTTGAGCCTAACATTTGCTCGGCATTTTTTTCAATATCACGGCGACTCTTTATTAAACGTATTCCTCCGCGGCGACCGCTGCCTTTTTCTAAAAAATAACCTTTATTACGGGCTCCGGACTGAATTTGAGCTTTTAACATCCACGGACCGCGAAATGAAACTTTAGAGGCAACTTTTTTAGCCTCAAGAGGAGTATAGGCTATTCCGCCTTTGGGAATCTTTATGCCGTATTGGCTTAAAATTTTTTTGGCCTGATACTCGTGAATATTCATTTTTATTCCTTATCTATAGAATCTCCGCGTATTGTTTAATCTTTTCCGTCATAGAAATTAAACCGTTTCGGCGGCTGGGAGACAGATGTTCCTCTAATCCGAGTTTAGCAAAAATATCCTCAACTGCAACTGCTTTAATTTCTGATGGGGATTTATTGTTATAAATCATTAAGACAATAGCTATGAGCCCTTTAACAATCATAGCATCGCTATCGCCTCGAAAACTTATTTTTTCACCTTCTTTTGAAGGGACCAGCCATACTTGTGATTGACACCCCCTTACTTTCCATTCATCAGTTTTAAGATTATCCGGAAATGGCGGCATTTTCTCACCTAATTCAATAATATAGCGATATTTGTCTTCCCAACCATCTAAAAATTCAAAATTTTCTATTAAATCATCTATTGTCATTTATTAATGCCTTTTTGTTTTGGTTTAGCATTTTCATTTGTGTTAGTCCATAAAAAAAATTACCGGAGGTATTAACATCCGGTAATTTTTTTATGATACTCATTTGCAGCACTGATAAATGCGGCAAATAGAGCTTTAGCATTTTCATCTCCGATTTTGAACAACCGTTCCGGATGCCACTGCACCGAAAGCACAAAGTCGCTCCACGGATGAGCATGTTCTACTGCTTCTACAATTCCGTCATCTGTCTTGCCTACAACCAAACAATCGCTTCGTTTGTTTTCGAGCAAAACCGTATTGTGACAAGAATTAACCCTTATTTTTTCTTGACACAGAATGCGGTTGATAAGACTTCCTTTTTGCAAAGTGATGCTGTGTGAAAGCTCATATGGCTTTTGCAAGTGAGATCTTTCAGGCAAAACATTTTTATTAATTTCTGTTTGCACTCCACAACCCTTGTAGACACCAAGCATTTGCATTCCGCCACAAATGGCAAATGTCGGAAGATTATTTTGCATTGCATACTTTATCATCCTAACATAAGCATGAGGGCGTCGTTCCCATGTAGCATGAGGATGCTTTTTAACAAGGCGGAAATTACCTCCTATCAACATCATTCCATCAGGAAGAGTTAGCTCAAGCTGACGATAAACATAATCATAGACAATGAAAACAGGTGCCCCTCCGGAAGCAACTATAGCATCTACATAGTCAGGAAAGATGGTATAATCTTCTTTTTCACGATCGGGGTGTTTGTCTTGTGCTAGAATTACGGCTATACGAGGCTTGTTTGTATAATCAAGATCCGGAAGACGAATCTGCGGAGTAATTCCTTGGGAAAATAAATTTTCAACTTCCTCTGCGGTTATTGCCCATAGTGGAACATTTTCGTGAGGATAATTGATTCTCCGTAAATAAATTATATCCATATCTCAATAATTTTAGTTTGAGTGGATACTAACCTTTTTATTTTGTTTTTTCAACCTATATGTTATGTTTGTTTATTAAAAAAGCTCAATCATTGATTTGGCTTCTTCACTCATATTTTCAATTGTCCAAGCCGGCTCCCAGACAATTTTTACTTCAACCAAACCACTGCCCTCTAATCTCGAAACGGCATCAGCTGCTTGTTGCGGTAAAATTCCTGCCACCGGACACATAGGGGAAGTTACGGTCATTTCTATTTTAACGTTTCCATTAGGCTCAATATCTATTTTATAAACCAACCCCAAATCCCAAATATTTATCATTATTTCCGGATCGCAAACCGTTTTTAAGGCCTCAATAACTTCTTCACGGGAAACTATTTTTGAAGGAATTGAAGATAACTCTGTTCCGGCATAGGCAACATAATCCTGCGGGATTTGTCTTTCGCCAAGCCCCATAACTTCTAAAAGTTGGTTTTCTTCAGCACTTAAGATTTTTTCTTCTTTTTCCATTATTTTATCCTTTAGAAAAATTCACGTGCTTTTTTTAAGGCTTGAATAAAACGATCTATGTCAGCATGATTGCTATAAAGCCCTAAACTGGCTCTGGTTAACGACTCATAGCCCATGCGGTGTACAAGCGGGGCTGCACAGTGATGGCCTACTCTTACCGCCACGCCTTCTTTATCCAGCACAAAAGCTAAATCTTGTGGGTGAATTCCATCCATTACTATTGAAAAAACACCACCCTTGCCTTCTGCCGTGCCGATTTCATGCAAACCTTGGACTTCTGGCAAACGTGAATGCATATATTTTACTAACTCATCTTCATGGGCTTTTATATTGTCTAATCCCAAGTGCATCATATATTCAAGAGCTTCTCCTAAGCCAATGGCTTGTACAATTGCCGGTGTTCCGGCCTCAAACTTGGCTGGAGGGACATCAAAAGTGGCCTTTTGATATGTTACGACATCAACCATATCCCCACCAAATTGATAGGGCGGCATTGCTTGTAATAACTCTGTTTTGCCGTAAAGCACTCCAACTCCCGTCGGCCCATAAGTTTTATGACCGGAAAAAGCCAAGAAATCACAATCCAAATCCTTAACATCGGTTTTTTGATGCACGACTGATTGGCAGGCATCAACCAAAACCTTGGCTCCTTTGGCGTGAGCGGCAGAAATTATTTCTTTAACAGGGAAAACGGTGCCCAAAACATTAGACATACCAGTAACGGCAACTAACTTGGTTTTGTCATTTAATTCTTTAGTAAAATCTTCCCAAATAAAACTTCCATCATCACCGATTTTAAATATCTTTAAGGTAAAACCAATCTCATCTCGCAATTGTTGCCATGGGACAAGGTTGGCATGGTGTTCGGCCTCTGAAATCAACACCTCGTCCTTATTTGATAAAAATTTGCGTCCCCAGGTTGAGGCTACCAGATTTATTGACTCTGTCGCATTACGAGTAAAAATTATTTCCTCTGCCTTATCTGCATTAAGAAATTTTTGCACTTTTTGACGGGCATGCTCATACTCAGTAGTTATTTCTTCCGATAAAAGATATGAGCCGCGATGAACGTTGGAATATTCTCGGCAATAAATGTCCATCATTTTATCTAATACGGCTTTAGGTTTTTGTGCCGAAGCGGCAGAATCTAAAAATGTATTGGGCTTGCCGTTTATTTCCAAACCCAAAACAGGAAAATCTTTTCTTACCTCTTCTACATCATACATAATTATTTCTCCGTTTGTCTTTGCCTACAAAAATGATTTAAGCCAATTGCTAATATCTTGATTATCAAGCAAGGCAAAAACCTCTTCAAAATATGCAGATATTAGGAGTTGGCGGGCTTCTTCATAGCCAATTCCTCTTGAACGCATATAAAATAGTTGCTCTTCATCTAACTCGCCGCTGGCTGCTCCATGTGAGCATTTTACATCATCGGCAAAAATTTCAAGTTCCGGCTTAACATCAACCTCAGCCTCATCACTGAGCAAAAGAGCTTTATGCAACTGATTGCCCTCTGTTGCCACACAATCTTGAGCAATATGTATTTTTCCTTGAAAAATTCCTTTTGCCTGACCGCCTATTACACCCTTAACCAATTGGTGCGATTTGGTAGCCACCGCCAAATGCTCAACATCGGTAGTGGTGTCAACCTTGGCCCAGCCATCAATCTTATATGCGGCATTAACAACGCATTCAGCTTCCTGCTGACGCAAAATAACTCTGCTTTCGTTACGAGCTAAGTCAGCCCCTCTTTGTAAACAAAAACTATCATAGAGCCCTTTTTCATCTACCAATACATGGCTGAACGCAATGTGTGATGCTTTAAAGGCCTCATTTTGAAATTTGATATGTTTTAAGTTGGCTCCTTTGCCGACAAAAATTTGGTTTACAACATTGTTAAAATAATGAGATTTAAGCTCTCCGTCATAGTGATAATATTCGACCACCTCTGCTTTCGAGGATTTATCCAAAACAACAACATTGTGCAAATTGGAAAACAAATTTTTATCTTCACAAGATGTGTGCACATCTAAAACCAATGGCTTATCCAAAACGAATCCTTGCGGCAGGTGGATATATACCCCCTCGTTGAGATATTTTTGATTCAAGGCTGCAAAGGGAAACTTATTTAAATCACAAATTTGTTTCAGCCAAAATTGTATTTCAGAGCTTTTGGTTAAAATAGCCTCAATCAGCGGCAATACTTCAATTTCCTCGGGGAAAAAGCTTCCTTCAGGGCAAAAGCGTCCGTTTTCAAAACAAATGCGGTAGCAAGAAAATGGTATTTCTTGTTTTACTTTTTGAGAACAGCCACCACAACTAAAAACATAATCATCTGTTGCAAGTTCTTTAGGTTTTAAGTACTTCCATGCCTCTGTTTTGGCGCCGGGAACACCTGATTTAAGAAAAGCCTCCTCTCCTTTGCGGCGGAGAGCTTTCAACCATGGTATTTCATCTCCAATAAGCGAAATATTTTCAACCAAACCAGCCATATTAATTCTCTTTCACAAAACCGGCATAACCTTTTTCTTCCAATTCAAGGGCTAGTTTTTTATCTCCGGAACGAACAATATGACCATCCGCAAAGACATGAACAAAATCGGGCACAATGTAATTTAGAAGACGTTGATAGTGGGTGATTACCAATAAAGAACGTTCTTTATCACGCAAAGAATTAACCCCTTCGGCAACAACTTTTAGAGCATCAATATCTAAGCCGGAATCGGCTTCGTCCAAAATTGAAAGCCTTGGCTTTAAGATGCACATTTGCAAAGTTTCAAGTCTTTTCTTTTCTCCACCTGAGAATCCGACATTTAGCGGCCGTTTCATCATCTCAGAATCTATGCCCAATTTTTTACCTTCTTCTTTGAGCATTTTCAAAAATTCCATTGTATCAAGCTCAGGTTGTTGATTATGTTTACGAACGGCATTGACAGCATGTTTAAGAAAAGTTGCCGTTGGTACACCTGGAATTTCTACCGGATATTGCATGCACAAAAAAATGCCTTCATGTGCTCTTTCTTCAGGAGATAATTTGAGCAAATCATATCCTTTATAGCGAACACTGCCTGATGTTATTTCATAGCCTGGTTTGCCGGTCAATACGTTGGAAAGAGTAGATTTTCCGGCACCGTTTGGTCCCATAATGGCATGAACCTCACCTTCATTAATGGTAAGATTAAAGCCATTGATAATTTCTTTTTCTTTAACGCGGGCGTGCAAATCCTCAATTTCAAGTAACGGCGTGGTCATCATCTTCTCCTATGCTGCGTGGGTAGCATCCCATTCATCCAAACGCTTTTCCAGTAACTTAATTTTATTTGCCTTGTAGTTCTCTACTTTGGACCAGATATTATAATTTTCTTTTAATTGTTCGAGCATTATTTCAACATCGGCAGTTTCTTCTATAATTGCATCAATATTGTCTTTTTTGCGGCTTATATTTTTTAATATTTCTTTCATCAGCTCAGACATTTCTTCAACAACCATAAGCATTTGCGGTTGCTCTCCCCAAGTTTGTAATGCTCTTTTCAAAACCGGATTTATCATTTTAACCTACGCTCCCTTCTAAGCTGATATTAATTAATTTTGCGGCCTCAATGGCGAACTCCATCGGCAAATGTTGCATAACCTCTTTGCAAAAACCATTTACTATAAGGCTTACAGCATCTTCTTCGCCGATACCGCGTTGCTGACAATAAAATAATTGCTCATCGCTGATTTTTGAGGTGGTAGCCTCGTGCTCTAAAACCGCTGTTTTGTTGCGATTTTCAATATACGGCACGGTGTGTGAGCCACAATTTGAACCTATTAAAAGGCTGTCACACTGCGAATAATTACGAGCGTTACGTGCCCCGGGGGCAACTCTTACCAAACCGCGATAAGTTTGATTAGAGAAACCTGCCGAAATTCCTTTGGATATAATTTTTGATGAGGTGTTTTTTCCGATATGAATCATTTTGGTACCGGTATCTGCCTGTTGATGATTGTTGGTGATTGCTACCGAATAAAACTCACCAACCGAATTATCTCCCTGCAAAACACATGACGGATATTTCCAGGTTACGGCAGAACCTGTCTCAACCTGCGTCCAGGAAACTTTGGAATTTTCACCACGGCAGGCTGCTCTTTTGGTAACAAAGTTATAAACTCCGCCTTTGCCGTCTTTGTCTCCGGGATACCAGTTTTGAACGGTGGAATATTTGACCTCTGCATTTTTCAGAACAACAATTTCAACTATGGCGGCATGAAGTTGATTTTCATCCCTTTGCGGAGCGGTACAACCTTCCAAGTAAGACACATAACTATCATCATCGGCAATAATCAGTGTGCGTTCAAATTGACCGGTGTTTTGAGCATTGATGCGAAAATAGGTTGAAAGCTCCATGGGACAACGAATCCCTTTGGGAATATAAACAAAAGATCCGTCAGTAAAAACAGCGGAATTAAGGCAGGCAAAGAAATTGTCCGTATATGGCACTACCGAACCCAAATATTGACGAACCAACTCAGGATGCTCTTTTACCGCTTCGGAAATAGAGCAGAAAATAACGCCTTGTTCAGCAAGCTTAGCTCGATATGTGGTGGCAACAGAAACACTGTCAAAAACAGCGTCTACGGCGACAACTCCGGCCAAAGCTTCCTGCTCTTTAAGCGGTATGCCTAATTTTTCATAAGTCTTGATAAGCTCAGGGTCAACCTCATCCAAGCTTTGAGGGCGAACTTTTTGTTTTGGTGCCGAATAATAACACAAATCCTGATAATCTATCTTATCATATTTAAGTTTGGCCCAGGTTGGTTCTTTCATTCCCTGCCAAAACTCAAATGCTTTAAGACGAAAATCAAGCAACCATTCAGGCTCACCTTTCTTTGTTGAAATAAGACGTATAATGTCCTCATTCAAGCCTTTGGGTGCAGAATCAGCCTCAATATCGGTAGTAAAACCGTATTTGTATTTATCGCCGCTTTCATCGATTATGTTATCTAGTTTATTCATCTTTTTTTCCTGCCATAAACCTAGTGTTTTTTTTGCAAAAAAGCAACCTCTATTTAACGAATATTTAGCTTTTAGACGTTTATGCTTATAAGATGACAATAAATTTTATGGTGAGATAATGATGGCTATTGCTTGTGTTACTTTGTTTTTGGCTGTTTTATTGTTGATTGCTTATATTCTATTATTGCGAAACAAACTAAAACAAACCAGTCGCAACCTTAAAGAATTGATAAAAGAAAATGACCATCAACAAAGCAACCCTCAAGCAACAAGTGGTGATATTTATTTTAAAATAGATCGTAATTTTATCATTACCTTTATTAGCGAATCGGGAGCAGATATTTTAGGTTACTCTCCAGAAGAATTAATCGGCAAACCTGTTTTGGGAACATTATTTGAAGATAAAAAGGGTAACCAAGAAACTCTGACCCTTACTTTAAACAAAATGAGTAAGCACCAATCAACCATTAATACTCAAGTTATTTTGATAAAAAGTAATTCACAAAAACAGCTCATGCTTTGCCGCGAGAGGCCTATATTGAATGAAATTCTTGAGTGTGAAGGTATTAGTTTTTTATGTAAAGATATTTCTGAAGCCAGGGCTTGGCAAGAAAATTTATCTGAATTTCAGGAGAGAGATATTTTTACCAATACACTAAATGAAAAGACTATTCTTGAACGCTTTGAGCACGACTTTACATTAGCCAAACGTTATAACAAAAAGTTCTCCTGCGTGGTGGTTGAGCTGAAAGATGTATATGATTTTATCAGCAAAGGAATCGACTTTGAGACCGCCGATAAAATGCTAAAAGTGGTGAGTGATGTTTGTTTTGCCAACCTAACCCCCAATGCCCATATCGGCAGAGTTGACAAGACTAAATTGGTTATGGTTTTGAACGGAACAAACAGGGATAAAGCTAAAGCAATTGCCGCTAAGATTTTACATGAAGCGGTAACAAAAATTAAAACTTTACGAGTTGATGAGTATAATGCTCAAATGATTGTAGTTTCTTATACCAATCGCAAAAATTTTAATGACACTTATGACGGAATGTGGGCAAGACTGCGTCGCCACATTAAAACAGCTCTCAAACGCAGAGAATACGGTGTGGTTTCTTCCGATAGCCGCGGCAATATTTTGGAACCCAAGTAATAAAATATTAATTACTGCGTGTTAATTTATAAACTGCTATAGTTTTAACTTTAGAGAAAGTTTTTTATGTTCAAAAAACGGCTAATATGGTTGTTGTTTTGTTTGTTTGCTGTAAATGGATGCATCAGCGACAATCGTGTCCGTTTGTTTAATTATGATTTAGGCAGTTTTTGGGGAAGTTCAACTCCGGATTATGTTACCGTAAAAAAAGGAGACACTCTTTACAGTATTTCCAGACGATATAATGTTCCAATCCGTGATATGATTGAGGCTAATAATCTGCGTCCTCCATATACTCTAAATATCGGACGAGTATTAAAAATGCCTGATGCCAAATATCATATAGTTAAAAAGGGAGATACCTTATATAGTATATCGAAAAGATATAATGTGGACATGAACTCTTTAAGCAAAGCCAACGATATTGATGCTCCTTATTCTTTACGGATAGGTCAAAAACTTTTATTGCCGGGTTCTGTAGTTAGCAAGCCAACCGCAACACATTATGTTTCGAACTCAAGTTACAAAAAATCCTCTTCAACCCAAAAGAGCGTCAGTTACTCAACTCCGGTAAAAAAACGTAATTCAAAATTTATGTGGCCGGTTAAAGGAACGGTAATTTCTAAATTCGGACCTATTGCCAAAGGACGCAACAATGACGGAATTAATATTAAAGCACCTCTCGGCACTGCCGTAAAAGCTGCCGATGCCGGAACGGTGGCTTATGCCGGTAATGAGCTTAAAGGTTTCGGCAACCTTATCTTAATCAAACACAGCGGAGGCTGGATGACCGCTTATGCTCATAATGACAGGCTTTTGGTCAAAAAGGGGCAAAAAGTTCGTAAAGGTGAAAAAATATCCACCGTTGGTTCAACAGGCGGAGTGAGTACTCCACAACTGCACTTTGAAATACGTGCAGGCAAAAAAGCGGTTAACCCTTTGTCTTATCTTTAACATACCAAAATAAAAAAATACTTGTGAACTAATAAAATTTGCCCTATATAAGCTAAAGAAACTTATATAGAATATTAATCGATTGTATTTTTAAGGAGAATAATATGTTTGTAAGTCCAGCGTTTGCTCAAGCAAGTGATGCTGTTTCCCAAAGCAGTACTTTTGGTGTGGTTATTCAGCTGTTGGCAATTTTTGCTATTTTTTATTTTTTGCTGATACGTCCGCAACAAAAAAGAATCAAACAGCATGAGGCTTTGCTCGCTACCATCAAAAAAGGCGATAGAATTGTTACCGGAGGCGGAATCTACGGAAAAGTTACCGATGCATCTGATCCGATTGAATTGAGTGTTGAAATTGCCAACGGAATCGTAGTAAAAATTAATCGTGGGATGGTTCGTGATATTGCAAACCCACAAACAAACCAACCTGTTAAGGCAGAAGTAAAAAAAGATGTGAAGAAAAAAGCTGCCAACACAAATAAATCCAAAAAATAAGGGAAAATAAAATGTACAAACTTTCTAAATCCCGTGTGATGATTATTCTGGCCATCTGTGTGGTTGGTATATTCTTCGCCATTCCTAATGTTATAGGTAATAAAGATGCTTTGCCATCATGGTGGCAGCCGGTTAATTTGGGACTTGATTTGCAAGGCGGGTCTAACCTTTTATTGGAAGTTAAGATTGATGATGTTGTAAAAGAAAGAATGGCATCAATTGAAGATTCTGCTCGTCAGCTGTTGCGTGAAAACAGAATACGTTATAAAAAGTTGACCGCAGGAGATACATCCGTTTCAGTTAAAATTGACAACATTTCCTCTCGTAATAAAGCGGCAAATCTCTTCAAAAATATTGATTCAGGTATTGAAGTTGTTGAAGATGACGACGGCACGCTAGAAATCAAATATTCTGATGTGGAAATGAATAAACTGAAAATGAGAGTTGTTGAACAATCAATTGAAATAGTTCGCCGTCGTATTGATGAGCTGGGAACCAAAGAACCGGTTATTCAAAGTCAGGGAAGCGACAGAATCGTGGTTCAATTACCAGGTTTACAAAACCCGGAATATGTTAAGACTTTGCTCGGCAAAACGGCTAAAATGTCTTTTCATTTGGTTGACAGCCGTTCAACCGCATCAGAGGCTAAGAGAGGAAAACTTGCAGCTTCTTCAAAACTTGCCCAGGGAAGTGCCGGTGAATATTATGTAATCAGCCGTAAACCTGTTATCAGCGGAGAGAACTTGGTTGATGCTCAACCTTCTTTCCAGGAAGGAGAACCGGTTGTAAGTTTCAAATTTAATTCTTTGGGCGGTAAAAAATTCGGTGAAGTTACCAAAGAAAACATCGGCGAACGTTTAGCCATTGTTTTGGATAATGAAGTAATTTCTGCTCCGACAATTCAAAGTGCTATTTTGGGCGGAAGCGGCATTATCAGCGGAAACTTTACGGTTAAATCGGCTAATGATTTAGCCTTGTTGTTACGTTCCGGTGCTTTGCCTGCTCCTTTGGAGGTTTTGGAAGAAAGAACCGTTGGTGCCGGATTGGGTGCTGATTCTATTAAAGCCGGCGTTATTGCATCAATAATCGGTTTGATTGCCATTGTTGTATTTATGGTTGCCGCTTATGGTTTGTTTGGCGTATTTACAACTGTTGCCGTATTTATGAACCTGTTTTTGATGCTCGGAATTTTGAGCTTTATGGGAGCAACTTTAACCCTGCCCGGAATTGCCGGTATCATCTTAACAATCGGTATGGCTGTTGATGCCAATGTACTGATTTTTGAAAGAATGCGGGAAGAAGTTAAAAACGGTCGCTCAACAAAAGACGCCGCAGAAGCAGGTTTTACCGAGGCTTGGACTACTATTTTGGATTCTAACCTGACCACTTTGGTTGCGGCTTTTGTTTTGTTCTATTTCGGAACCGGACCAGTAAGAGGTTTTGCGGTTACATTGGCCGTTGGTATTGCTACATCAATGTTTACATCCGTAACCGTTACAAGACTGATTATTACAAGCTGGTTGCAAAAATATAAGCCAACCAAGCTGCCTATCTAAAAATAAGGATAAAAAAAATGATGAAAATTTTTAAATGGGTAACCAAAGATACAAATATTGATTTCTTAAAAGCAACAAAAATGACTTATGTTGTATCAAGCTTGTTGCTTATCTTTGCGATTGCCAGTATCGCCATTAAAGGGTTTAACTACGGAATTGATTTTTCCGGCGGTATTTTGATGGAGTTAAAAGCTCAAGATAAAATTGATTTAGAGGCATTGCGTAAACAACTCGGTGAAGTTGCTTTAGATGAAATCAACTTGCAAACCATCGGTGAAACCGGTGATGAAGTTGTTTTGCGTGCTCAAGCCAAAGATATGACGGAAAAAGAGCAAATGGCTGCCGTTAATGAAATCAAGAAAGTTCTGGGAAACGAATATGAATATCGCAGAACAGAATTGGTTGGACCTCAAGTCGGCGGCGAACTAAAAAAAGACGGTCTAATTGCTTCAATTATTGCGGTATTGGCAATTTCTGCCTATATATGGTTTAGATTTGAGTGGCAGTTTGCATTGGGTGCAATGATTGCTTTAGTGCATGATATTTTAATTACTGCCGGATTGTTGTCTTTCTTCGGGCTTGATTTCAGTCTGACTACGGTTGCAGCTATTTTAACTTTGGCCGGATATTCGGTTAATGATAAGGTGGTTACGTTTGACCGTATCAGAGAAAATTTGCGTAAGTTTAAGAAAATGCCGCAATATGAATTAATTAACAAAAGTATTAACGACATTTTGTCACGTACTATTTTGACCGGACTGACAACAATGTTTGCCTCTTTGGCTTTATTCATTTGGGGCGGGGATACTTTGCGTAGCTTTTCGTTTACAATCTTGTGGGGTGTGGTTGTGGGCACATATTCTTCGGTTTATGTGGCTGCAGTATTCCTTAATATGTTTGATTTGCGAAAAGCACAAGAAGAAAAAGTTATCAATCCTTTTGGTAATGTTGAATAAAACTTTAAGCCCCTCTCCCGAAGAGGGGCTTTTTTATAACTTGTTATTACTATATTACCCTTTATTAAACATTCTTAGTTTATAATCTTTATAAATTTTATTTTATAAGGATTAGCAAAATGGCAAAAATTTCTTGGAAACCGGGAACGATGTTGTTCCCTTTACCTCCGGTGATGGTTACTTGCGGGACAATGGAGAAACCTAACGTTTTAACCATTGCTTGGACCGGAATTGTCAACTCCGAACCACCGCTCACATATATTTCGGTGCGACCAAGCAGACATTCTTATAACATCATAAAAGAAGCAAAAGAATTTGTTATCAATATCTCGACTTTAGAATTAGCCAAAGCTTGTGACTATTGTGGAGTAAAATCTGGTAAAAACACCGATAAATTCAAAGACATGAATTTGGAAATCGAGCCTTGTGAAAAAGTGAAAGCTCCGATGCTGAAAAAGGCTCCGCTATCTTTGGAATGCAAGGTTAAAGAAATTACTCATTTTGAAACCCATGATATGTTTTTGGCCGAAATTGTTAATGTTAATGTTGATGACAGGTTTTTGGAAGAAGACGGCAGACTGGCCTTGGAAAAAGCCGGACTTTTAGCTTTCGTGCACGGAAGGTATTATACTTTGGGTCGCGACTTAGGAGCTTTTGGTTTTTCGGTTGATAAGACCAAAGAAAACAAAACCAAACCCCGTAAATCAAAATTTTGGGATATTGTTAAAATGGAAAACAAGATCAAAGACGGAACTTTGAAAATAAAGCAACGTAAAAAACACCATCCGTCGTTGGATAAATCACTTTCAACAAAAAAAACTAAACCTAAATTCTCAAAAAAATTTAATAAAGCAACTAAAAAATAACTTCCATTCATCAAAACTGAGGCTTTGTTACGCTTTTATTAAATCTTAAAAAATCGAAAGCTTATTAATTGATTGTTAGGGATAAATAACGTATAATTATTTTATAATTAACGGAGATATTACCATGCAGCTCGATGAATTTGAAAAACTAAGCTTTGGTGAAAAAGAAGAAAAAAGAAATGAAATGTTTCTCGGTTTCAGAGCCGGAAATCTCAATAATGATGATTTAGAATTATTTATTGATCAGTTTACCAAAGGTCAAATTGTCTTGGATAAAGACAATGATGATTTTGAAAAAATGGCGGCTGTTTTAGGTAATGTTGAAAAAGAAAATGTATCTCAAATTAATAATTGGAAATTAAGACATGGACGGTTAAATCGTAATATAAAATCCAGTCGTAATTTTAAAGAATGGGGTCTTAAAAGGCGAGCTAATAAATTATTGGCTAAGACTGAAAAAAATCACCTTAAAAATCTTAAATTAGAAGAAAAGTTTTATGGGCTTTCTCCTGAATTGGAAAAATTTTATAAGGATAAAAGTGCTTATTGGGTAAATCAAGTTATTAATAATCGGTTTATTCCTGCCGGTATAAGTCGTGCTTTAAGCAAATATTATGATAATAAGACAAAAGATCCCAATAAAAAGCTTAAAACCAAAATATCTTTACGTGAAGAAAAAATAAAAAATTTGGAAAATCAGGTCGCAGGAAGCGGAATATTCAGTAATTGGGGCAATAAAATTAAACTCGCATATAATCGTAGATTACAAAACAGTGACCAAAAAAAACTTATTGGTAATATGCGTATAAACGAATTAAATGAGCAACGGCAGTTGTTGGAAGACAAGATTAAGCAAACAAAAGAAAGCTTGAGTAATTCCGGCACAAAAGCACTGAAAAAGAATTTAACTAAAAGCCTTAGAAATTTAGAAAAATTGGTTGATAGAATTGATGCTCGTTCAGTTAAGCTTGAGCATAATTATAGAATAAAAAAAGAGACTTCAGATAAAAAGTTTGAACAAACTGCTCAACTTTTACAGAAGCAGATTAAAGAACGTTGTGAGTTTATTGATGTTAAGAATCAGCTCTTAGATCGTTCGACCTTCAGAGGAAAAGCTATGGAAAAACTATTAAAAGGAATACCTGAAGGAAGGAAAAAATCTTTAGAAGAAATAGCTAATGGGAAAAAACAAGAAACAATAACCGAAGATAGTGAATTTATTAAATATTTAGAATCCAAAGGATTTAATAAAAAACAAATTGATATTATTCGCGGTGAAGCAAACACAAAAGCTCATGAGGCTAAGAAAACCAGTAATTATAATGACAAAAAAGATGCCAATGAATCCGAGGAAACTGAAACTAATAAAGGAACCGTTAATGATGGTGAATCCAATACTCCTCCTGCCAATAATAATAATTGGCATCAAGAAAGTGAAGCAAATCTTGATGAAGCTTTCAGTAACGGTTATGAAAAAACACAACCTCAAAGAGAGGGAAATAACTGCGATAATGAAAATGTACTTTATGCTTCCTATAAAAATAAAGAAGATGATCACTCAATTACCGTGGAAAAAGCTAATGTCAATACTTATGATGTAATGGCTAAAGATAAAAACGGAAACGACCAAAACCCTTCGGTTGAGGATATGAAAGCTGTGCTTAATTCTTTGAAAAAAGACGGACACGATAAAATGGAGCTTGGTAATATTTATAGTCCGGAATTTTATGCCAACACGGTTATTGCGGCTAAAGAATGTGGCTTAGAAATTACAAATGCTAAAGAAACGGCGGAACAAATGAAAAAACAATTTGGAGAAAATTGGAAAGAAAACCTGCCGCAAGAAACTAAAGAAGCTTTTGAAAAAGCCACTGCTCCGATTATAAATGATGCTCAAAAGAATCCCAACCAAGAACAAAAAGAGCAGGAAAAATCTGCTGAAAATACTGAAAAACAAAATGAAGGTGAAACCAAGCCTCAAGAGAAACTGGAAACTCCGACCCATAACGGACAACAAAATAAAGCTGCGAATGAATCCAAGTCTCAAGAAACAAACGAGCAAAATAAAGAAACTACAACCCCTAATACTAATGGGGAGAAAAATAAAGCTGAAAATGAAACAAAGCCTTTAGAGACAAAAGAACAAGACAAACAAGAAACTCCTGCTACTAATAAAAATAATCCTAAGCAGGAAGAAAGAATTAGTTCTTTATTGGAAAAAACAGAATTATCTAAAACTAATGATGATGATTTTAATAAGTTCAAACAAAGCGAGGAATATAAAAAACTTCCAAGAAAGGAAAAAGGGCTTATTAAAGAAATTCGCAAATACAATAAAGCAATTGATAAACTTAAAGAAAAAGAAGCTGATAATAAGGACATTGCTAAAGCAAGAGCTAAAAAAATTAAAGCAATATCTTTATTAAAAGAAACACATGGTAAAAATTCCAGCAAAACAAAAACCGGAAAGACTAATTCTAATTTTAAAACCATACCTATGGGACGAGGAGGAGCAGAAATTTAATAAAAAATCCGGCTTTGATAGCCGGATTTTTTATTATTTGCGAACAGCAAATTCCGTAAATGCTTCTTGTAAAAATTTTAACAAATCATCATCTTGGAAAAATTTTTCACAATCAGCTTCCGTACTAACCTTATCATTTTCAATCGGACGATATTTTTGTAAGAAATATTTTTTTATGCCTTTTTCTTTTAGAGCTTTAGCTATTTTATAAATATCTTCAACCTCTAAAATCCTTGGATCACAAGTTGTGCGGCATTCAAACTCTTTACCACTGTTGATAAGCAAGTCTAAGCTTTGTAAAACATTATGTAGGTGATCAGGTCCGGTTACTTTTTGATACTTACCCTTCTCAAAAGGAGCTTTGATATCAAAACCAACCCAATCAACAAGCGGTAAAACCTTTTGCAAATGCTGCGGACGATAACCTCCGGTGTGCAAACCTATCTTAAAACCAAGCTCTTTTACTTCTTGCACTGCTTCACTTAGGTTGTCTTGAACTAAGGGCTCGCCACCGCTGAAAACAACTGCATCCAAGACACCGTGGCGTTTTTGCAAGAACTCTAAAAATTTGCTCCACACAAAGCCGTTATCTTTTCCGATTTCCTGTAATGACGAATTATAACAAAAAGGACATCGCCATGGACAACCCTGCATAAAGACAACAGCTGCTAATTGTCCAGGAAAATCGACGGTGCTGAATGTTTCAACACCGCCGATAATCAACTCACTCATAACTATGAAATTTTGTCAGATTATTATTCTGCAGCAATATCATATGCTTCGCCGCAGCAGCAGCCGTTTACAGCTTTGCTTTCTGAGAAGCATACGCGAGAGTAAAATTCAGACTTCTTGCCTACGTTGAATTCTGAGACAGGACGGAAGTAACCCATTACTCTGGTCCATACTTCGCATGGTTGTCTCTCGGCATCGTCTAATTTGATATCTTCAAAATTAATAGTAGTCATCTTTTCTGTCTCCATATATAAATTTTACTCGTTATTGGTTATTTATGCAACATCTTTTCTTGATGCTGCGGCTCTCTTTGCTGCCTTTATTTCCTCGTCGCAAATAGGGCAGTATTTGTGTTCTCCCGAAATATATCCATGCTTAGGACAGATGGAAAAAGTGGGAGTAATGGTAATGTACGGAAGGCGATAGTTGGTCAAAACGCGTCTGACAATGTCTCGACAAACTTTCGCTGAAGAAATTCTTTGCCCCATATATAAGTGGAGAACTGTTCCTCCAGTATATTTGGTTTGTAACGTTGATTGCAAATCCAATGCTTCAAACGGATCATCGGTGTAACCAACAGGGAGTTGCGAAGAATTGGTGTAGAAAGGATTATCTTTTGTACCGGCTTGGATAATATCTTTGAAACGTTTTTTATCTTCACGGGCAAATCTTGTGGTTGCTCCTTCGGCCGGAGTAGCTTCAAGATTGTACATATGGCCGGTTTCTTCCTGAATTTTAACAAGCTTATCACGGATATAATCCAAGAACTTAACAGCAAAGGCCTGACCCCACTCATCAGCAATATTATGCTCATCATTGGTGAAGTTTCTGATCATCTCATTGATACCGTTAACACCAATGGTAGAAAAGTGGTTACGGAGCGTGCCCAAATAACGTTTGGTGAACGGGAATAATCCATTGTCAATTAAGCGTTGAATTACTTTACGTTTAATTTCAAGAGAAGTTTGAGCAATATTCAACAATTCATCCAAACGGGCATATAACCCTGCTTCATTACCTTTATAAACATAGCCTAAACGTGCACAGTTAAAAGTAACAACACCGATTGAACCTGTTTGCTCAGCTGAACCAAACAATCCGTTTCCTTTAGCCAACAACTGACGCAAATCCAGTTGCAAGCGGCAGCACATTGAACGAATCTGTCCAGGTTTAAGAACTGAATTGATGAAGTTTTGAAAATAAGGTAAACCATACTTTGCCGTCATTTCAAACAACAACTCCGTATTTTCATCTTCCCATGGAAAATCAGGTGTCATATTGTAGGTTGGAATTGGGAATGTAAACGGACGACCTTTAATATCCCCTTTCATCATAACTTCAATATAAGCCTTATTCAGCATGTGCATCTCTTCTTTAAGATCACCATAAGTGAACTCTTGCTCAACACCGGCAATTATGGGGTGCTTATCACGTAAATCTTCAGGACATACCCAATCAAAAGTGAAGTTTGTAAACGGTGTTTGAGAACCCCAACGAGAAGGAACATTAAGATTGTAAATGAGTTCCTGCATGCTTTGATAAACTTGCTTATAGGATAGTTTATCAACACGAACATATGGAGCCAAATAGGTATCAACCGATGAAAAAGCTTGTGCCCCAGCCCATTCATTTTGCAAAGTTCCCATAAAATTGACCATCTGACCGATGGCAGCCGAAAGATGTTTGGCCGGGCCGGCTTCAGTCTTTCCGGGAACACCGTTAAAACCTTCATGTAATAAATTCTTTAATGACCAACCAGCACAATAAGCCGCTAACATATCCAAGTCATGAATATGGATATCGCCATTACGATGAGCTTCTCCAACATTTGCCGGATACACATGACTTAACCAATAATTGGCCGTTACCTTACCAGCAACGTTTAAGATCAGACCTCCATTAGAATATCCTTGGTTGGCATTGGCATTAACGCGCCAGTCCAACCTTTCAAGATATTCGTTTACCGAACTTTCAACATCAACCATAACTTTCTTGTCGGCACGCATGCGGTTGCGTTGATCACGATACAAAATATAGGCTTTGGCGGTGGCAAAATAGTTAGCCGAGATTAAAACTTGCTCAACAATATCTTGAATTTGTTCAATTGACGGCAAAGAATCGGCAAATTTATGCTTTAATACCTTTAAAACCTGAGCAGTCAACAACCAACTTTCCTGCTCTCCGAATTCGCCGGTAGAGGAACCTGCTTTGTTGATGGCATTATGGATCTTGCTACTGTCAAACGGAGCGAGTGTTCCGTCTCTTTTGGTGACACTTTCAATGTTGATTTTTTCATCTCCGACGGAGGGCATATCATAGTTTGGTTTAGACATCTTTTATTCAAATCCTTGTTTTAGTTATGGTTTAGTGCTTTTCTGCCTTAATTGACATTATCTATACCATATATAGTATTAACAAAAAGTAAAGAGCCCCATATGTAGTATACACAACTTTTAAAAAATTTTTTTTGCAATTAAGATCATTGTGCCTTTTTAAGAATATTTTGCGTTATTAATTTGACTTGCTCAACATCATTTTAGTTAACAAAAATGTGATTCCGCTCTATCTATTTAAAATATCGTCATAAAAAATTTTTTCATAAGTGGATAAATTTCTTAATAACTTTTTTTAATAAAAATATGTCTATTTTTTCAGCTAGTTGGGCTAATATTTTGCCTATTTTCACAACTAAAAAAAGCATAAAAAAAGACTCGCCCTTTTGAAAAAAGCGAATCTTTTTTGTTGTTTTGGATTCTTTTATTGTTTTGGCGATACGACAATATCTTCACCAATTACCGATTCCTTGATATATTCGTCGGTACATTGCGGTCCGACGCAACGTTTCAATACCGTAGCCTTACGTCCGGGAGTTAACCCCGTAACCCGAATCGAAGGTACATAAACATCAACGATTTTTATTTTAAAGATAAAGTAACCGGTGGTGCCATTTTCATCGCTGATATAAACCTTTATAGGATATTCGCCAATATTACCGGGCATTGCCACCCCAGAAAATGTTCTGCTCTTTTCATCAAACATTAACCAATCAGGTAGCGGACTATCATCTTTCAAACCGGCTTTAACCATGGTTTTTCCGGAAAAATCCATTTTACGGAACATGGCGTCAGGAATTTTAACATTAACTTTTTGCCCGGTTTCAACACTGATATCCGGCATTAATTTGCTTGAAGATAAATTAACCGGAGGACGCTTGGTCGGGACGGCAAGCAAATACGGACGATTATCCGGTAAGAAATCGCCTTTACGCCATTTTTCTAAAACTCCGCGTAAATAAACTGCTATCTTAGATGGTTTCTCATTTAACATATAATAAGGAATCGCATCCATACCTAATGTCGAATATAAGTTGCCTAAAGCATCTTGCAAATCAACATAAGCTAAGAGAGCTTTAACTTCATCTTCAATAGCTCTGGCGGCTTCAAGCTGACTGTTCTCAGCTCGACTGCCATCTTTAACTGTGGTATCTTCAGCAATATCTTCCGATACATTAGCGAGCTCCTGGCTGATTTGATAATCTTCGATAGCCGACATATAGCGTGCCCAGGCAATGTAGACCTGGCTCAACACCAATGTGGTCATACGCTGACGACGAAGATTTTCAAGTTCACTCTGGTTGGGATTGCGAACATCTTCAAAAACAGTCATACCTATTTGACGAGCCTTTTTGGACCACATGCGATTATAATATTGGGGATCGTTTTTATATTTTTCCATTCCTGGATCTTGGAATGCAACAAAAGATGTTTTGATTTCTTCAACATTTGTAACCATATCACGGACACGAAGCTCAGGACGATTATTAAGAGCAATCCACTCCATTTCACCCAAAGAGCTCTTAATATCAGGCAGCTCAAAATTGCCGTATTCTTTACCTACAAGCTTATATTCGGTTGACGGATGGAATCCCATTAAGCTAGCCAGTCTAACCTCCGCCGTTTCCAAATCTCTTTTTAGAGAAGACAATGTTTTAACAGCTTCCATATATTTGCGTTTTTTTACTAAATCGGGAGTTGATAAACTTTGACCTTTGGCTGCCAACTCTTTAGCTTTTGAATTTAGCTCATCAACATCTAAGGTCATGTATTCTATCATATCATCAACAACCGGAAGCAAGCGTTGGGCAGTTAATGTTTTCCAGTACAGGACTCTTGTTTCTTGCAATAAATTATGAATAACCTTACGACTTTGTTCATAAGCCACACTGGTTTGGTAACCGGTGTCTTGGGTTTGATAATAAACGGTACCAACGTCCAGAATATTCCAAGCAAGTTTTAATTCAGAATCCATAGCTGAGTGATTTGAAGTATTTACATAACCTGCAGACGAAAATATTTCCGGCAAACGATTTGCAGGTGATTTTCCAACTTCAATCAAACTTTGCTGGTAACTGACAACTCTGCGAGTGTAATTATATTTCAATGCCAAAGCCATGGCCATGTACATATCTATCGGCTTTTCAATTTTACGAGGAGTTGATGCATACATGGATTGCATATCCGTATCTATGCGAATCGCCCTATCCCAATCAGTATATGCAACAGGTGCCGGAGCAGCTATTTGATCAACAATTGCATAATCATCTTGAGAAGAACAAGCTGAAAGGCTGAATACAGCCATATATAAACAAAGGAAAAATCTCTTCATTTGTATTATCCTTAAAAACACGTGTCTGTGGATAGGTTATATCAATATTTTCCAGATTAACAGTATTTATTTGCTTTTATTCAACTTTGTTGTATAAAAATTAATAAATTGGAGATGTTTTTATGCTAGTTTAGTCTTATTGGTTAAACTTCAAACACAGAGGTCTGATGCTGGATATTTTTCAAACTCTTTTCAGGTATCGCGAGAAAAAAAGCCCTGACAAGCTTGGTTTTTATCCGGAAAAGGTGCATATAAAAGCCATGCCGGAAAGAAGATATTTGTGGACATCTAGAATCCTTGTGATTTTATCTTGTTTGAGTATTTGTTTAACAATTATGCTGGCAATGACCATCTACGTACTGCTGCCACAACGTTCGGCTTATCCTTTGCTACTGCAAACCAACAATTATTTCAGTCGTTTGGAAATGACTGATGTTTCGGAGCGAACAATTCCTGTTCAGGATTTGATTGCCGAACAATATATTGAAGAATATATTTTACTTAGACATGTTATAAGCGATGATTATGATGAATTGGTCGCAAGATGGTCTCCAGGATCTCCTTTATATTGGATGTCATCAAATAAAGTATTTCAAAGTTTTGCAAACAATGATGCTCAAAATAATATTTTAAAATTTAGATTATTATCTTTAAAAAGATTAGTTGAAGTCGAATGGATTAAGCCTATATCAAAAACCTTTTGGCAAGCTCAATTTATTACAATGGATTATTATCCAGAACAAAAAGATCCTATTGTTAATATTTGGAGAGCTTATCTTCGTGTGATTTTTACTAATATTAATTTTAGCAGCAAAGATCAACGTATATATAATCCTTTTGGATTTTTGGTTTTGAATTATTCGGTTTCCTATGTCGGAACTCCTGAAGAACCAGAAAGCTATTTGAATACAGCAAAGGATTTGCGTAATCAAATATATAACTATTAGCCGAGAGTAGTAATATGCCGGATTTTTTCTCAATTTTATTCAGATACAGAGAAAAAAAGAGTCCTGATAAGTTAGGACTTTATCCGGAACGAGTTAATATTGAAGCAATGCCGGAAAGAAGGTATTTATGGACATCTAGAATCCTTGTGATTTTAGCTGTCTTTAGTATTTGTTTGACAATTATGCTGGCAATGACCATATATGTGCTGTTACCACAAAAAGGCAGTCGCCCGGAATTATTTTATGAAAACACTTTTTTTAATCAATTGGAAAAAGTTCAGCCGACAGAAAATTTTGCTCAAGCAATGGATTTAATAACGGAACAAAATATTGAAAAATATATAAAACTAAGGCATGAAATTCCTCAATCCCAAGCAGAATTGATGTATCGCTGGAACACCGGATCAGAATTTTTTCAATTATCGTCTAATGGCGTTTACCAAGATTTTATTTTTCAAATGACTACTGATAAAATTAATTCTTTTATTACTACCGGACTGGTCAGAGATGTGGTTATACAATGGATACGACCTATCAACAATCAATTATGGCAAGCACAATTTATTACCTCGCAAAAAACAGATAAAAACCCAAAAATTCTAAGCTCCATATGGCGAGCATATGTAAGAGTTGAATATGCAGATATTACAGATGAAAATAAAAATTTATTCTCGCTTAACCCTTTCGGGTTTAAAATCAAAAGATATTCACTGGCCTACCTCGGCGAGACTAAAGAATCGGCAAATTATTTGGAAATTGCCAAAAAATTAAGCGAGCAAAGAATCTAGAACAATCTTTAATTTTATTGTGTAGCCTGAAAAGTTATAGCGACAAACTAAGGTATCCCTATCCACAGAAAATCTTCATATGTTTTAGGTTATAGTCTTTATATCGGTTATAAAAAAAATCCCCTCTTTGGAAGAGGGGATTAAATATTAAAATTTTACTTTTTTATCTAAACGTTCAAGCTCATCAATATATGATGATATTAAGCCTAAACCTTTGTTCCAAAATTCAGGGCTCTTGGCATCCAGACCAAACGGTTTCAACAATTGATCATATCTTTTAACCCCTGTTTGAGATAACATTTGCAAATATTTATCAGCAAAATCTTTGACACTGCCTTCTTGATAAACTTGATACAAAGAATTAACCAGACAATCGGCAAAAGAATAAGCATAAACATAAAAAGGCGTATGGAAAAAGTGGCTTACTATAGGCCAAATTGCTTTGCTGTCATCATCAACAATAACATATTTGCCCAAACTTTCTTGCATTTCTTCTTGCCAAATGGTGTTTAATCTTTCGGCAGAAAGCTCTCCTTGTTTGCGTTCAGCATGGACTCTGGTTTCAAAGAAATGAAATGCAATTTGTCTAATGGACGTGTTTATCATATCATTTACTTTAGAAGCTATCAGGCAAAGCTTTTCTTTATCATCTGATGCTTGTGTCAACAAAGACTGAAAGGTTATCATCTCACCAAATACTGATGCAACCTCAGCTAATGTCAAAGGAGTATCATCATTTAACTCCCCTTCTTTGATACTAAGACGCATGTGGCAGCCATGACCCAACTCATGCGCTAAGGTTAAAACATCATTTTGTTTGCCGACAAAATTGAGCATTAAATAAGGATGAAATTTTTCCGGCATTGGCATGGCAAAAGCCCCACTGCGCTTGCCATCACGTGGTGGAACGTCTATCCATGAATGATTTTTATCAAAAAACGGTTCAGCCAATTTTTTTAGTTTGGGTGAAAATTTTTGATATGCATCTAAAACTATCCTAACACTCTCGTCCCAAGTATAATGTTTATCTGAACTAAATGGTAGAGGTGCATTGCGATCCCAGTATTGAATCTTTTTTAACCCTAGCCATTTAGCTTTTAGTTTATAAAAACGGTGGGCAATGTTTCCATATTGAGCACGAACAGAATCGGTCAAAGCTTTCAAAGCTTTATCATCAACTTGATTATCTAAGTTACGAGCGGCAACGGGAGATTTATAACCACGATGAGAATCGCTGATAGCTTTATCTTTGACAATCATATTATAAACAAAAGTGAAGAATGATGCGTTCTCCTTGCATACACGATTCATCTCTTTGCCGGCTTTTTCTCTAATAATAGGATCTTTATCCTGCAGGAGTTTTGATATTTCGGCATCATTATATTCTTTGCCGTCTACTTTATAAACCAAAGCTGCCGAATGTTCATCATAGAACCTTCTCCAAGCACTGCCGGAGGTAACTGATTTATCATGAAAGACTTCCTCAACTTCTTCACTTAGCTCATAATCCTTAAAACGGCGAACACGCTCTAAAAACGGACGATAAAAAGCTACATTCTTATCTTTTAGCAAAGTATTAAACTTGTCTTTAGATAACCGGTTTATCTCTAAGGTGAAGAAAATTGAAGGTTTGCTATAGTCGGTCATTTTTTCATCAATATTTTGATAAAAAGCAACTGCTTTAGCATCTTTCATGCGGGTTACCATGTTAAGATAAGCAAAAACTCCTAACTTGCTGCCCAAAATTCCATTTTTTTCAACTAGCTGCAGAGCTTTATAAAAATCAGCCGGCGTGATTGTAGCTATCTTGCCTTTATATTGTTTGGCGAGTTTTTGGTTTTGTTTTTTATAAGTTTCCAAATCTTTTCCTATTTGAGGATCTTCCATGCTTAAATATAAGTCAGTTAAATCCCATGCCGGAAGATTATTCTTGGGGCAGGATTGCATTTTGCTCATTTTCCAACTCCTCATTTAATTTTTTTAATTCTTGCATCTCTTGTTTTACGTCAGAATTATTTTTATGATATTCAATTTTTGCATTCCTTGCATATTCCTCTTCAGATGTAAGTTCCGGAACAAAAATATAGTTGCTCCAAGGAGCTGTCTGCTCACCTTTTAACCAAAGTTTTATTCCTTTGCCGACAACTTTGATATCACACCAACTGTTTTTTACCACTGATTTTATCAAGCAAATAAATTTATTTTCTTCACAAGACAACAAATTTTCGGCCATGGTTTCCGTACAAGGAATAAAACCACGACGTAAATTATCTTGACGAGGTGACAACAAAACCAGAATAAATAAAATAAAAAAGAAAAATATAACTATTCCGGTTATGAGTCCAAACCAATGTGTTTTGATAAAATTCATTATTTCCCTTTTTGTATATTACGTTTTTTCAACAACTCCTCCAAAAGAGCCAGTTCTTCTAATGTATTGGCGGCTGATGCCTCTTCAACCGGACATTCGACCGCACTACATTTTAATCCCATTCGCAAGGCTATTTCAACTGCATCGGTTAAATAGTACTCTCCGGCGGCATTTTCATTGCTGATGGCACCTAAAATTTCAAATAATTTTTCACCATCAAAGCACATCATACCAGAATTACATAAATCAATAGCTTTCTCTTTTTCGGTAGCATCTTTAAACTCAACAATACGTTCAAGATTATTTCCATTCATTACCAGACGGCCATAACGGGCAGGATCTTTTGGGCGAAACCCCAAACAAACAACGGAATATCCTTCGCGACGCTTTTGAAGAAGTTTTTTCATAGTATCTTTGGTATATAAAGGCTGATCACCAAAGATAACCAAAATGTCGCCATGAAAGCAACAAAGCTCTGGGCGAGCCGACATAACTGCATGGGCTGTGCCAAGCTGTTTTTCTTGAACACATGTCGGATAGGGAGATACTTCTTTCTTTACAGCTTCTCCGTCAGGAGCAATTACGGTTACAATCTTGTCTACTTTTAGTTCTTTTAATGTGTCAATAATATGACGAATCATCGGTTTCCCGCCAACCGGCATTAAAACTTTGGGCAAATCTGACTTCATACGGGTTCCTTTGCCTGCTCCTAAAATAATGGCTGCTATTTTATTGTCGTGCATGTTTTTAAACTCCTTTATAACTTTTTAATAACTTTGAGAATATAATAACAAATATATTTTAATTGTTAATAAAGAGTGGCTTTTATGAAAAAAATTTTTTTTGCAATTTATTTCATTATTGCAGCTATTGGAAATAGTAATGCAAAAGTTACGGAAGTTCTTGATGAATCACAAATTCCTCAACCAATAAAAGAAGATAAAAACAAATCAACTAGTATAAAGCAAATTTCTCCTGAAGAATTGGGGAAATTTTTACAAGACAGAATCTCTAAAACAGTTATTAAAAATTCTGAAGATGTAAAAAGTAATAATATTTTTGTAGAGCCAAGTGAAGAAGTGCAACAGGCTCTTGAAAATGCTAAGAAAGGGAAATTTCAACAAATATACGAAGCGGCAATAAATCGTATTTCTGTTAATTCTGAGACACAAAGAAATGAGTCATCTATAAACAAACCTGAATTCATAGATACTGTTGAAAATCAACGTCAAGTGTGGGAGAATCCTGATTTTCCGGTTATAAATATCACGCTACCAAGTGGCAGAAAACAGAATGTTCCAGCTCAAGAGCATATCCCTTACTTGATGAACAGTATTGAAATATTGCCTGACGGGATGGTGACTTTTAACGAAGATGTCGTAGTCGTTGCCAATGGGCAAAAGCTGAAATATGGTTTAACTAAAATTCTACCTAAGTATGTTTATTCACGTCATGGAGAACGACAAAAACTAAGTTATGCAATTTTGAGCGTGGAAATAAACAATCAGGAAATTCCTTATAAAATTATTGAAGGAATTGATAATATTATTTTCGTTCCCAAAAATGAATTTGAACTTGAGCCTGGAATATATAATTATAATTTTAAATATGCCGTAGATAATCTTTTATGGAATTATGGGGATTTTCAAGAATTTTATTGGGATATAAGCGGTTCTTATTGGAACCTAATAATCGCCCAATCAGGAGCAACTTTGACTTTACCACTAGGAGTTTCTCCTTTAGGGCAAGAAGTCTATATCGGCAGCCCTCTTAACTTAAGCTCGGAAGGAATCCAATTTATTCAACCTGCTCAACAAGCTTGGGGATATGCTGCACAAAGAGCATTATTTATCGGTGAAGGATTATATCTTATTGTTTCTTTACCAGAAAATGCCGTAACACCTCCTACAATATTTAGAAAAATTACCAGAGTATTTGATGCAAAAGGAGATGTTATTATTGCTTTATTGACCTTTATTATGGTTTTAGGTTCTTTTGTAGTGTCTTGGCACTTTATTCGTTTAGAAAAAGGACAATTAAAGATTAATCTAATTAAAAGTCCAGCCATGTTAAGATATTTGGTTTATAATCGTTATGATATAAAATCATTTATGACATTTTTATTGGAAATGTTTCGTAAAAACATTATCGATATTCAAAATGCCGGTGAAACTGTTTTGGCAATAAAAAAAACGGATAATATTAAAAATTTAAATTCGGCAGAACAAAATGCTCTTAAACAATTGTTTGGTAGCAATGAAGCCGTATTTAATGTCTGCAAACAAAATATGTTAAAAATCCGACGAGCCGCAAAAATTTTGAAAAAGAATATAAAGCTCCAGTTAAAAGCCTTTATTTTAAAACTTAATGGCGGATATTTGTTTTTCAGTAGTTGCATGTTGTTGTGCGGAGAGTTGTTTATCTCATTTTTAACAACCGATCCTTGGCAAAATTTTATAATCTTGTTTTTAGCAACACTTGCTTTATTTGTTGGAATTTGTATTTTTAAAATAACTCCGAATAAACTTTGGCAAAATATCCTATCTAAAGCCTCAGGAAGTTTAATCACCGCCTTTGCTTTTGTTATAATGGTAGCTTTGTTATCAATAACTGCGGTTATATTTATAATGTTAACCATTATAGTTATTTTATATTTTATGGGAATATATGGTCAAAGGAATGGTTTGTTAAAACCTTACATAAAAGAAGCTGCCGATTTGAAAAATTATCTATCAAAACATCATGATAACATTTTATTGGGAAAAGAAATTGCTAATCAACAACCTAATATCTTGGCTTTGGATATGGAAGATGAATTTCTAAGCACCAATAATGAATATAATAAGTTAGAGGCTGTAAAAATTGCTATAAGCATACTTAGCAAAAAATAGCTTTTAGCCATACAAAAATAAAAAAGGCCGTCATTAAAAGACGGCTTTTATATTTTTGGTTGCGGGGGCAGGATTTGAACCTACGACCTTCAGGTTATGAGCCTGACGAGCTACCGGGCTGCTCCACCCCGCGATGGATAAGGCATTTATAAGCTCAAAG
>CALXUM010000017.1 GCA_944391685.1 uncultured Alphaproteobacteria bacterium
GGTCATCATGTCACAAATCGGCTCGTTTGTGTACCTTATTATTGTACACGGCACTCCCCGATTTGTTTCCAGCATGCCTATTTATGAAAAAAAGGATGCCGGAGATCATCATGTCACAAATCGGCTCGTTTGTGTACCTTATTACTGTACACGGCACAAAGTCTGCCGAGATATTATGTTGCAAATCGGTTAATTATAAAAATAGCGAGCTTTAATGTCAGCATATGTTGCAAATTCGCCTTACAATACACTTTTCAAATTAAATTTCAAGATGTTATGCAAAAATTTTTTATAAAAATCATTATAAGTCTTGTCTCGGAACTTTGTGTTTGATTAAAGGGTAACCTTTGGTTGAGAAACCGCTATGGTCAAAAATTTTCATAAATTAATTGCATTTTAAGCAATATTTTTTATAATCACTTTCGCAGTCGGGTGTTCCGGCTGCGGAGTGTCGAAACTCCTTGCTAGAAATAGAACAACTCCTTTTGGGGAGCTGGGGAAATAAGGCTTTGCACGAATAACCCGGACTGTTCTAGCACAGTTTCGAACTCCCCGCCTTAAAATAAATTAAGGCGGTTTCTTTTTATAAATAAGAAATCAGGGAGTTAAGAAAATGGACTATAAACAAGATAAAAACGACTTAAGACGACGCAGGAAAACTCTTGCTACCAGATTACACGATATCAGAATTTCCAAACAACTACGTTTTAATCAAGTGTGTGACGAAACCGGCATCCCGCAACGAATTTTAGACAATCTGGAATTAGGCCGCGGCAGTGTCAACTTAGGTGCTTTACACCTTTTGGCAAAATACTACGGTAAAAAGGTTGAAATCTTGCTGGTTGATAAATAATCAAAACAAAAAACACCGCTAATGAAATATCAGCGGTGTTTTGAATTAAATTTGTTGATTAAATTAGTTTTGTGCTGTTTCTTCGCATATCTTAGGATAAATCCAATCTTCCCCCAATTTATAACAGTTATTCTTAGTAAATTCGGCATAACATTCTCCGGTTTGTTTGTTAAACGGTAAGTTGTTTTGCCTGCAAATTTCTTCTAATATTTTTTTAGAGATGCAATTGGATAATTGATTGCGACATTTATTAAATAATCTTACTTGTTGAGCATTAAGCTTGATGCAGCCATTTACTTTGTTCCAATTCAAACAATCTTCACGACAGCGGTTTTCATCGTAATCCCAAACATTGCCACCATCAAGGCAAGTGTCTTGTTGTAAAAAAATATTTAATTGCAAAAAACTTAAGATAATTGCTAAAAAAGCAACAATGAATAACGTAAATTTTAAATTTATAACTCTCATCTAACAAATTACCAATATTTTTTAGGAAATGCCGGATTTTTTTGACGATACTCAGAACAAGCTTCTTGAGCATTTTCATATAGTCCTGAATCTCCGCGTAATCTTCCAACGGCATTTACGCTTAAATCATGAAACTTGTCTTTTTCCGCTTCTTGTTCATTCAATCCTTTGTACCAAATATTTTTATAATAATCAAATGTTTCCTTTAAATCACCGAGGGTTTTAGCCGTATTATAACCAAATACTCCTCTGGAAGCAGCATTATAATTTGCCTTACAGTGATGGTAATCATCTAAATTTTTGTAACCATGTTCTTTCATTTTAAAATACTCTTTTCCCATATCTGCAACAGTGCCAAGTATTTGTTCTGCATAGTTTTCAACATTAGGTATATTTATATTTTCCTCATTATTTGGGATTGATGTTTTTTGTTGTTTTTGTGCTATATATTTTTTATATTCGGCATCATTTTTAACCAAGCCGAAAGGAGTGGCGATATATTGCGGTTCGCCGCCGTATGCGGCATCGGTAGGAACTCCGCCATATGCGGCATAAGTCGGTACCGGGTGTGATTTTAAGTTTGTCATAGTTTTTTATCCTTATTTTTTTGAGTTTTATCCATACGTTTAATACGCAACACGTAATATAACAACTTATTTCGTAAATTGCGAGTAGAAGTTGTAAAGAGTATGTTGAGGTGTGGAAAAGTTACAAAAAACTCTCTTTTTAGCCTTAACAATATCTTCAACTTTTAAGTTTACTATCTCAAGCAAATAACTTTATCGGAGTTTGGTGATGAAAAAAGTTTATTTTACTTTTATATTTGCTTTTACTTTGTTATTTAACTTTGAAACCTCTGCAGATGTCTGTGTTGAAGTGAGTAAAGACAGTGCAGCAAAAGCAGTTAGTATTATTGAAAAGCAAAAGGAAATTTACAATTATTGTTCAATTTGCAAGGATACAAAACCGCAAATAATTTCCGTTCAAAATATAACAAAAGATAAAAAAGTATATATAAATGGGGTTGCTATAGATTTGGCACATACTTATTTTAAGCAAGACAATAAATATATAAATTTAGGTATTGCCTCTGGTTGTATTGAAGATGGAAAATATGGAATTTCAGCCAAATTAGATAATTTAACCGAGTTTCATCATACAAAAGAAACTGATAAAGAACAGGCTAAACAAAAAGCCAAAACTATTTTTGATGAATGTATCAATAAGGTTGAAAATGACAAATATAAAACAACACAAGATATGATCGAACGCAATATAAAAATAAATAATTGTCTTGCCGAGGCTATCAAACAAGAAATTAAAAATGGTTTTAAGCCTAAGCAACAAGATCAAATGTTGAAATATTTTGAACAAATACGAAGTGGAGTGTGGAATTTTTATAATGATATTTATGCTGCTAATAAATATTGCTATGGTCAATGTGGCTCAATTACCAGCTTATTACCTTATAGTGATGAAGGGATTATGTTAATGCAAATGTTAGAAAGCTTACTCTATCTTAACATAGCAAAAAATGGGTATTAGTATCTACGGTACCAATACCCACTTCTAAAATATACAACTTTATTTTATTTTAAATCGGTTAAATCTATCAGGAAGCCCAACGGTATATTCTTCATAATGCGGATTAGGATTAGTTTTCTTTTCTTGTTCATAATCTTCCAATCGTTGTTTTAAAATAGCATTATTAACTTTAATGATTTCATCTTCAGATAACTTGTTCAGGGCATTTATAGTTTCAGAGCCGAATACCCTATCTTCTTTAACTCTCATATTTGTATTTTGATTAATTGCCCTTTGTGCCCATAGAGCCGAAGCAGTTGGACTATGATTAAAAAATGAATCAAACATAGATTCCTGTAACGCAGGAGATTGAATTTCTCCTATTCGATAAGGCTCATAGTAATCTTTAAGAGCGATTATTTTGCCTTGTTCACGTGTTAAATTTTTAACATGCTCTGGAAATCCTTGTGCTAATTCAGGATGTTTGTTCTTAAATCTAACCAAAGTCTCTTGTTGAAAGCCCATATTAGTAGCCGTATCAATCTTATTGGGCCTATCTTCATATCCCCCTTCTTCTCCTAAAGTTTTATTAAATACTCGATTAAAAATATCTGTTTGTATATTATTCTGAGCCAATTTATAACTTGCGGCATCATTTCCTATTTGGTTGGGATATAATACAGAACTTATGTCTTGGTTTTGTTTGTTCTTAATATTTTCGGCAATATTTGAGCTGCCAAAGCCGTAGTTATTATCAGTCTTGCCCCAGAAGTTGGTACCTGATTAAAGGGTAATTTTCTGTTATTCCTTGGTTGTTATAGCCTTCTATCAAACTATTTTCTCTTTTTTGCCGAGCCATTTGATATTCTATCTCGTCCTTAGTTGAGAAACCGCTATGGTCAACGCCATAGGTGTCTATCTTTTTACCATCTGCTACATAGCCCAATGGTGATTTGTAATTGTTAAGCATTGTTTTTATTCTCCTCTATAAACAATTGTTGTTATACTAAACACGTAATATAACAAATTGTTTTATAAAATGCAAGTATCGGTTGCAAAAATATATTGAGCCGGAGGAAAAATTATAAAAAACCCCTCCAAGAAGAGGGGTTTTGAAGTTTGGTGATAAAAAAGATTTAAGTCTTTTTATGCACGTTTGCCGTAAGACAATAGTTTGTTGCGGACAAAACCGCGGAGGCTGACTTCCGGTCTGGCTCCGTAGTGAGTGATGATTTCAGCTGCTGCAATTGAACCAATCATGGCACAAGTGCCCAAAGAGCGACCTTGAGTTATGCCGTATAAGAATCCGGCGGCGTATAAATCTCCGGCTCCGGTTGTGTCAACCACGTTTTCAACAATTTCGGCTTCAACAAAGGTTTTGGTGCGGCCATTAACGACGACTGAACCTTTTTGACCGCGGGTGATGGCGGCAATATCCACCATGGGTTTAATCAAATCAAGGCTTTTATAAAAGTCATCTTCAGCAAAAAGAGCTTTGATTTCATCCTCATTGGCAAAGAGAATATCAACGTGTTGTTCTACAAATTCAAGCAGTTTTTCACGATTTCTTTGCATGCAGCTGGTGTCAGATAAAGTAAAGGCAACATCACGGTTGTGTTTGTGGGCTAATTCGCAAGCTTTCAGAATAGCACTATGGCAATCATCAACATCCCAAAGATAGCCTTCAATATAAACTATTTTGGCAGCACGGATAATTTCTTCATCAATATCTTTTTCGCTCAAATGGGTGGCGGCACCAAGATAGGTAAACATGGAGCGTTCGGCATCAGGAGTTACCAAAACAATGCTACGGCCGGTAACCGGACCTTGAGCCAAAGGTTTGGTGAAAAAGTCAACTCCGGCGGCACCAATATCGCGGGTAAACTCTTGTCCCAGTTCATCGTCATGGATTTTGCCAATGAAGGCCGGAGCACTGCCCAAAGATGCAAGTCCGGCAACGGTATTGGCGGCTGAACCTCCGGGAACTTCTCGTTCGGGGACAATATCTGCATAAATTTTACCGGCGGTTTGGGCATCCATTAAGGTCATGCTGCCTTTGGGAAGATTGCGTTCGGTTAAGAAGCCTTCACCAACTTTGGCTAAGACATCAACAATGGCATTGCCAATGCCGACAACATCGTAATAAGTATTTTCCGCACGGTTTATCATCTTTTTTCCTTAAAATTTTTGTTATTCTTTATTTTTTGTAACTTATATTTATTCTTTAAGCAACCATAAAAAAAGCCTTTCTGAAAATTAAGAAAGGCTTTAATTTTTATGCAAACTTAAAATTATTCGTTAGCATTAGGCCAATTCTTAGCGTTTTCAGCGTTGAATTTGATCCATTTTTCATCAGCTTCATCATCAGAGCAGATGGCTTCTTGCGGGCATTCAGAAATGCAAACACCGCAGTCAATGCAAGTATCGGGATCAACTACCAACATGGTGTCGCCTTCATGAAAAGCATCTACCGGGCATACATCAGCACAAGATTTGCATTTTACGCAAGAATCATTAACTACAGATACCATATTGCTTAACTCCAAAGTTATTATTAAAATCAGAAATTAATTTACTCATAATAATAAATAAATCAAGCATAATCTTGTAAAAATAAAAAAATGTTCCTAAATAAGCTGATAGAGATAAGATTTTGATTTTGGAGAATAATAAAATGTCAGATAAAATGTCTTTTCAGGCTGATGTGAGCAAAATGCTTGATATTGTGGTTAACTCTCTTTATTCGGAAAAACAAATTTTTTTAAGAGAGCTTATTTCCAATGCCTCTGATGCTTGTGATAAGTTAAAATATTTAGCACTTACAAACCCGGGGTTGGTTAAAGATGCCGGAAACATGAAAATTAAAATTACTCCTGATGAAAAAGCTAATACATTGACGATTTCCGATGACGGAATCGGAATGAACAAAGAAGATTTAATTAATCATTTGGGAACGATTGCTAAATCGGGTACGGCCGATTTTGTGAAAAATGCCAGTGAAAACGGTTCGGCTTGCGATTTAATTGGACAGTTCGGCGTGGGATTTTATTCGGCTTTTATGGTTGCCGATAAGGTGGAAATAATTACTCGTCGTGCGGGAGAAGATCAAGCTTGGAAATGGGTTTCAGACGGAATGGAAGGTTTTGAAATTTCAGAAGCTAAACGAGAATCGAACGGAACCGACATTAAGTTGTTTTTGAAAAAAGATGAAAAACAGTATACCGACACAATTTATCTGCGGCAGATTATTCGTACTTATTCAGATCATATCGGCTATCCAATAGTTTTGGATTTGGGTAAAGCCGGAGAAGAAACCGTAAATAGTGCATCAGCATTGTGGACACGGCATAAATCGGAGATAAGCAAAGATCAATATAAAGAGTTTTACCATCATATTTCTCATAATTTTGATGATCCGTGGATGACTTTGCATTTTAAGGCAGAAGGAAATATTGAATATACAGGCTTGCTCTATATTCCTTCAAGTGCACCATATGATTTGTTTCAACCGGATAGAAAAAACGGTTTGAAACTTTATGTAAACAAAGTGTTCATTTCCGATAAAGTAGAGGAGCTGATACCTAATTATTTGCGTTTTGTTAAGGGAGTGATTGATTCTTCGGATTTGCCGTTAAATATTTCGCGTGAAATGTTGCAGCATAGTGCTTTGATTGAAAAAATCAAACACGGAACGGTTTCCAGAATCTTAAAAGAACTCAAAAAACGCACCAAAGATTATGATGACTATATGAAGTTTTGGAAAAACTTTGGTATTGTGCTTAAAGAAGGTATTTATGAAGATTTTTCAAATCGTGAAGAGATTGCAGCTCTGTCTTATTTTAATTCAACCAAAGATGAAGAAAAATTAACAACTTTGGATGAATATATTTCACGTGCGGCAGAAGGACAAAAGGCCATTTATTATATTACAGGCGATGATGTTAAGATTTTACGTAATAATCCACAATTGGAGGCTTTCAAGGAAAAAGGAATCGAGGTTTTGTTGCTTAATGAACCGATAGATGAGTTTTGGCCGCAGGTTTTGCCTAACTACAAAGGTTTTGCCATTAAGCATGTTACGCAAGCCGAAAATGATATGGGTTGGGAGCGTAAAGAGGCTAGAGCCGATGAAGGAAGTTTGAAGAAACTTACCGATTTGATGACAGAAATGTTTAAAAATGAAGTCGGCAAGGTGACAACTACCGAAAAACTGACCAAATCTCCTGTGAGTTTGACGGTTGAAGACGGCCAAATGAGTTTGCATTTGGAGAGATTGATGCGAAATCATCAACAACAAACGGCTTTTGCCAGTACCAGAATTTTAGAGCTCAATCCGTACCATCCGTTGATTATAAAATTGGCTGACATGGCGGCAGATGAGGCACAAAGGGCAAAGGTTGAAGAAATTGCCAAGTTGCTTTTGGATCAGGCTAAAATTGCCGAAGGAGAAGCTGTGAGCGATCCGTCGTTTTTCAGCGAAAAAATGAGCGAATATATTTTAAAATCAGTTGCTTAAAAAGTTAAAACCGGGATTTATTCCCGGTTTTTTAATTAAATTTTATTATTTTTTGTTTATCTTCAGGGCAGATAAATTATTGAAGAGGTTTGGTTATGATTTGTGCTTTTTATGGCTTTATTTTCGGGCTCTTTATCCCTTATATAGCGAGAAGGTTTGCCAAATTTATGCCGGCAACGGCGGCTTATGCTTTGTGTCAGATTTTTGTTCCTGGGAAAAAAACAAAAGGAATCTCTAAACAAAAAGAATATAAAAGCTTTATGTGGCGTTCTTTTATGAGCGGTTTGTTAACCGGACTTTTGAGTTATTTATTCTATTTGCATTTTGGTGCTCAAGGTTTGGCTTGGTATATGGCATATTTGTGGATTTTGCTATTGTTGGCGGAAATAGACTGGAGAATGTTTTTGCTGCCAGATATTTTGACCGTACCTTTGTTGATTTTAGGATTTGCTGCTTCGGCTTTAGGTTGGGGTTTTGTAATAGTTCAGGATAGTGCCTTGGGGGCAATGGTGGGATATTTTTTGCCGGTGTTGGTTAGTTTGTTGCTGGTTTGGAGAGACAAAAACGCTTTTGGCGGCGGAGATATTAAGCTTTTGGCAGCAATCGGAGCTTGGCTTGGGGTGTTGCCTTTGTTATATGTGGTGGCGATGTCTTCAATATTATTACTTATGTATTCAATCTTAAAAAGAAGGCGTTCAGCAGCATATGGTCCGGCTATTGTAATGGCGGCAATAATTGTTGCATTATGGTTTTTTTAGGCTAAAATAATTTGCAATAAAACCTGATTTGGGAGTTTGTTAAAATGATAAAAGCTAAGGATGTTATAACAGCTAAAGCTAAAAAGGCAAAAGAAGATTTTGCCAAAAAGCTCTTTTATAAAGATGACCGTCGTCGTTTAGTTAAACTGGTTACCGGTTTCAGTTTTGATATGTTTATCATGGGGGTTATTTTGGCTGATGCCATAGTTTTAGGCTTGATGACCTCAGATATGATGATTTTTTATTTTGATAATGGTCTGTTTTTATTAGATAGATTGTTTATGGGCATCTTTATTGTGGAGATGTTTTTGAAAATATATGCCTTAAGAACAAATTTTTTCAAATCAGGGTGGAATATTTTTGATTTGGTAATTGTGGTTGTTTCTTCGGTTCCGGCTACCAGTGCATTTATTGTTTTGCGAACTTTCAGATTGTTTAGATTATTAAAATATGTTCAGCATTTTTCTAAACTGCATAATATGGTAGAGATCTTTATTGCTCTATTGCCTACGTTTGCTTCTTTTGTTGCCATATTAGCAATCTTTTCATATGTGTTTGCAATCATTGCAGTTAATCTATTCGGAGATGTGTTTATCACCTTTTCAAATTTAGGTTCGGCAATGTTTACATTATTGCAAGCCTTTACACTTGACGGATGGGCATCAACCATTGCCAGACCGGTAATGATTGTGTTCCCGCATGCGTGGATTTATTTTGTATCTTTAATCGTTTTCGGTTTTTTGATTGTTATTAGCTTTTTGCTCAGTGCAATCAGACAGATTATGGATCTTAAATAAAAAATTTTGAAATAAATCATAAAAAATTGCCGATGAACTTGACATCGGCAATTTTAGTAACTAACTATCCGTGTAGAAACGAATATTTATAAAATTAACGGAGTTAGTAGAAATGAAAATAAGACCTTTACATGACCGTGTTTTGGTTAAACGTTTGGAAGAAAATACAAAAACAGCCGGCGGAATTATTATTCCCGATACAGCAAAAGAAAAACCAAGTGAAGGCTTGGTTGAGGCTGTTGGCAACGGTTTTAGAGCCGAAGACGGCAAAATTATTCCGATGAGCGTTAAACCGGGGGATAAAGTTTTGTTCGGCAAGTGGTCGGGCAGTGAAGTTAAAGTTAATGGTGAGGAACGTCTTATCATTAAAGAAAGCGAAATTTTAGGCGTAATTGAAGAATAATTTAGAGGATTGAAAAATGGCTGCAAAAGATATTGAATTTGGAACAGATGCCCGTACAAAAATGCTTAAGGGTGTTGAAACTTTGGCAAAAACCGTGAAAGTTACTTTGGGGCCAAAAGGTCGTAACGTTATTTTGGACAAGTCTTATGGTGCTCCTAAAATTACTAAAGACGGTGTTTCAGTTGCTAAAGAAGTTGAACTTGCCGATAAGTTTGAAAATATGGGAGCTCAGTTGGTTAAGGAAGTTGCTCAAAAAACCGCTGATAAGGCCGGCGATGGAACAACTACCGCTACGGTTTTAGCTGAAGCAATTATTAAAGAAGGATGTAAAGCCGTTGCCGCAGGTATGAATCCGATGGATTTGAAACGTGGTATTGATATGGCAGTTGAGGCCGTGGTTGAAGATATTAAGTCTCGTTCGGTTGCAATCAAAACTTCAGAAGAAATTGCTCAGGTAGGAACTATTTCTGCCAACGGTGATCGCTCTATCGGTGAATATTTGGCCAGAGCCATGGAAAAAGTCGGAAATGAAGGCGTGATTACGGTTGAAGACGCCAAAGGATTGGAAACTGAACTTGATGTGGTTGAAGGTATGCAGTTTGACCGCGGATATTTGTCTCCGTACTTTATTACAAATCCTGAAAAAATGACTTGCGAATTTGAAAATCCGTTTGTTTTACTTTGTGATCAAAAGATTTCAAATTTGCAGCCGTTGATTCCGATTTTGGAAACAATCGTGCAGTCTGGTCGTCCGCTATTGATTGTGGCTGAAGATGTTGAAGGTGAGGCTTTGGCTACTTTGGTGGTTAACCGTTTGCGTGGCGGATTAAAAGTTTGTGCCGTTAAAGCTCCTGGCTTTGGTGATCGTCGTAAAGCAATGTTGGAAGATATTGCTATCTTGACCGGCGGACAAGTTGTTTCTGAAGAATTAGGTATGAAACTTGAAAATGTTACTTTGGAAATGCTTGGAACGGCTAAACGTATTGAAATTACAAAAGATGAAACGACAATTATTGACGGCGACGGTGAAAAAGATTTGATTGAAGCCAGAGCTGCTCAAATTCGTAAACAGATTGAAGAAACTTCTTCTGATTATGATCGTGAAAAATTACAAGAGCGTTTGGCAAAACTTTCTGGCGGTGTTGCTGTTTTGCGTGTTGGCGGAGCATCAGAAGTTGAGGTTAAAGAAAAGAAGGACCGTATTGATGATGCTTTGAATGCTACTCGTGCCGCGGTCAAAGAAGGTGTGGTTGCCGGTGGTGGAGTTGCTTTGTTGTATTCTGCCAGAGCTTTGGATAAATTGACTCCCGCTAACCAAGACCAAAGAGTCGGTATTGATATTATCCGCAAGGCAACACAGGCTCCTATTCGCCAGATTGCTGAAAATGCCGGTGTTGACGGGGCCGTTGTTGCCGGAAAACTCTTGGAGAGCAATGATACCAATTTTGGTTATAATGCACAAAGCGGTGAATATACCGATATGGTAAAGGCCGGTATCATTGACCCGACCAAGGTTGTTCGTACGGCTTTGCAAGATGCTGCGTCAGTAGGTGGGCTTTTGATTACAACAGAGGCTATGGTTACTGAGGCTCCGCAAAAAGATTGTCATTGTGGTGCTGCGGCTCCGGCCGGCGGAATGCCAGGAATGGGATTCTAAAGTTTTAGAATTTTAATCTTTATACAAAAAGAGAGGTTTTTAAAACCTCTCTTTTTTGCTTGGAAAAATATAAATGAGGTTTATATTATTATGGTAAAGCAGGAGTTTTCAATGATAGATGCCGACAAACTAAAAGAGATGCATGATGCCAACGTTCTTTCCGAGGAAGAGTATTTAGAGCAGAAAAAACGTTTGGCTGTTAAGGCAATACAGCAGGTAGATAGGAATAATGCCAAAAATGGTATAATCTATATTGTATTGGCATTCTTTTTGGGACTTATAGGAGTTCATAATTTTTATGCCGGATATTGGGGGAGAGCATTGTCACAATTGTGTTTGACTATTATTGCTCCATGGTTTTTGTTTGTTCCTTTGATAGGTGTTAATTTGTGGGTCTTGATGGAAATTTTGTTTGTTAATCATGGCGCAGGAGGAATTTCTTTTCAAGGGAGCAGAAAAATCATTTGGAGTTTAAGGATTGCTACAATTTTGATTTTAGTAATCGGTTTCTCCGGTGCTAATTTAGTATTTAATGATGTCATTTTTGAAGAGGCATTCGTGTATTAAAAAATTTTTTAATAAATTTTTTAAAATTAAGCTTGCTTTTTTTTTAAGATATGATATTAAATACTTCGTTCTGATGATGCGGGCGTAGCTCAGGGGTAGAGCGCAACCTTGCCAAGGTTGATGTCGAGGGTTCGAATCCCTTCACCCGCTCCAGTTTCTAGCCTTCCTTTGTGGGAGGTTTTTTTATATGCGGGTGAAGGGATTGCATCCCTGTCTGGCTCGTAAATGTTTTTATATTTGGATATAAATTTTTTAATTTAATGGTTTATATTATGTATGAAATTTTTATAATATAATATTTTATGTATTAAAAATTTAAGAGATAAGCTGTTAAAAATTTTTATATGGAATAATGAGTTGCAAATTATAAATTGTTCCTTGACAAGATTGTTCAGATTATGAAAATATAAGTGGACAAAATGAGTAGTAAATATTTATTATATATTAGTGCAGGGACTAATGATAGAAAGACGAAAAATAGGTAATAAAAGGATAATTAAAATCTTTGGGATAAAGATTAGTTATAAAGTTCATAAAAAAAGTTTCTAAACCACAACCGCAACTGCCGCCAAAACCGCAACCCAAACCACAACCGCAACCCAAACCACAACCGCAACCTAATTCCAAGACTCAGATTGATTATTTAGCAAAAGATATAGCCGATACGATATTTTTACATGATGGATTCAATGAATGGCAAGCCGAGTATTTAAAAAATTATTTGATAGCAAGAAATATCAGGGCGGAAGAAAAAAATAAAAAGGTTTGGCTTATTACAATTTTGACTTGTTATTTGAGAGAAGATAAAAACTTGGCAATTTCTTTTTTAAGAGATTTTGTTGCTAAATTTGGAGTTAATGATGCTGTAGAATATCCCATTGTTTGCCAATTGTTAAAGGAATTAGATTGGGGAAATGACGAAACAAACAAAATAGCTGATGTTTGGGATAAGGTTTTGTCTTTAAGGCAAGAGCAGAGATTTGAAAATTTAATAAAAAAAGCCAAAAGTGTGGCAATAGTGGGTAGAAGCCCGGTGCTTTTAGGGAAGTCTTTGGGAGCGGAGATTGATGCTCATGATGTTGTAATCAGGTTTAATAATTCTGATGTTAGCGGTAAATATGCTGCAGATTATGGTGTTAAAATAGATGTGAATGTTATCAATCTTTATTTGGATAATATTAATTCAGATAATGTTTTGTGTGTTTATAAAGACTGTAGAATGTTTTTTGTGGAATCCTCTGTTCTAGAAAAAGTGAAACGAGACACTGAAAAAAATATAGATGTTTTGGATTTTGGCTTGAAGTACGAAATTTGCAAAATGTCTGGTATAAGCAAACCAACCAGTGGTGTAATTATGATAATGTGGGTAAGAAAGATTTTGGGAAGTTTGAAAAATGTTGATTTGTATGGCTTTTCTTTTCAAGACGAAGAAAAAAGAATGACACACTTTGATGATTCTGAACAGATTAAATTAAAAAATCACGATATTGAAAATGAAATTTATTTTCTAAAAAAAATAATTGGAGAGGATAAAAAGATTAATTAAGATTTGTTTTAAGGAGAAGCTTATGGTAAAGCCAATTGTTATTGCAGAGATAGGTTGTAATCATAAAGGTGATATGAATATTGCGCATCAAATGATTAAGATCTTAGGGACATTTAAGTTATTGGATGAAAATTCTTATATTGATGTGGTAAAATTTCAGAAAAGAACGAACAAAGAATTATTGACTAAGGAAGAGTATAATGCTCCGCATCCAAATCCGGCTAACAGTTATGGTGCGACTTACGGTGAACATAGAGAGTTTTTGGAATTTAATTTAGAGCAAAATAAGCAATTAAAACAATGGTGTGAAGAAGAGGGGCTGACTTATTCTACTTCCACTTGGGATTTGACAGCGGCAAAAGAAATTGTGAGCATAAATCCAAAATTAATAAAAGTTCCGTCAGCTTGTAATTTAGACTTTGCAATGCTTGAATATTTAAGGGATAATTTCTTTGGCGAAATACATTTATCTTTAGGTATGACTACTCATGCAGAAGAGAGAAAAATTATAGACTTTTTTAGAGAAAAAGACAGAGCAAAAGATTTAGTCATTTATGCTTGTACATCTGGATATCCGGTTCCTTTTGAAGATATATGCTTAAAAGAAATTACAAGGCTGAAAGATAGCTACGGTGAAATTGTGAAAGGAATAGGCTTTTCAGGACATCATTTGGGAATTGCGGCAGATGTTGCGGCTTTGGCTTTGGGGGCTACATATTTTGAAAGACATTTTACCTTGAACAGAACTTGGAAAGGGACTGACCATGCTGCAAGTTTGGAGCCACAAGGAATGCAGAAATTGGCAAGAGATTTACGTAATGTTGCTTTGGCATTAACTGAAAAACCTGAGGAAATTTTAGATATTGAAAAAGTACAACGCAAGAAATTAAAAAGAAAGGTTTGTGATGAGCAAAACTAAAAAAAAGATTGTTCAAATAATTTCTTGTATGATTCCTCTGAAAAAATGGAGAAAGAACTTTAGAGCAAAATATGCGGAAAAGAAAGTTCAGCCGGTTTATGAAAAAACAGACATTTCTTTGATGGAGTTTTTCTATGCACAATATAATAGTGATTTGTCATTTAATCGATATGATATGATTGTAAGATTATTGGCTGTGGAAAATTATTATGGTTTGAACGATTTCGGTTGGAAATTGTATGAAAAAATGCAGGAAAAACGCAAGGGGCAGGGGTACTCAAAAAAAGCCAAAGAAAAATTTGTAGATTTAATAAAATCATGGGAAGAAAAAGGATATGATGACCAGAGTTATCTGCTGGTTAATGGAGATATAAAACTAATTGACGGATCACATCGGTTGGCACTGGCATTATATTATAATGTTAAGAGTTTGTCGTTGATTGTTGATAAAAATGGTAGGACTCCATTATACGGAATAGATTGGTTTTATGAAAATGATTTTAGTTTAGATGAAATAAATTTAATTAAAGACAGATATGAAAAATTATTGGAAAAACAAGGCAGAGGAGTAAATATTAGCTGCGTGTTATGGGCCCCCGTGAGTGAGTATTTTGATGAGGTTACACAAAAAATAAATTCTTTGTTTCCGGTTAAAGACATAAAAGATATGGAATTTTCTGATGATGCTTATAAAAGAATGGTTAAAGCTGTTTATTTGATAGATGATATAGCGGATTGGAAAATTGAAAAGAAAATTGAATATATGCAGAATTTTCCTAATAAAAAAATAAGATTTTTTGATATTTATGTAGAGAAGCCATGTTTTAGGTTTAAACAAGCTAATTTGCATACCATACTGGTTCAGGGAGAAATGCTAAAAAAAATTATAAGGAATTGTTATAAGGATAAAATTGAAAATTATTTTAAAGATGTGATAATTCATACAGCAGATAATTGTTGTCAATCTGAATTTATTGATGCTTTATTTAAAACAGAAAATTATGCTTTAGCTTTGTTGGATAATGTAAGGTACATAGATGAATATAAAGCTTATTTGTTAGATAAAGACATTGATTTAAAAAAAGCATGTATTGTGGGTAGTTCATCATTTGCTTTATATGGTATATTGCCAAATAATGATGTCGATTTTTGCATTACGAATGAAGAATTGTTAAAGAAATATCCTGATTTAATTAAGACAAAAAAGGTCGCAGAGCATTTGGAATTGCTTTTATCTAAAAAGTATAAAAGATTTTTTGATATTAGTGATGAAGAATTGATTAATAACAAAAAATATCATGTTGAAATTGAGGGAGTAAAAGTTATAAGACCGGAATTGGAGTATGTCGCTCGTTTGATAATGAATAGAAAGAAAGATAAAATAGGATTTAAATATATAAAAGCTTTTTGTTTATTAAATCCGCAAAGATGGAATACGGTATTAATTGATGAATTAAAAACTAAGGCAAATTTAAATGACTAATATTGCATTTATTCCGGTTAGGGGAGGGAGTAAATCTATCCCACTTAAAAATATAAAGTTATTAGCCGGAAAACCTCTGGTTTATTGGACAGCATTGGCCGCTAATGATGCGAAGTGTATTGATCGGGTTGTTGTGGCAACTGATAGTTATGAAATTAAAAAAGTTGTAGAAGAGTTTAATCTTTCTAAAGTTGAAATTTATGATCGAGATCCGGATAATGCTCAAGATACATCTTCAACAGAAAGTGTTATGTTAGAATATTTGAGCAAGGTTAATTTGGCGAAGGATGATTGTTTTTTCTTAATACAGGCTACATCTCCTTTATTAAGCAGTGAAGACATAGACAATATGTTTAATAAATTTAATAAGGACAAAGCCGATTCAGCTTTATCTTGTGTTAGGAATAAGAGGTTCTTTTGGTCAGTTGATGGAAAGGCTCTTAATTATGATTATAAAAAGCGTCCAAGAAGGCAAGACTTTAATGGGATTATGATGGAAAACGGAGCCTGCTATATAAACAAGGTAGGAAATATAAAAAAAGATAAGAATCGTCTTTCCGGGAAAATCTCTGTTTATGAAATGCCGGAATATACGGCTGTTGAAATAGATGAACCTGATGATTTTTTAATTATTGAAAAACTTATGAGTAAGTATGGTCATTTAAAAATGCCTGAAAAAGATATTAAGTTGTTTTTAACGGATTGTGATGGCGTGATGACTGACGGAGGTATGTATTATTCTGAAAAAGGTGATGAATTAAAGAAGTTTAATACCTCAGATGGAATGGCTTTTGAATTGTTGCGAAAAAAGGGAATTAAGACCGGTATAATTACGGGTGAAATTACAGATATTGTTAAACGAAGAGCAAAAAAGATAAAAGCAGATGAAGTGTTTTTAGGAGTTAAAAACAAATTAGAAATTGTCAAAAATTTGTGTAAGAAATATGATGTTTCGTTAAATCAAGTGGCATATATCGGAGACGATATTAATGATTTAGAGGTTATTAGATCCGTTGGGCTTGGGTGTAGTGTTCCAAATGCAATTAAAGTAGTAAAAGAAGAGGCGGATTATGTTACTTTGGTTAAAGGCGGAGAAGGTGCCGTTAGGGAAGTTGTTGAATTTATTTTAAATAACTACAGATAAGCTTTAGAAAAATTTTTAATTTGATTTTTGGTTGATGTTTTTAATAAAAAAAGTCCTGTATTTTACAGGACTTTGGGACCAGATTTTTTTTGTTTCTTTATTAGAAAGTAACAAATTATAATAAGAAATGCAATGGGGATGATGGTCAGGAACATAGAGATGATGTCCGCCATAAGAAAGATGCAGAAGAAAAACATAATTAAAAAAATAACGATTTCTCCAATCACGGAAATCAAAAATTTTTTCTTTAAGGTTTTTTCATAATTTTTTTTGTTTTTTGGGGTTAAAGAAGAACTGAGCATCATGATTAGCAACCAAGCCAATCCTACACATGCTCCGATGAATATTACTTGTTCAACGGGTAGCATTTCTGATAAAGGTCTAAACATAATTGTATATTTTATAATTAAACATCTATTATGTTTTTATATTATATAATCAAATTTAGCAATAGTTTTTAGTTAAAAACAGTTATAGATTGCGGTTAGGAGTAACAAGCCTAAAGAAAAAGGTGCCACATATCGTAAAGTTATGAGAAAGTAGCGGGTGAAAAAGCTTGAAACATGTGCACTGCGGCGAATGTTATGAATAACGGCTTTCATGCTCTTATAGCCTACAAAAATTGCAATGGTTAGGGATACAGTAGCGGCAACGAAGGTAGATGCTACCCAATCAAAAAGCTCAAATAAATTGCGGCCTAAGATTTGTATATCCCAAGTGCCGGAAAAAGATAAAGTTACGGCAGTGAAACCAATTGTTGAGATGAGAGTGGTCATGAAAACGGCATTAGCACGTTTGAAGTTGAATTTGTTAATGAAAAGATTGGTCAGTGCCTCGTAGATGGAAATGGTTGAAGTTAATGTGGCCAAAGTTAAAAGCATATAAAACATGACTGCCCAAACTTGACCAAAATTCATTTTTTGAAAAACCAAAGGAAGGCTGATAAAAGTTAATCCAGGACCTGAAGAAGATGGGATACCTGCAGAAAAAATAGCCGGAATTATAATTAAAGCACTCAAAAATGCTGCTAGCGTGTCAAAAGTTTCAATATATTTGACGGTGGAGAACAAATTTTCTTTATTTGATAAATATGATCCGTAAACCATTAAAATGCCATAACCTAATGAAAGAGATATAAAAGCTTGTCCGAGAGCGGCCATGAATAAAGAGCTGAAACGATGCCAGTTAAATCCGCTTTCTTCAAATCCTAAAGAAGCCCAGTCGGGAACAAACATAAATTTAATGCCGTCAACAGCTCCGTCTAGGAAAAGAGACTGAATAGTTAAAACAATAAAGATAATAAATAAAATCGGCATTAAGATAAGGCCGGTTTTTTCAATGCCGTTTTTTACTCCGGCAATGACAACCATGGCTGTCATTAATAAGAACACAAGTCCGCAAGCATATTGCAAAGCAAAGTTGGAGGTGAGCATTTGAAAACTTTGCGGTAGCTTTTCAGGTTGGGTTAAAAGAATTTCTCCGTTTAGGGCTTCAAAAAGATAATATAATACCCATCCGGCGACAAGAAAATAAAAAGAAATAATCATAATAACGCCGACAAAACCTACCCAACCTCCGAAGAATTGCCATATCCAAGCTCTCTTTAAGCCGATTTTTTCACCAATGACTTTATAAGAATCTACAAAGTTAGATTTGGCGGTGCGACCCAATGAAATTTCTGAGACCATTAAAGGATTGCAGATGATGAGAATTATCAAAAGATACATTAAAAGGAAGCCAAAACCGCCATATTCTCCAACCAAATAAGGAAAACGCCAAATGTTGCCCAAGCCAATTGCGGAACCGGCAGCGGCTAAAATAAAACCCCATTTGGTGGCAAAACCTTCTTTTTTCATCTCAAAAATCCTTTTTTATAATCTAACTGATTGATTGTTATATTAAATTTTTTAAAACAGAAGTTAAATCGTTTTTTATGACTGATGTGTATATTTTTATGAAATTTTTAGGAAATAGTGATTATATTATAAAAATAATTTATTTGAATAATAGGGGAAAGGATATGAAAAAAGTATTGGCTTTTGATATCGGCGGCACTAAAATTGCTTATGCAATTATTGATGAGCAGGGAAATTTTACCAACGAGATTATTAAAGTTACAACCCCAAAAACTTCTGAAGGGATTTATGAGCTTTTAAAAACAGTGATTAAAGGTTCTTATGATGAAGTTGATGGTGTGGCAATTGCAACAGCCGGAGCAATTAATAATGATAATAACAAGATTATAAGCCATGTGGGAAATTTGCCTGAAGGGTATAATCAGCTCGATTTTACGTCTTTGAGCGATAAGCCGATTTTTATGGAAAATGATGCGAACTCTGCCGCCTGGGCTGAGTTTAAGTTGGGGGCCGCTCAAGGTACAAAAGACGCTGTGGTTTTGACTTTGGGCACCGGTGTGGGTGCCGGAATTATAGTTAACGGTAATTTATTAAAAGGAAAATCAGGCGCAGCAGGTGAAATGCATGTGCGTTTTGGCAGTGGAAATGAACGTAAATGCACATGTGGTTTATGGGATTGTTTGGAAACCTATGTTTCCGGCAATGCATTGACTACAGATGCAAAAATTTATATGAAAGAAGATGCAACCAGCTATGATGTTATTCGCGGTTTAAAAGAAGGAAATGTGAAAGCAAGGGCCGCTTTTGATCATTGGCAGGGTTGTTTGGAAAATGCTTTGGTTATGGTTGGTAATTTGTTTGATCCCGAAGTGGTGGTTTTATCTGGATCAATGGCTCAGTTTGTTGAATATGAAAAAGTTAATAAACAAGCAAATGACGATATTTTGACGCAACCATTTGAATTGAAACAAGCTAAATTTGAAAACAACGCCGGCATGTTGGGTGCGGCGTTGCTGTTGTTAGAAAAGTTAGCTTAGATTTTAATACTTTCCTTTTATACAACAATTTAAAAATTAATTTATGGAATATTTTGTGATAATTGTTTATGATTTTTAAAAAAGGAGAGGTTAGAGATGAGATATAAAGTTCCGGTTCATGAATTTTCTTTTAATAAGATTAAAAACGGGCGACGTGTTGGAGTGCATTTATTAGATAAAAAATGTCAGAACATAAAATTGCGAGATGTTTTAGAGCTTGAAAATATGTCTACCAAAGAAAAAATAGAATGTGTGGTTAAGGGTTTTGCTATTTTTGAAAATTTTGATGATTTGGTGGATGCTTTGACACCTGAAAAATTGGGCTATTCTAATAAAGAAGAAGTAATGCTTAGGTTAAATCGTATTTATAGTAAAGAACAGCAAGAGGCTTTAAATGCCATAGGAATTTTCTTTACACCGCAATTAGAGAATTTGAATATAAAGTTCAGAGATGAAAACGAGAGGTAATCGATAATTAAAATTTTGCTTGCAAAATAGGAATAAAAAAAGTATTAGAAAACACACACGGAGAGATGGCAGAGTGGTCGAATGCGGTTGACTCGAAATCAATTGTGCTCGGTAACGGGTACCTAGGGTTCGAATCCCTATCTCTCCGCCAGTTGGTATGACCCTGCTTTTGCAGGGTTTTGTTGTATGCAAAGGAGCCGTTTCAAGCTGCACCTTTAAGGCTTACTTTCAACGGAAATAGAATATCAAATGGCTCGGCAAAAAAGAGAAAACAGTTTGATAGAAGGTTATAATAACCAAGGAACAACTAAAGATTACCCGCAATATAGCACTAACTTCTGGGGCAAGGCTGATGGTAACTTAAGCTTTTATGCTCAGCGAATGAAATTAGTGCGAGCAGAGCTTTCGTTTTGCGGAGAAGAGCTTCCTTGGTGGAGATTTCTTAACATCCAGGCCATGTTTTTGGCAAGGTTGTGCATGGTTTGCAAGCCTTCGGCATCTTCAGAAACATCTTCAGGTTTTTGGCCGTGAACCATGTTCCAATAAGTTGAGGAGACTACGGGCATTTTATTAATGGTGAAATATTTGTTGATGACATCAAGCGAGGCAGATGTTCCGGCACGGCGGGCAGAGACAACGGCTGCTCCAGGCTTGAAGGCAAAGGCTGATCCGCCGGCAAAAAAGACACGATCCAAAACCGAAAGCAAACGGCCTGAAGGATGGGCATAATAAACCGGGGAACCAAAGATAAAGCCATCGGCATCTTGGGCTTTGGTTATGATGGTGTTGACAATGTCATCATCAAAAACGCATTTGCCGCTACCGGTCTTTTTGCAAGTGTAGCAGCCAACGCAATCACGATATGCGGCACTGCCTAAATTTATGATTTCACTATCAATGCCTTCTTGGTGCAAGGTATCGGCAATTGCGGAAAGAGCGGTATAGGTGCAACCTTTTTCGTGACTACTGCCGTTTATCATTAAAACCTTCATTCGTTTTCTCCCCTTTGTTAAAAATTTTACTAATTATATAAATATAAACACTAATTTTAAACCCTAAAAATTTTTGTGCCGGTAAAAAAATATTGTCTTGAGCTTTTAGAGATAAGGTTTATGATATGACAGATATTTTTTGAGATTTTTAGGAAAAATAACATGACGGATAATGCAGCGGCAACACCGAGAGCTTTGCGTACGGCTATTGCAATAATCGGCAGACGAAATGCAGGAAAGTCATCTTTGATTAATGCTTTGACGGGACAGGAAGTAGCAATTGTTTCTGCTGAAAGAGGCACAACTACCGATGCAGTAGCTAAACCTTATGAACTTTTGCCTTTAGGGCCAGTTACTATTTTTGATACTGCCGGTTTGGATGATGAAGGTGATTTGGGAGAACAAAGGATTAAAGCAACAAAAAAGGTGTTGTTTCGATCCGATGTAGTGGTATTGACGGTATCTGAGGAAGGATTGGGCGATTTTGAAAAAGAAACAATTGCTGAAGTGCAAAAGCTTAATATTCCGTTGGTAATTGCTTTTAATAAAAGTGATGTTTGTTCTATAAGCTTAAAAGATGAAGATTTTTGCAAAGCAAAAAATATACCTTTTGTGGCTGTTTCAGCTAAAAATAATGAGCAAATTGATGAGCTAAAAAAGCTTATTATAGATGTTGTGCCGGAAGATATTAAAAAAGAGCCTTTGTTGGCAGGAGATTTGTTTGAAGCTGGGGATATTATATTGTTGGTAGTGCCTATAGATTTGTCGGCTCCCAAAGGAAGATTAATTTTACCTCAGGTGCAAGTGCTTAGGGAAGTTCTTGATCGGAGAGCTAAAGCAATCGCAGTTAAAGAAAGTGAATTGTCGTCAATGTTAGCGGAATTAAAGCAAAAACCAGCATTGGTAATAACCGACTCTCAGGTGGTAATGAAAGTTGATAAAGAAGTTCCTATTGATGTGCCGATGACAACTTTTTCAATTTTGTTTGCACGTAATAAAGGCGATATTAAAGAAATGTATTCGGGAGCAAAAAAAATTGACCAACTGCAAGACGGAGATAAAATTTTAATTGCCGAGGCTTGCGCGCATCATGTTTTGGAAGATGATATCGGCAAAGTAAAAATTCCGAATTGGTTGAAAAAATATACCGGCAAAGAGTTGATTTTTGAATTTTGCCAAGGAGGTGATTTTCCTGAAGATTTGGAAAAATATGCCCTGGTTATTCATTGCGGAGCGTGTATGCTTAATCGACGGGAAATGATGCACAGGATTAAAGAATGTGTGGGCAGGGGAGTATCAATAACCAACTACGGAGTGGCTATATCAAAAACACAAGGTGTATTGGAGCGAGCCATAAAACCACTTAAAATAAGTTGATTTTATTTTTCTTCCAGTGCATTAACGATTTCTGCGGTTACTTGTTTGGCATCACCGTAGAGCATGATGGTGTTATCAGCAAAGAATAACGGATTTTCAACTCCGGAATATCCGGCCGAGAGAGAGCGTTTTACAAAGAAAACGGTCTTGGCTTTTTCAACGTCAAGAACCGGCATGCCATAAAGCGGAGAGGAAGAATCGGTTTTGGCAAGCGGGTTAGTTACATCGTTGGCTCCGATGACGTATGCTACATCGGCGGTAGAAAATTCACGGTTGATATCTTCAAGCTCAAAAACGTCTTCATATGGAACATTAGCTTCAGCCAAAAGGACATTCATGTGGCCGGGCATGCGTCCGGCAACAGGATGAATGGCGTATTTGACTTCAACCCCATAAAGATTATGCAAATCTTCAGCCATTTCACGAAGAACGTGTTGAGCCTGAGCAACGGCCATTCCATATCCGGGAACAATGATGACTTTGTTGGCATTTTCCATGATGAAGGCGGCATCTTGCGGGCTGCCTGCTTTGGCAACCTTTGCTTCAGAAGATGAAGCAGAAGATGTTTTATTGTCAACACCAAATCCTCCCAACATAACACTTAGCAGAGAGCGATTCATGGCTTTGACCATGATGTAAGATAAAATTGCTCCGCTGGCACCTACTAAGGCTCCGGTTATGATTAGCAAGTGATTGTTAATGGAAAAGCCAATGCCGACGGCAGCCCATCCGGAATAAGAATTAAGTACGGATATTACAACCGGCATATCGGCTCCTCCAATCGGTAAAACAAGCAGGAATCCCAATAAAACAACCAGTGCAGCCAGCCAATAAAAAAGTTCAATATTTCCGCTTTGAATAAACATTATACAAATGGCAATTGATGCAACGGCAATGACAAGATTCAGTAATTGTTGCAGAGGAAAAGTAATTGCACGGGCAGACATTAGGCCTTGGAGTTTGGCAAAGGCGATCATAGAACCAGAAAAAGCTACGGCTCCGATAATTAAACCTATGGTGTTGTCAAGCAGGGCTGATGAACCGTTAATGATTTCAGCTATGGCAATGAGTGTTGCTGATAATCCGCCAAGGCCGTTGAATACGGCAATCATTTGCGGAAGAGAGGTCATTTTGACTTTGAGGGCAAAAAATATTCCCACAACTGCTCCCAGCAAGATGGCTAATGAAGTTAATAAAATGTCATTAATCAAAAACATGGTGGCAATGATGGCAATAAACATGCCCAAGATGCCTAATAAATTGCCAAGACGCGCCGTTTTTGGTGATGATAAGCTGCGAATTGAAATGATGAAAAAAGAGGCGGCTAAGAGATAAGATAGTGAAATAGGCATTATTTTTTCTCCTTTTTCTTGAACATTTCAAGCATGCGTTGGGAGACGGCGAATCCGCCAAAAATGTTTATCGAGGCTAAAAACACGGCAATTAATCCCAGTATTTTAGCTGAACCTGAAGCTGTGTTGCCGGCGACGATCAAAGCTCCGACTATAACTACTCCGGAAATGGCATTGGAGACACTCATTAAAGGAGAGTGCAGTGCCGGGGTGACACCCCAAACAACGAAATATCCAACAAAGCAAGCTAAAATAAAAATTGTTAACAGTGTTAATAGTGTCATTGGTTATTCTCCTTGAGTTAAAAGCTTGCCGTCTTTTAGGATACAGGTTTTCACAATAATTTCATCTGTAAAGTCAAAAGCAAAATCAGCTTTACCTTTCTTGAATTGAGAGTTAAGAAAGTTATAAATGTTTTGAGCAAAAAGGAAACTGGCAGAGAGAGGTATTTCAGCAGCAAGATTGCTGTTGCCGCAAATGGTGATGCCATCGGTATCGGTTATTGTATGGTCTTTGGAGCCTTCAACATTACCACCATGGGCAGCAGCCATGTCTATAACAACCCCGCCTGAGGGTATGGCTTTTAGCATTTGAGAAGAGATAAGACGAGGAGCTTTTTTTCCGGGGATAAGAGCTGTGGTGATAACGATATCTGTTTTAGGAAGTTGTGCTAAAATAGCCTCTTGTTGGCGGCGATTATAATCTTCAGATGTTTGTTTGGCATAGCCGGTTGATGCTTCAAAATTTTCTTCAGACTTTATTTCTAAAAATTTGGCTCCTAACGATTCAACTTGCTCTCTTACTGCTGGGCGGACATCTGAGGCAAAAACCTGAGCACCCAGTCGTTTAGCGGTGGCAATTGCCTGCAAGCCGGCAACGCCTGCTCCTAAAACTAATACTTTTATTGGAGGAATGGTGCCGGCGGCTGTCATCATCATAGGTGCAGCTTTTGATGACATTTCAACAGCTTTAATAACTGCACGATATCCGGCTAGAGAGTTTTGAGATGATAAAATGTCCATGCTTTGAGCACGAGAAATACGCGGCATTAAATCAAGAGCAAAAGCAGTTAGCCCTAAATTTGTGAACTCTTTTAACCGTTGGAAATTGTTAAAAGCGTCAAAATCAGCTATGATTATTTGTCCTTTTTGTAAGAATCTATATTCTGATGGTGTCGGGGCTTTTATTTTGATGATTATTGATGCTTGTTTATAAACCTCAGCGGCTGATTTTTTGATTTCAGCTCCAGCTGATTTATATTCATTGTCAGAAAAGCCAGATGCAATTCCAGCTCCGCTTTCAATGTGAACTTTTAGACCTAAGGCAATATATTTTTTCACTATATTCGGAGTAGCGGCAACTCTGGTTTCAAAAGGAGTGATTTCTTTGGGAACAGCAATAATCATTGAAAACCTCAAATTTTAACCATATGTAAAACTAAGTAAGAATATAGTACTGATATATTTATTTAACAAGCTTTGGTAATAAGTTATGAGTAGTTTGGTCGATTTGTTTTTGATGTTTTTTAAAATCGGTTTGTTTACTTTCGGCGGCGGGTATGCAATGTTGCCGTTGCTTAAAGACGAGTTGGTGAGAAAACGTCGTTTTTTGGAAGATGAAGAATTAATTGATTTGTATTCTATCGGACAATGTACGCCGGGGATTATTGCGGTGAATGTGGCAACTTTTATTGGTTATAAGCGATTTGGGGTCGCGGGAGCAATTGCGGCAACGGTTGGAATAATTATGCCGCCATTGTTGATTATTACCTTATTGGCGGCGGTTTTAGAGAAATATATGCATAATCGTTATGTTTCATATGCGTTTGCGGGGATCAGAATTTGTGTGGCTGCTTTGATTGCCGATATTGTTTATGGTTTGTGGAAAAAAAGTGTTACCAATTATACGGGAGCAGCTATTTTTGTGGCGGCATTGATACTTTTGGGTATATGCAATTTATCGGCAGTGTGGATTGTGATTTTAGCCGGGATGGTTGCTTTAGGGCTTAAGGAGCTTAAAAAGTCATGATATATTTTTTGTTGTTTTATGAATTTTTTAAGGTTGGATTATTTGCTATCGGCGGTGGATTGGTGACGGTACCGTTTTTGTTTGATTTGTCAGCAGAATATGGATGGTTTACCGCTAAAGAATTGGCTGATATGATTGCTGTTTCCGAATCTACTCCCGGACCTTTGGGAGTGAATATGGCAACGTTTGCCGGTTTTAAAACAGCAGGAATCTTGGGTGGAATTGTGGCAACGGCAGGTTTGGTTACTCCTTCGGTGATTGTGATTATCGCTGTGGCAAAATTGATGGCAAAATATCAATGTAACAGCAGAGTTCAGGCCGTTATGTCAGGGATACGTCCGGCGGTGATGGCCTTGATATTGTTTGCCGGTTTGCAGATTGCTCGGTTGGCAATTGTTGATATGTTGACAGCGGTGGTTTTTGCGGTGATGCTGGCATCAATTCATTTTTGGAAAAAAAGTCCGATTTTTTATATCATGCTTTCAGCGGTGGTGGGAATCGTATTAAAGTTATAATAAAAAGTCCGCTTGGTATTTAGCGGACTTTTTATTCTTAAATATCAAGAGCTTTACGATAAGTTTCAAGCAAAAATTCCTGTTCATCACGATCAGCAGCGTTCATCTTGCGTAATTTGATAACCGCACGCATAATTTTAACATCAAATCCGGCTGATTTTGCTTCGGCAAAAATGTCGCGAATATCAGAGGCAATGGCTGCTTTTTCTTCCTCGAGTCTTTCAATACGTTCAATTAAAGAACGTAGCCTGTCTACAGCTATTCCGCCAACTTCAGGGTTATTTTCTTCACTCATTTTTATTCTCCTTAATTCAAACAAGATTGTAGGAGAAACTAGCAAAAATCAATTTATTTGACAAGCAATAAATTTTGTGGATTAGCATTTAAAAATAAGAGCTTGTTAACTTATTTATTATATAGTGCAGGAAAAAGGTTTAACAGTGAGGATTAAAATAAATGCCTATTGATACTCATACAAAAATTTTGGCAACTATTGGGCCGTCTTCGGCAACCAGAGAACAAATTGAAAAGTTGATTGATGCGGGAGCAGATGCTTTTCGCATCAATTTTAGCCACGGAACGCATGCCGAGCATAAAGCAAGAGTCAAAATTATTCGTCAACTGGAAAAAGAAAAAGGGCGGTTTATTTCAATTTTGGCAGATTTACAAGGACCAAAGTTGAGAGTTGGTACTTTTGTTGAAGATAAAGTTTTATTGAAAGAAGGGCAGAAATTTGTTTTGGATATGAATCCGGAACCTGGAGATTTAACAAGAGTATGTTTGCCGCATAAGGAGATTTTTGAGGCTTTGAAAGCCGGCGATGACCTTTTAGTTAATGACGGGTATATTGTGCTTAATGTTGAAAGTTGTGATAAAAAGCATGCGGTGACTAAAGTTAAGGTGGGGGGATATATATCAAGCCACAAGGGAGTTAATTTACCTAATACGCAATTGCCGATTTCAGCCATTACCGAGAAAGATAAGGAAGATTTGAAATTTGCACTTAAGCTAGGTGTGGACTGGATTGGGTTGTCTTTTGTGCAAAAAGCAGAAGATGTTAAATTGGCCAAAAAACTGATTGATGGTAAGGCATGGTTGATATCAAAACTTGAGAAGCCAAGTGCAATTGATGATTTGGATAATATTATTCAACTTTCTGATGCCATTATGGTTGCTAGAGGAGATCTTGGAGTTGAGTGCCCAATTCAAAATGTTCCGGTTTTGCAAAAGAAAATTGTTACTGCTTGTCGTCGTTATGCAAGGCCGGTAATCGTGGCAACCCAAATGTTAGAATCAATGATTGGGAATCCAACTCCAACCAGAGCCGAGGTTTCTGATGTGGCAACGGCTGTGTATGATGGGGCTGATACGGTTATGTTATCGGCTGAAACAGCTGCCGGAAAATATCCGGTTGAGGCTGTAACAATGATGCATAAAATTGTTTCACAAGTGGAAAATGATCCTTTGTTTTTTGAAATGATGAACAGTTCTCGTCGTCATCCTTGTAATGCTTCTGAGGCCGACTCGATTACATTTGCTGCCAGTGAGCTTTCGTGTATTTTGAAAAATGTTAAAGCTATTGTCAGTTATACAACATCTGGCTTGACAACATTTTTGACAGCAAGAGAACGTCCGTATTTGCCGGTTTTGGCATTAACTCCAAATATTGAAGTGGCCAGAAGGTTGGTTTTAGTATGGGGAGTGCGTCCGTTTATAAATAAAGAAAGCTTTAAGAGTTTTGACAAGGTTGAGGATTGTGCCGTTAAAGTAGCAAAAGAAAATAAGTATGTTAAAAGCGGAGATCATATTATTATCACCGCCGGTTTTCCGCTCAATGTTGCCGGAAGAACCAATATGTTACATACGGTGTATATTAAGTAATTTTATTCTTTAGTTTTTAATTGAAAAAAGCCTGCTTAAAAACAGCAGGCTTTTTAAAACTCAGCAGATGACATCAAGAATTAACCCTGACGAGCTTTTAACTTAGGGTTCTTTTTATTGATGACATAAACGCGACCTTTACGACGAACAACTTTGCAGTCTTTGTCGCGAACTTTTTTGCTTTTTAATGAGCTGTAAATTTTCATTTTTCTATCCTTAACAGTCAAAAGTTATCCGCAAGTTATGCTAAAAGTTTGTGTTTGTCAACTTAAATTTTAGATTCTTGGTAAAAAAGTGAGATTATTTTTGCATTTGATGAGATATTTTGTATAATCATCTTACTTAAAAAGGAAAATGAAAAATGAAAAGCTTGTTTGTGTGTTTATGTTGTTTTTTTGGAGCTTTTTCGGCACAAGCTCAAATGCCATATATTGAAGAAGTGAGAGCTTTGGGGGCAATATCCGGGCAGGGGTTGGCTTGCGGGGCTTCAAAATATGATACTTTTGAATTGTTAGCACGGGCAATTTTGCTTACAAAATCTCCTTCAGATAAATTGCAAAGAGATGCAATTTATGCTTATTCGGAAGAAAAAGCAAATGCCTACATGTCTAAAGAAATGGATGGATATTTTGAGTGTCAGCAGATAAATGAACGTTTTGATAACCAGGAAATTTTTAAGGCGGTGCTTTATGCCGATGGAACAATAAAAATGCCTGATGGGCAAATTTTGACTCCTCGTAAACCTTATGATGCCTCAATGATTTATAAAAAAAATCCTAAAGTAAGAGAAGAAACAAAAGCAATATATAATGGGGCGGAAGCAAAGATAATTAAAGTTGATGTGCAAGATTCAACCATAAAAGACGTGATGACGGATAGATCCAGTTCTCAAAATAATGTCGTTCAAGCTCCGGCAATTAAGCATATAAGTAATAAAAGGTAGTTTTTTTTAGCGTTCGTTTGATTTAGATGGTAGAAAGTATTTTTGTGATACTTTGTTTTGTATTTTTTGGTATGTTTTTTCGCTGGGGCACCAGTTATCAATTAATGGCCGATGAATTTTTTGGCCTTGGTTGTTGATGAATTCTATGCCCTTTTTACCGGTTATTTTTTCCATTTCTTGAGACATCTCTGCTTTTCTTTGGTTTAGAGCATCATTGTCGTGAGGGTTTCTTGCTACAACAAAAGCAGCAATGTCTTCCGGAGGAAAACCAGAGCAAATCCCTGAAATGATAGCTACATAGCTGCGAATTTCTTGATTATTATATGGTTTGATGTTTTTAATTTCAGGGTTTATGTTTTGTAATTCATTATAACACTTTTTTGCTTCGTCAAGAAAGGTATCATATTCATCAAGAATGAATTCAACAGCTCTGTTTTTATTGGGGTAATGACCTCTTTCAATCATCTCATAAATACGTATGGGCTTTATGTAACTTTCATATTCTTCAGGGGAAACTGAGCCGGGGATATTATATTGGTGGTAAATTCCTTTAATGCCAACAGTATTTTCAAAACGTTTAACCGGAGAAAAATTTTGATAATCAATTTGCTTATAAAGAGCGTCTAAGTCAGAGTGATATTTTTGCGGAACACTTTTGTAGAGTTTTTGTTTTAGGATGATGCTTTGGCGTTTATCCATGGCTGGGGCTCCTTATAAATTCTAAATAAGGATAACAGATAATTAAAAAGATTGCAAGTTGGGAATCTTGCCGTTATACTCTGGGCTAATCGTAAAGAAATAAGGAGATAGAATTAAAATGGCTGCAGTTCAATATGTTTATGTTATGCAGAACTTGACCAAGGTTTTTCCGGGAGGGAAAGAGCTTTTTAAGGGAATTACACTTTCATTTTTGCCGGGGGCTAAAATCGGTGTTTTGGGTGTTAACGGTGCCGGAAAATCAACTTTGCTTAAAATTATGGCCGGAGTAGATAAAGAATTTAATGGTGAGGCGTGGCCGGCTGAAGGAATAAAAGTAGGATATTTGGAACAAGAGCCAAAGCTTGATCCTAATAAAAATGTGATGGAAAACATTATGGACGGTTTGGCTGAAACCAGAGATTTGTTGAAAAAGTTTGAAGAAGTTTCCATGCGTTTCGGTGAAGAAATGACAGATGAAGAAATGGATGCCCTTATTAATGAACAAGCTGAATTGCAGGAAAAAATAGATGCTTGCAACGGTTGGGATTTGGAGCGTACGATTGAAATTGCCATGGATGCTTTGCGTTGTCCGCCGGCAGATGCCGATGTTACAAAGCTTTCCGGCGGAGAAAGACGCAGAGTGGCTTTGTGTCGTTTGTTGTTGTCAAAACCGGATATGTTGCTTTTAGATGAACCGACTAACCATTTGGATGCGGAATCAGTGGCTTGGTTGGAAAACCATTTGAAAGAGTATAAAGGTACGGTAGTTATGGTTACGCACGACCGTTACTTTTTGGACAATGTGACCGGTTGGATTTTGGAACTTGATCGCGGACAAGGTATTCCTTATGAAGGAAATTACTCATCTTGGCTGGAACAAAAGCAAAAACGTTTGGAACAAGAATCCAGAGAAGAAACCGCAAGGCAGAAAATTTTGGCCAGTGAGTTGGAGTGGATTCAAAAAAATCCTAAAGCCAGACAGGCAAAGTCAAAAGCACGTATCAACGCTTATGATGAATTGTTGGCTCAGGCCTCAAAAGATAAAATTACAACCGCTAATATTACAATTCCGATGACGGAAAGATTGGGTGATTTGGTGATTGAAGCTAATCATATAAGCAAGGCTTATGGCGACAAAGTTTTAATTGATGATTTGTCTTTTAAAATCCCCAAGGGAGCAATCGTTGGTATTATTGGGCCGAACGGTGCCGGAAAAACCACATTGTTCCGTATGATTACAGGACAAGAAAAACCTGATTCAGGAGATATTAGAATCGGGGATACGGTTGATTTGGGATATGTTGACCAAACCAGAGATGAGCTTGATGCCAACAAAAACGTTTGGGAAGAAATTTCTGACGGTTTGGATATGATTCAGTTGGGCAAGAAAGAGGTGCCTTCAAGAGCTTATGTGGGACAATTTAACTTTAAGGGATCAGACCAGCAGAAGAAAGTCGGGCAGCTTTCCGGCGGAGAAAGAAACCGCGTGCATTTGGCTAAAATGCTCAGAAAAGGAGCCAATGTTATATTGCTTGATGAGCCGACTAATGATTTGGATGTTGATACTCTTCGCTCGTTGGAAGAAGGAATTATGAACTACCCTGGTTGTGTGTTGGTGACCTCGCACGACAGATGGTTTTTGGATCGTTTGGCAACTCATATTCTGGCTTATGAAGATGAAGGCCATGTTGAGTGGTTTGAGGGAAACTTTGAAGAGTATGAGAAAGATAAGGTCAGACGTTTGGGTGAAGATGCTTTGCGACCACATCGCATAAGACATAAAAAACTGGAGCGTTAGTTAAGCAAAAAGGGCTTTTTTCAAAAAAGCCCTTTTTAATTTATAAATCTTTGACCATTTTGGCGAAGGTTATGCCTTGTTCTTCAAAAATATCGCCCTCTTGGCGGTAGCCGTTTTTTTCATAAAAGTGGACAACGGTAAGCATGGCGTGCATAACAATTTTATGATATCCGGCTTCTTTGGCACGTTGTTCGGCATAATGAATCAAATCACGACCAACGCCTTCCCCTTGATATTTGGTATCAACCGCAACCTGCATTAAGCGAATGGTGTCGTTGTCAACCGGAGCTAAAATTAAGCCGCCAATCAATTTATCATCCAAACATTCAATACAACCGATGTGCAGATAGTTAGCTTCTTGCTGGCGGTGGGAATCCAAAAACTTTAGCCCCAGAGGCTCCAACAAAATTTTGTATCGCAGTTCAACAAGCTCATCATAACGGGTTGAGCCGAAGTCAATATCAATAATTTTTCTCATCATAATTCTCCCAAAGTAGATGTTTTAATTATAGCTCTTTTTGTTTTTGATAGTCAATTAAATAGAAATATGGTTTGTGAAAATTAAGGGTTGCGAATTTAAAAAAATCCTTTATTTTCTAGTAAATATGTTTTTTTGAGGATTATACAAGAAGATGTCTGCGCATAATTTGGATTTGATAAGAAATTTTGCCATTATTGCCCATATTGATCATGGAAAATCAACCCTTGCCGATAGGTTGATTGAGGCTTGCGGCGGTTTGGAAAAACGCGAGATGACCGAACAGGTTTTGGATAATATGGATATTGAACGTGAACGCGGAATTACCATTAAGGCACAAACTGTTCGTTTGAATTATAAAGCTAAAGACGGCAAAACATATGAACTTAATTTAATGGATACTCCGGGGCATGTAGACTTTTCTTATGAAGTTTCTCGTTCTTTGGCATCTTGTGAAGGATCTATTTTGGTGGTGGATGCCACTCAAGGGGTGGAGGCTCAGACTTTGGCCAATGTTTATTTGGCAATTGATAATAATCACGAAATTATTCCGGTTTTGAACAAAATTGATTTGCCGTCAGCCGATCCGGAAAGAGTTAAAAGACAGATTGAAGATGTGATTGGTTTAGACGCATCTAATGCGGTTGAGACATCAGGTAAAACCGGTTTGGGTGTGCCTGAATTGTTGGAGGCAATCGTAACTCGGTTGCCTGCTCCAAAAGGAGATGAACAGGCTCCGTTGAAAGCGTTGTTGATTGACAGCTGGTATGACAGTTATTTAGGTGTGATTATTTTGGTGAGAATTCATGACGGAGTTTTGCGTAAAAAGACGCAAATTCGCATGATGTCAAACAATGCCACTTATTTGGTGGACAAGGTTGGAATTTTTTCTCCCAAGATGACAGATGTTGATGCTCTTTATCCGGGAGAAGTCGGGTTTATTACTGCCAGCATCAAAAGTGTGGGAGATTGCCAAATCGGGGATACAATAACCGATAATAAAAAACCTTGCGAGGAGCCGTTGCAAGGTTTTAAGCCATCGGTTCCGGTGGTGTTTTGCTCGATTTTTCCGGTTGATTCGAGCCAGTATGATTTGTTGAAAGATGCTTTGGCAAAGCTAAAACTCAATGATGCCAGCATTGATTATCAAAATGAAAATTCGGCGGCTTTAGGACTTGGTTTCCGTTGCGGATTTTTGGGCCTATTGCATATGGAAATTATTCAGGAAAGGCTAGGGCGTGAATTTGATCTTGATTTGATTACCACAGCTCCTTCCGTGGCATATAAAATCCATTTAACCAACGGCGAAAACATTACGTTGCATAATCCGGCGGATATGCCTGATCCAACGCAAATTCGCTCAATTGAAGAACCAATGGTAAAAGCAACTATTTTGGTGCCGGATACATATTTGGGCTCGGTTTTGAAACTTTGTACAGAACGTCGAGGCGAGCAAGTTGAGCTGACTTATGTGGGCAGTCGGGCAATGGTGGTTTATAAGATTCCCTTAAACGAGATTGTGTTTGATTTTTATGACAGATTAAAATCAATTTCCAGCGGATATGCCAGCTTTGATTATGAGATTATCGGTTATCAGGAATCTGATTTGGTTAAGGTGCAGATTTTGATAAATGAAGAAGCGGTTGATGCTTTGGCATTTTTGTGTCATCGCAGCGAAGCAGAATCTCGCGGAAGACAAATTTGTGAGCGTTTGAAAGATTTGATTCCCAGACATTTGTTTAAAATTCCAATTCAAGCCAGTATCGGCGGCAGAGTGGTGGCTCGTGAGACAATATCGGCTCTGCGTAAAGATGTTACGGCTAAGTGTTATGGCGGTGACGTTACTCGCAAACGTAAATTGTTGGACAAGCAGAAAAAAGGAAAACAGAGAATGCGTCAGTTCGGCAAAGTTGAGGTTCCGCAGTCAGCATTTATTGAGGCTTTGCGTATTGGCGATCAGTAAATAAAACACCACTGATGAGCATCAGTGGTGTTTTATTATTTTATCTATCATTGAAATACATATAAGTAGGGATAAATCCTCCCATTTGAGGATAAATTTTTAACAACTGATTGTTTTGTGTCCCTACAAAATCAGGATTTAAAAGCTCTGTTGCACTTTTTTTAACTATATTATTTTGCAACTTTTTCAAAGGTTGATACCAATTCAGATTATCAACGGGTTTTTCTCCTTGCCCTCTCAAACGTTGATTGGAAAGCAAATTCAAACGATTTTCGGCTGTATTGCCAATTTCTGACAAGCGGTTAAACTGCGTTGCATTCTTTTTTAAGCTTTGCTCCAACTGATTAAATTTATTTGGTCTTAAGCTATCTGCCAAACTTGAGCGATAGTCTAAAGCAGAAGCCGCCATATTTTGATCTAAGCCGTTGTTTTGTTTAATTTGTGTAAACAATCCTTGCGAAAATGCATTTTTTTCCAAAGGTGTCATCGTCTGCAAAGCACCGGACTGATTATTCAAACCGAAACGATAAGCTTGCTCAAGATTAAATGCTTTATCTTTACCTTTTAAGGCATTGGCATAAAGCTTGGAATAATTATTTTGTGCTTGTTCAAGAGCTCCATAGTCAATGGAATTTGAATTTTTGGCAGCCAGCACCATGTCATCAAGCTCATTTTTAATCCGGTAGATACTTTCCAAACTTCCGGCTTTTTGTGAGCTTTTATCAATTCCTTGTAAAACAGCTTGTTGCATCCCAGCTCTGGCATCTCCCGACAACCCGGCGTAAGCCCTTGAAATATGGGGCAATCTGGAGTTGACAACAGCTCCTTTACCTGCTATTCTATTCATGATATCTGGATGCAATTTATCTGCTCGATTACCAGATACGCGCCCATACAAGGATAAATCTTGCATGGGCATTTTAAATTGATTGGCAACATAATTAGCATCAGTATTAAATTTATTAAAAATTTTTCCATCCCTCAAAATCACCATATCAAAAAAAGGTTCAAATGTTTTATTGTTTAAATATTTTTTTAGATAATACCTTTGTTTAAATTTTGCAGGATTTGTTTGTGTATATATTACATCAGGATTTTGAAATGTATTGTTCAAAGTTCGAACATATGTATTTCTTTGAGGACGCAAAAAATGATTTATATCCTCAGACAAATTTTTCCCACTTAATGCGGCTCTGTCCTGTAACAGTTTTTTGTATTCGCTTTTTGTACGTCCATAACTGGGATTAAATTTACTTTCAGGAACGATACTTTCAAAATATTCTCTGGGAGCAAAGTCCACCACATCATCTGCGGCATGTTCAAGCACATATTGCTCTGTTTTAGGTTTTTGAGCAGCTATTGTCTGCGGCAGATTAATTTTATGATCTAAAGATTGTTGCAACATATTTGCAGTTTGATTATTTAGATTTTTGGATGTCTTAGGAATTTGACTTAATGCTTGCTCAGCAATATCATCACTTTGCTTAATTCCTCTCTTAACCAAAGACATTGCCTGTGGATTATTAATCACATTTTTTAGTCCACCTTTAAGCCCGTAGGTAGAAGCTTTGAAGCTGAAAGGTTTGATTGCAGCATCTAACAACTTTTGTCCGGCCACCCCTCCAAAGCCGCCTAAAATAGAACCGGTAACCATGTTTTGCGGTAAATCAGACCATGTGTCTGAACCGGTAGCTCCCGTAACCATTCCCTCTAACATACCTGAGGTTCCCGCCAAACCGGTTCCTTTAAGTCCTGCCTTACCTAAGCCTTTGACTATAGCAGAACCTAAACCCATCATATTCCCGCCAAGTTCTGAAATACTTCCGCCGATACGAGCAGCTTTTCCGGTTCCTTCAGCATCTTTTTGAGCTAAATACTCATCTTCATTATCCCAGCCCAAGCGACGGAGAGCCCAATCACTTCCTCCTAAGGTTAATCCATTTAAAGCCTTTTTTGCCCCATAACCTACATCTGCCAAATCAGATTTTATTTCTTTATTTAATACGTTACCAAATTTTGATGCCTCATCTCCCAATTTTTCATACCAAGATGTTTCATTGGATATTGTTGGCTGAGTTTGTTTGTTTTTAATATTATCGGCAATATTGGAAGAGCCGAAACCATAGTTGTTATCAGCCTTGCCCCAGAAGTTAGTACCGTATTGCGGGTAGTTTTTAGTTATTCCTTGGTTGTTATAACCTTCTATCAAACTGTTTTCTCTTCTTTGCCGAGCCATTTGATATTCTATCTCGTCTTTTGTTGAAAATCCGCTATGGTCAACGCCATAGGTGTCTATCTTTTTACCATCTGCTACATAGCCTAATGGTGATTTATAATTACTAAACATTGTTTTTATTCTCCTCTATAAACAATTGTTGTTATACTAAACACGTAATATAGCAAATTGTTTTATAAAATGCAAGTATAGGTTGTAAAAATATTTCAGACCTATGGAAAAGTTCCCGAAATCCCCTCTTTTTAGCCTTAACAATATCTTCAACTTTTAAGTTTAAGATTCTTGGTAAATAACTTTATCGGAGTTTGGTGATGAAAAAAGTTTTATTAGCTTGTATGGCTGTTTTGCTGATAACAACTGCTTGTAGTTTATTTACGCAAAATAAAGAAGAAAAATTTGTTAACCCCCTGTTTTATGAAAAAATGATTTCCATTGAATATCCTGAATT
>CALXUM010000018.1 GCA_944391685.1 uncultured Alphaproteobacteria bacterium
AGGTGGTCATACGGTTGGAGCCGGAGTAGTATCAAAGATTTTGAAATAATAAAAATAAAACAACAAGATTTGATAAAAGAAAGAACGGTCGGAACAAAATTCCGACCGTTCTTTTGATTCTATAGAAATTTAATTAAGTAAAAAAATTATGATATTTCGTGAATAATTGCATACAAGTCTTCTTTTTGTTTAAATGCTTTTGATTTGTAATACAAAAGTAAGAATAATCTTGTAGCGTAAGTTAAACCAAGTGAAGGATTTTTATTATTTTCAATAAGGCTGATTAAAATATTACGGTTTATTTTTTCAAAAAGGCATATATCATCAAGAGCAGACCATTCTTTTAAGCATAAACGCATGCTTGTCCTGCGGCTATTAATAGTAATTATTTTATTACATAGTTTGGTCATGGTTTATATTTTTATGATTAGTAACTTTAAGTAGTTTATAGCATATATTTTTTAATATGCAATCAATAACTGTAAAAATGTTGTGACTGATTCCAATTAGTAACTCTAATACACTGATTTGTAGTATTTTTTATTTTTGGCAACCTGTTAATTTTCAAAAATTTCTTTTAATATTTTGAATATATTGTTGAAATCAGGTTTTTGAGCTTGATTTTTTCTGGGACGTACGGCTTGTTTTTTAAAGTATTGAAGAGTAAATAATCTGACTCCGCATGTTAATCCGGATAATTGGTTTTCTTTTGTTTTATATGTTGCAATTAAATTGATTAATATATTGCGGCGAATACGCTCTATTTCACACAAAGTGTCAAAAGCATCCCATTCTAAATTTGTCAGACAAATACTAGTTTTATTGTCATTTATACTTACTACACGACGTATTGGTTTAATCATAATTTCCTCAATCACAAATTAATTTATATATTTCTTTATATACTAATAATAGAAATGGTTTTTTGTCAACTGGTAGTTGTAAAAAAATAAAAATTGTTGAATTGTGATTTTTTGTCTAAAATGGCGTGTAAACAGATGTTGTTTTTATGATGTTTTGCGAATCGTTAAAATGACTCAAATAGAGTCAAATAAAGAGGTTGCAGAAAATAAAAATGCATTTTTTTGTTTTTTTTGCTTGCAATATAAGTTTGTCTATGGTACAAGAGGCGCACGAGAAGAGTGAGGTAGGGATTTTTAGCTTCATTTTTCGGATATAAAACATACCGCATTCCTTGTTAAAACAAGGCTCTGCAGAGTTTAATCATTTAGATGGCAAACTTCTAAACATTGGGTTTTGCCGTCTAGTTATAGGAAAAGTAGTTAACATGATGGATACACAAAATATAAGAATTCGCCTTAAGGCTTTTGATCATCGTTTGCTCGATTTGTCTACAAAAGAAATCGTGCATACTGCCAAAAGAACAGGGGCAAATGTAAGAGGGCCGATCCCTCTGCCAACAAGAATCGAGAAGTTTACGGTAAATCGTTCTCCGCACGTTGATAAAAAATCTCGTGAGCAGTTTGAAATCCGTACTCATAAAAGACTTCTTGATATTGTAGATCCTACACCGCAAACTGTTGATGCTTTGATGAAGCTTGATTTGGCTGCCGGTGTAAATGTTGAAATTAAATTGTAATAAATTAATGTTGGCGTATGCAAGTCATAAGTCAACCAATTAAGAAAAGGAAAAAATAACAATGCGTACGGGTCTAATCGCAAAAAAACTTGGAATGTCCCGCGTGTTTGAAGCTGACGGAACCCATGTTCCTGTAACAGTTTTGCATGTGGATGGTTTGGAAGTTGTTGCCGTTAAGACAGCTGAAAAAGATGGTTATACAGCTGTTCAACTCGGTATGGGCAGTGTAAAGGCCAAAAATCTTTCTAAACCTTTGAAAGGATATTTTGCTAAGGCTAACATTGAACCGAAGAAAAAATTAGCAGAATTCAGAGTATCTGAAGATTGCTTATTGTCTGTCGGTGATAAATTATCTGTAGAACATTTTGTTCCCGGTCAATTTGTTGATGTTTGCGGAACATCTATCGGTAAAGGCTTTGCCGGTGTTATGAAACGTCATAATTTTGCCGGTTTGGAGGCTTCTCACGGTGTTTCTATTTCTCACCGTTCTCATGGTTCTACAGGACAAAGACAAGATCCCGGTAAAGTATTTAAAGGCAAAAAAATGGCCGGACATATGGGTGATGAGCGAGTTACCGTTCAAAACCTCAAAGTTGTTTCGGTTGATGCCGATAAAGGCTTGATTATGGTAAAAGGTGGTGTTCCCGGTTCTGAAAACGGATGGGTATATATTACTGATGCCATTAAAAAGCCTGCAACGGTTAAATTGCCGATGCCTGCCGGTTTGAAAAAAGTTGATGAACCTGTTGCAGTTAAAGCCGAGGCTGAAACTCCGGCTGATAATGCATAAAGATTAAAGGATTAAAATTATGAAACAGGACATCTTAAATTTAGATAATAAAAATGTTGGCTCAATTGAGCTTGACGAATCAATTTTTGGTTTGGAAGTTCGTGCCGATATTTTGCACCGTGTTGTTGTTTGGCAATTGGCCAGACTGCAGTCGGGAAATCATAAGACCAAAGGTCGTTCGGAAGTTGCTTTGACTCCGGCCAAGCCTTTCAAACAAAAAGGCGGCGGACGTGCTCGTCAAGGTTCTCGCAAGGGAACTCAATTCCGTAAGGGCGGTATTGTTTTCGGACCGGTTGTTCGTGATCATTCTCATGAATTGACCAAGAAGTTCCGTAAACTCGGATTGAAAACAGCTCTTTCGGCTAAGGCTAAAGAAGGCAACTTGGTTATTATTGACGAAGCTAAGTTATCTGCTCCAAAGACCAAAGATTTACAAGCTAAGTTGGCTGCTTGCGGTTTAATGAACAGCTTGTTTATTGACGGTAAAGAAGTTGATATGAACTTTGCTTTGGCAACCAGAAACATCATTGGTGTTGATGTTTTGCCGACAATCGGTGCCAACGTATATGACATCTTAAGAAAAGACAAATTGGTTTTGACTAAAGATGCAGTTGTTTGCTTAGGAGAGAGATTGAAATGAGTAAGTCTAAAAAAACAAACAATGTAACTGCAAAAATGTATGATACTCTCGTACGTCCGGTTATTACCGAGAAATCGATGATTTCTTCCGAGGCCGGTAAAGTTACTTTTTTGGTTCCTTTGTCTGCTAGCAAAGATGAAGTAAAGGCTTCTGTGGAGTCAATCTTCAACGTTAAGGTAAACAAAGTTAACACTATTCGTCAGTTCGGTAAGGAAAAACGCTTTAAGGGTTATATCGGACAGCGTTCTGATTTCAAAAAAGCGATTGTTACGCTTGCCGAAGGTCAAAACATTGATGTTACAACAGGGATATAAGACATGGCATTAAAAAATTATAAGCCCACATCTCCTGGACTTCGTCAGCTCGTTATCGTTGATAGAAGCGAGCTCTACAAAGGAAAGCCCGAAAAGTCTTTGACTATTGGTTTGACAAAAACCGGTGGACGTGACAATTTCGGACATGTTACAAGTCGTAGAATTGGTGGCGGTCATAAACGCAAATTACGCGTTATTGACTTCAAACGTAATAAATTTGACGCAGAGGCAACTGTTGAGAGAATCGAGTATGATCCTAATCGTTCTGCTTTTATTGCTTTAATTAGCTATGCAGATGGCGAGAAGGCTTATATTTTGGCTCCACAGAGATTAAAATCCGGTGATAAGGTTATTTCTTCCAATAAGGCAGATATTAAACCGGGTAATGCTATGCCTCTGAAAAATATGCCGGTAGGTACCATTATTCACAATATTGAGTTGAGAGCTGGCAAAGGCGGCCAATTGGTTCGTTCTGCTGGTTGTTATGCTCAATTGGTTGGTAAAGACGCCGGTTATGCTCAATTGAAATTGAGCAGCGGTGAGTTAAGGGTTGTCCGTGAAGAGTGCTTGGCAACTGTCGGTGCTGTTTCTAACCCTGATAACCAGAATAAATCACTTGGTAAAGCTGGACGTAATCGTTGGTTAGGTAATCGTCCGGTTTCCCGTGGTGTTGCTATGAACCCAGTTGATCACCCGCACGGTGGTGGTGAAGGACGTACTTCTGGCGGCCGTCATCCTGTTACTCCTTGGGGTAAACCGACTAAGGGTGCTAAAACTCGTACTAATAAGAAGACGGATAAATTCATTATGAGAAGCCGTCATGAAAACAAAAAGAAATAAGGAGATTTGCATATGACACGTTCCGTATGGAAAGGGCCGTTTGTTGATGGCTATCTTCTAAAAAAAGCCGAAGCCGCAAAATCTTCGAGCCGTAATGAAGTGATTAAAATTTGGTCTCGCCGTTCAACAATGTTACCACAATTTGTCGGTTTGACATTTGGGGTACATAACGGTCACAAATTTATCCCAGTTTTGGTTACCGAGGATATGATTGGGCACAAATTTGGTGAATTTGCTCCGACCCGTACTTTTTACGGTCACGCAGCAGATAAGAAAGCTAAGAGAGGTTAATGATGAGCAAGTCTAAAGACGCAAGAAGAGTTGCTGCAAACGAGGCTATGGCCGTTTGCCACTCTATCAGAACATCTCCTCGCAAATTGAACTTGGTTGCTCAGTCAATTCGTGGTTTGAATGTTTCTAAGGCAGTTGCCGAATTGAGCTTTTCAAAGAAGAGAATTGCCAAGGCTGCTTTGGCTATATTGCAATCTGCAATTGCCAATGCCGAAAATAACCATCAATTGAACATTGATAAGCTTATTGTTAAAGAAGCTTTCGTGGGCAAAGGTTTAGTGATGAAACGTATGCACGCCAGAGGCCGTGGCAGAGGGGCAAGAGTTTTGAAGCCTTTCTCTAACATGACCATTGTTGTTGCTGAGCGTGGGGAGTAAGTTAATGGGACAGAAAGTAAATCCTACCAGTCTTCGTTTGGGAGTTAACCGTACTTGGGATTCCCGTTGGTATGCAGATGAAAAATATTCTGACTATCTCCTGGAAGACGTTAAAATTAAAGAATTCTTGAAAGAGAAATTGGCTCAGGCAGGTATTAGCAAAATCGTTATTGAACGTCCTGCTAAGAAAGCAAGAGTTACAATTCACTCAGCAAGACCAGGTGTTGTAATTGGTAAAAAAGGTCAAGATATTGAGCTTTTGAGAAAAGAAATTCAGAAGATGACTGATTCTGAAGTCCAATTGAACATTTTGGAAGTTAGAAAACCTGAATTGGACGCACAATTGGTTGCTGATAGTGTTGCTCAGCAGTTGGAACGCCGTGTGGCTTTCCGTCGTGCCATGAAACGCGTTATGCAGTCAGCTCTTCGTTTGGGTGCAGAAGGTATTAAGGTTAGTTGTTCAGGTCGTTTAGGCGGTGCTGAAATTGCCAGAACCGAATACTATCGTGAAGGACGCGTACCTTTGCATACATTACGTGCTGACATTGATTATGCAACCTCTACAGCTCATACTACTTATGGTGCTTGTGGTGTTAAAGTCTGGATATACAAAGGTGATATCATGGCTCATGACCCAATGGCACAAGATAAGAAGTTGGCTGAACAGAAATAAAGGTAAGTAAAAGATGTTAAGTCCAAAGAGATTAAAATTCCGCAAACAGCATAAGGGCCGTATTCACGGTTTGACTAAAGGCGGTGCAGAATTAAGTTTTGGTTCATATGGATTGAAGGCTTTGTCTCCGGATCGTGTTACGGCTCGCCAGATTGAGGCAGCACGTCGTGCCATTACCCGTGAGATGAAAAGAGCCGGAAGATTATGGATTAGAATATTCCCTGATGTTCCAGTGTCGGATAAACCGGCTGAGGTTCGTATGGGTAAAGGTAAGGGCTCTGTTGAGTTCTGGGTTGCAAGAGTTAAGCCAGGCCGTATCTTATTTGAATGTGAAGGCATTGATGAAGAGTTGGCTCGTTCAGCTTTTGCATTGGGAGCTGCAAAGTTACCAGTTAAAACCAAGTTTGTTAAGAAACTGAATTCAGAGCAAGGAGCTTAAAAATGGTAAAAACAAAAGATCTTCGTGCGATGAGTATTGATGAACTTGAAGCTAAATTGTTGGAATGCAAGAAAGAACAATTTAACTTGAGAGTACAACAATCTACTGGACAATTACAAAATACTGCGTTATTAAGTAAGGTCCGTAAAGAAGTAGCTAAAATCAACACGCTCATTGCTGAGCGCAAGAAGAATAGTTAGGAGAAAGAATATGCCTAAGAGAATTCTTCAAGGTGTTGTTGTAAGTGATAAGCAGGATAAAACTGTTGTTGTTAAAGTTGAACGTCAGGTTATGCATCCTGTTTACAAGAAATTCATCAAGAAAAGCAAAAAGTATGCAGCTCATGATGAAAACAATCAGTTCAAAGTTGGCGATACGGTACGTATTATTGAATCTGTTCCGTATTCAAAAACCAAGTGTTGGACTGTGATAGTTGATAACGCCTAAGAGAAAAGGAATTAAAAAATGATACAGATGCAAACCAACCTCGATGTAGCCGACAACTCTGGCGCACGTCAGGTGCAGTGCATTAAAGTTCTTGGGGGTTCCAAGAGAATGCATGCTTCTGTGGGCGACGTTATTGTAGTATCTGTTAAAGATGCTATTCCAAAGGGTCGTGTGAAAAAAGGTGATGTCCACAAAGCTGTTATTGTTCGTACGGCTTCGGATATTCGTCGTAAAGACGGATCAGTTATCCGTTTTGATAAAAATGCCGCAGTTTTAATTAATAAAGATGGTGAGCCTATCGGTACTCGTATCTTTGGGCCTGTTACCAGAGAATTGCGTGCAAAGAAATTTATGAAAATTATTTCATTAGCACCGGAGGTATTATAATGCCTAAATTAAAAATAAAAAAGGGTGACCAAGTTGTAATTTTGTCAGGTGATGACAAAGGCAAAACTGGTGAAGTAGTAAAAGCCATGCCGAAGGAAGGTAAAGTGGTTGTGCAGGGTGTTAATTTGGTTAAACGCCACACCAAGCCGAGCCAAACCAATCCGGGCGGAATTGTTACTAAAGAAGCACCGATTAACGTTTCTAACGTTGCTTTGTCTAAAGACGGCAAAGCTACCAAGATTGGTTATAAGACCGTTGACGGTAAAAAAGTGCGTGTTGCTCGTAAAACCGGTGAAGTAATCGATTAATGGGAGAAAAATTTATGGCAAATTTTGAAACTTTATATAATGAAGTCATAAAAAAATCTCTTGTGGAAAAATTCGGTTACAAAAACCCACATGAGATTCCTAAGTTGACTAAAATTGTCTTGAATATCGGTGTCGGCGATGCCGTTACAGACAAGAAAAAACTTAACAATGCCGTTGAGGAGTTAGCTTTGATTGCCGGTCAGAAGCCGGTTGTTACCAAAGCTCGCAAATCAATTGCTACGTTTAAGGTAAGAGAGGGTATGCCTATCGGATGCAAAGTAACTTTGCGTTCTACCAGAATGTATGAGTTTTTGGAAAGATTGATTAATATGGCTTTGCCCCGCGTTAGAGACTTCCACGGTATTACCGGTAAAAACTTTGACGGAAGAGGAAACTTTGCTTTTGGTATTAAGGAGCAAATTATTTTCCCTGAAATCAACTATGATAAAGTTGAGAACATCAGAGGAATGGATATTTGCATTTGCACAACAGCAAAGACAGATGAAGAAGCTAAGGCTCTTCTGACCGGCTTTAACCTTCCGTACAGAAAATAAGTGGAGATTTAACTATGGCAAAAACAAGTTCAGTTTACAGAAACTTGAAAAGAGCTAAGATGGCTGAGAAGTTTGCTTCTCGTCGTGCAAAGCTCAAAAAGATAGTTATGGATAAAACAGTTTCTCCCGAGGAGAGATTCCAAGCTACTCTTAAATTAGCTGAGATGCCGCGTAATTCTGCAAAAATCAGATATAGAAATCGTTGCAGACTCACCGGTCGTTCTCGTGGTGTTTATCGGAAGTTCGGCTTAGCTCGTATTGAACTCAGAGATATGGCAAGCTTTGGCGAAATTCCAGGTTTAGTGAAATCAAGCTGGTAGGAGATAAAGATAATGTCTATGTCTGATCCTTTGGGCGATATGCTCACACGCATTAGAAACGCACAAAGAGCAAAGAAGAGTGAAGTCGTATCACCTGCTTCTCGCTTGCGTGAAAATGTTTTGGAAGTTTTGAAAAAAGAGGGATACATCCTTGGATATGAAAAGGTTAATGTTCGTCCCGGTGTTGATGAACTTCACATTAAATTGAAGTATCATGAAGGTACTTCCGTTATAACTGAAATTTACCGTGTTTCTACTCCGGGTCGTCGCGTTTATTCAAGCGTTAAAGATTTGCCCAGAGTATACAACGGCTTGGGTATTTCAATCGTTTCTACTCCGTCCGGGGTTATGAGCGATAATGATGCCAGAAAAGCTAATGTCGGCGGTGAAATTCTTTGTCAGGTATTTTAGGAGGGGTATAGGATGTCTAGAGTTGGAAAATATCCGGTTATCGTTCCTGAAGGCGTTACCGTTGCCGTTGAAAATAATTTGGTTAAAGCAAAAGGCAAGTTGGGCGAATTGAGCTGCCATTTTGATCTTGACCATATTGACGTTAAATTAGACGGCAATAAAGTTGTTGTTGCTCCTAAAGCCGAGACCAAGCAAGCTCGTGCTTTGTGGGGAACAACAAGAGCTAACATTAACACCATTGTTAAAGGTGTTCATGATGGCTTTACGAAAAATTTGGAGCTGGTTGGTGTTGGTTATAAGGCTCGTGTTGAAGGAAGCAAGTTGATTTTATCATTGGGTTTTTCTCATGATATTACGGTTCCTGCTCCTCAAGGTATCAAGATTGCTTGTGCCAGTCCTACCCAAATCAGCATCTCTGGTGCAGATAAACAACTTGTCGGTCAACTTGCGTCAGAAATTCGCAAATTCAGAAAACCTGAACCTTATAAAGGTAAGGGCGTAAAATATGAAGGCGAATATGTACGTCGTAAGGAAGGCAAGAAGAAATAAGGAAAAATGTAAATGAGTACGCCAAGAGAATTGTTTGAAAAAAGAAAAGGCCGTGTTCGGTCTGCTCTTAAAAAATCTGCGAATGGAAAGATGAGATTATCCGTATTTCGCAGCAATATGCATGTTTATGCTCAGATTATTGACGATGCCAAAGGTGTTACCGTTGCATCAGCTTCTACTTTGGATAAAGAAGTTCGCGAGAACATCAAAAAGTCTTCCAATATTGAAGCTGCCAGCTATATCGGTAAAGTTGTTGCCGAACGTGCTTTGAAGGCTGGTGTTAGTGAAGTTGTATTTGATCGTGGCGGTTATATCTATCACGGTCGTGTTAAAGCTTTGGCTGATGCTGCACGTGCAGCCGGTCTGAAGTTCTAAGGAGTTATGGAAATGACACAACAAGCTTTAGATCGTCGTAATAATAAGACTGAGAAAAAAGAAGAATTGGTCGAAAGATTAGTTCATATTAATCGTGTTGCCAAAACCGTCAAAGGCGGACGCACAATGTCTTTTGCTGCCATCGTTGTAGTTGGTGATCAAAAAGGTCGCGTTGGCTTTGGTTCCGGTAAAGCAAGTGAAGTGCCGGAAGCTATTACCAAAGCTACCAATGAGGCAAAGAGAAACATGGTTCGTATTCCGTTGCGTGAAGGCAGAACTTTGCACCATGATATTGCCGGTCGTTTTGGTGCCGGTAAGGTTTATTTAAGAACGGCTCCCGCCGGTACCGGTGTTATTGCCGGTGGTCCGATGCGTGCCATCTTTGAAGTTTTGGGTGTTCAGGATGTGGTTGCCAAATCAATGGGGTCAAACAACCCTTATAATATGATTAAGGCTACATTCAATGCTTTGGAGGCTATTAATTCTCCTCGTATGGTTGCTGCAAAACGCGGTAAGAAAGTCGGAGATATTGTAAGCCGCCGTGAAAACACCAGCAACGCTAAACTCGCTGTTGAGGAGGCTTAATCATGGCTGCAAAGAAAACTATTAAAGTTACTCAAATTGCCAGTCCTATCGGTCGCCCTGCTATACAGAGAGCAACCTTGATTGGTTTGGGTTTGAACAAGATGTATAAAACTTCTGTTTTGGAAGATACTCCATCTGTTCGCGGAATGATTAAAAAAGTGGCACACCTCGTTAAAGTCGAGGAGTAGAGGGATTAATGATAAAGAGCTGTTAGGCTTAAATAGATCTTTGCAGCTCTTTATAAATCCTGTGGCTTTATATTTTATAAGGTGATAAAAAATGAAACTTAATGAAATCAGAGACAACGAAGGAGCCAGAAAAAACCGTAAACGCGTTGCTCGCGGTATCGGAAGCGGTTCCGGAAAGACTGCCGGACACGGACAGAAGGGTCAAAAATCTCGTTCAGGTGTTGCAATCAACGGTTTTGAAGGTGGTCAGATGCCGATTTATCGTCGTTTGCCAAAACGTGGTTTTAAGAATCCTTTTGCAAAGGAATTTGCCGTTGTTAATTTGGATACTATTCAAAAGGCTATTGACGCAGGCAAGCTTAATGCCGAAGATATTAATATCGAATCTTTGGTAAAAGCCGGTGTTATTAATAAGACTTTGGACGGAGTACGTTTGTTGGCTCGCGGTGCTATTACCACCAAAGCAGTTATCAGCGTAAATTCTGCATCCAAAACAGCTATTGCTGCAGTTGAAAAGGCAGGCGGCAAGGTTAACGTTGTTGCTTAGTTGAAAACTGAGATTTGTTTGAAAAGGCGAGGAATTTTCTTCGCCTTTTTTGTTTATTTATGTGGTGTAAGTGGATAATTTTGTTGAATTAAATTTTTTTTAGTGTATTAATATCTTAGCTTAAAAGGACTGTTCGGTCCTAATCGTGGTTTTAAATAATAGATTAAGGAAATAAAAATGGTTTCACTTGCAGAGAAAATGGCGGCGAATCTTGATATGTCCGCTTTTGGCAAAGCTGAAGAACTTAAAAAAAGATTGTGGTTTACGGTTTTGGCATTGATTGTGTTTCGTTTGGGCACATTTATTCCTTTGCCGGGTATTGATCCGAAAATTTTGGCTGAAATTTTTGCCAGAAATTCAGGCGGAATTTTGGGAATGTTTAATATGTTTGCCGGTGGCGCTTTGGAACGTATGACCATTTTTGCCTTAAACATTATGCCGTATATTTCAGCTTCAATCATTATCCAATTGGGGCAGTCGGTTATCCCGTCTTTGATGGCTTTGAAAAAAGAAGGTGAGGCCGGACATCGTAAAGTTACGCAATATACCCGTTATTTAACGGTTTTGATTACAATTGTTCAAGGCTATGGAATCGCTGTCGGTCTTGAAGGAATGACCGGTGCTGCCGGAATGTCTGCCGTGGTTGATCCCGGTTTTGTTTTCCGTTTTACAACCATTGTCTCTTTGGTTGGTGGTACAATGTTTATTGTTTGGTTGGGTGAGCAAATTACTGCACGCGGAGTTGGCAACGGTTCATCATTAATCATTACGGTTGGTATTATTGCTAATATTCCAACCGCTTTGGCTCAGACTTTTGAGTTGGGACGAGTTGGCTCGATGTCTGCTCCGGTTATTTTGATGTTGTTGGCAATGGTTTTGGGTTTGATTTATTTGATTGTTTTGGTTGAAAGAGCTCAAAGAAAAATCATTATTCAATATCCAAAGCGTCAAGTTATGGGCAGAATGGGTGCATCTGAGAGTTCTCACTTGCCGTTGAAAATTAATCCGACAGGTGTTATTCCTCCAATTTTTGCCAGTTCTTTGTTGTTGCTGCCGATTACAATTGCTAACTTTAGTGCAGAAAACGGGCCGGTTTGGGTACAAGAATTGAGCCAAATGTTGGGGCATGGTCAGCCATTATATTTGGGATTGTATGCATTTTTGATTGCATTCTTTGCATTCTTTTATACCGCAATTGTGTTTAATCCGGAAGAAACAGCCGAAAACTTGAAAAAACACGGCGGCTTTATTGCCGGTATTCGTCCGGGTAAAAATACTGCCGAGTATTTGGATTATGTAATTACTCGATTGACGGTTTTGGGTGCGGTATATTTAGTAGGTTTGTGTATCTTGCCTGAAATATTAATCAGCAAATTGGCAGTGCCTTTTGTTTTGGGTGGAACAACTCTGCTTATCGTGGTTCAAGTTACGATGGATTTTGTGGGACAACTACAATCTCACTTAATAGCTTATCAATATGAATCATTAATCAAGAAAGCTTCTTTAGCACATAGGAAGAGAAGATAAAATGAATAAAGACGGATTGGGACTACACGTTGTATTTACGGGAGCTCCCGGTTGCGGAAAAGGAACTCAGGCTCGCCTTTTGAAGGAAAAAGTTCATATTCCGCATTTGTCTACCGGAGAAATGTTGCGTGCCGAAGCGGCAAAAGCGACTCCACTCGGTTTAGAGATAAAGGCTCTAATTGATAATGGAAATTTAGTTTCCGATGATGTAATTATCGGCATGTTATCAAAAAGAATCGATGAAGATGATTGCAAAAAAGGTTTTATCTTGGATGGTTTCCCAAGGACGTTGCCACAAGCAGAGGCTTTGGAAAAATTGTTAGAACAAAAAGGAATTACCTTGAATGCGGTTATTGAAATTCAGGTTCCCGATGAGATTATTATGGAACGTATTTTAGGGCGTTATGCTTGTATGAAGTGTGGTCAAGGTTATCATGATAAATATCAAAAGCCAAAAGTTTACGGGGTTTGTGATGTTTGCGGCGGAACGGATTTTTATCGCAGAATCGATGATAACAGGGAGACTGTGCAGAATCGACTCGTTAATTATAGAGCATTGACATATCCGACAATTTCTTATTTTGAGAAAAAAGGAGTGTTGCGTTGTGTGGACGGAACGGGGTCAATTGCCGCAGTGGCAAAAAAAATTGATGATTTGTTAGGCGTAAAATAGCTTTGAAAGTGATAATTTTTTGAAAAAATGTATTTTTTTCAAAAAATTGATGAATCTTTGGTTGACACCTGCAAATTTTAGCATATAATCCGGCTTAATTTTGAAAAGTGGTGATCAACTTTTTGAATGTGTATTAATTTTAAAAATGGAGACTTAATTTGGCTCGTATAGCTGGTGTAAATATCCCAACTGCCAAGAGAATCGAAGTTGCTTTGACTTATATCTATGGCATTGGAAGAAAAACTGCTCAAGACATTTGTGCAAAAGCTGGGATTTCTTTGGATCGCCGTGTCTATGACTTAAGCGATGAAGAAGTTGCTAAAATCCGTGATGTTATTGACAACAATGTTGTTGTTGAAGGTGAGTTGCGTCGTGAAGTCGGCGTTAATATCAAAAGATTGATGGATTTGGGATGCTACAGAGGATTGCGTCATCGTAAAGGTTTACCTGTTCGTGGTCAGAGTACCAAACAAAATGCCAGAACCCGTAAAGGTAAACGTAAAACTGTGGCTAATAAGAAGAAATAAGGTAGGTTGTTAAATGGCAAAAGCAGTATCACAACGTGTTAAAAAGAAAGAAAAGAAGAATATTACGGCAGGTGTTGCCCATATTAATTCTACTTTCAACAATACAAGAGTTACAATTACTGATGCTCAAGGAAATACAGTAGCATGGTCTACTTCCGGGGCTCAGGGATTTAAAGGTTCTCGTAAATCAACTCCTTATGCAGCTCAAGTTGCTGCTGAAGAGGCCGGTAAGAAGGCTCAGGAGCATGGTATGAAAACTTTAGAGGTTGAAGTTAAAGGTCCGGGTTCTGGCAGGGAGTCTGCAATCAGAGCTTTGCAAGTCGTCGGCTTTACCATCACGACAATTCGTGATGTTACTCCTATTCCTCACAATGGATGCCGTTTGAGAAAACGTCGCCGCGTATAGTTAAGCTATTAGTATTTTGAGGTGTGAGGAAAAGCCTCACAATCTGTTTGTTTTTGAACTTTGCATATGCAGTAATATAGAGGACATACCCGTGATTCAAAAGAATTGGCAAGAACTTATTAAACCGACTAATTTGGATGTTACTTCCCTGGATGGTGAAAACAAAGCCAAAATAGTGGTAGAACCTTTGGAAAGAGGTTTCGGCTTAACCTTGGGCAATGCAATCAGAAGAGTTTTGCTTTCTTCTTTGCAGGGCGGTGCTGTTACAAGCATCAAAATTGACGGGGTTTTGCATGAATTCTCGGTTGTTCCCGGTGTTAGAGAAGATGTTACCGACATCGTCCTTAATATTAAAGGGTTGGCTGTGGCTGTTCACAGCGAAGGCCAAAAAACCATGACCTTAAAAGCTGAAGGACCTTGTGAGGTTACGGCAGCTATGATTGATACTGGTCATGATGTTGAGATTATGAATCCTGATTTGGTTATTTGTAATCTTGATGCCGGTGCAAAAATTAATATGGAAATGACTGTAGGTACCGGAAAAGGCTATGTTCCGGCTGCTTTGAATAAAGCTTCGGATGCCCCTATCGGCGTTATTCCGGTTGATGCAATTTATTCTCCGGTAAGAAAGGTTTCATACAAAGTTGAAAATACTCGTGTAGGACAAGCTACCGACTATGATAAGTTAACTTTGATTGTTGAAACAAATGGAGTGGTTTCGCCGGAAGATGCAGTTGCTTTGGCAGCTCGTATCTTGCAAGATCAGTTGAAACCATTTATTAATTTTGATGAACCAGAGGCTGAAGTTGAGGCTGAAAAAGAGGAACTTCCGTTTAACAGAAACTTGTTGAAGAAAGTTGAAGAACTTGAACTCTCTGTTCGTTCAGCCAATTGCCTTAAAAATGATAATATCGTTTATATTGGTGATTTGGTACAAAAGACTGAGGCTGAAATGCTTAGAACGCCAAACTTTGGTCGTAAGTCTTTGAATGAAATCAAAGAAGTATTGGCTAAAATGGGAATCCATCTTGGTATGGACACTCCTGGTTGGCCACCAGAGAATATTGAAGAGTTGATTCGTCGTTGCGACGAACACTTTTAATGAATTGTGTGGCGGAGGACTAATACAGATTTTTCGGGAAGAAAGTGTCCTCACGTACTATTTTGTACGCTCCGGTACTTTCTCCCTTAAATCTTATTATTCCTCTCCCCATCCAATCCATTTTGTTCCTTGATTAGGAATTTGAAAATAGCTTCATGCATGAGCTTTTTATGTAAGAATCCGTGGTGAAGCAAAATGTTTTATCCGGTCGGTCTTGCCGGCCAACAGAGAAAATGAAAGGAAAAAAGCCATGAGACATGGAATGAAACACAGAAAACTAAATATGGATACCAATGCACGCAAAGCTTTGTTTTCTAATTTGACAGCTGCTGTATTGACCCATGAACAAATTAAAGTTACGGTACAAAGAGCTAAAGAATTAAGAACATTCGTTGACAAGATGATCACCCTTGCTAAAAAAGGCCAGTTGAGCAACCGCAGACAGGCTCAGGCTTTTTTACGTAATGAAGAAGTTGTTGCTAAGCTTTTCTCTACTTTGGCAGAGCGTTATAAAAATCGTAACGGCGGTTATACTCGTGTTTTGAGAGCCGGTTTCCGTTATGGTGATGCCGCTGATATGGCAATCATTGAGTTGGTTGATCGTGATGTTAATGCTAAAGGAGCTAAAGATTTGGCTCGTGTCGCAGCTGAGAAAGCTGCTGCCGCCGAAGCCGAAAAAGCAGCTAGCGAATCTAAGTAAGGCATTATTTAAGTACAATAAAAAGCTGCCCATTAAATGGGCAGCTTTTTATTTTAATCGGTAATTTCTGCTTCATAAGCATAAATTATTTGAGTGTCTTTTTCATCTGTTTCAATGCTTAGTTCGCAAACTAGGATTTTGTCGGCATCTTGAAGGCTGTCTAAAACATCTTCGGGGATATCTGTTAAATTTATATTATCCGTAGCATTACGATGTAAAATAGCGGAGCATTGTTTAATGTTAATTTCTAACAGGGCATTTTGGGGTTCGCCTTCTCTAACATATAGAAGCAGCATGACTTCATCTTCATCATTAATCAGAAAATCATAAGTTTCAAATTCTTGGATAACCATAATTTTATCTCTTTGTTGAGTGTTTTATAAAACTTTATAAGAGGACTGTCTCGGTTTTATGGGGAAGCAGAGACAGTCCAAAACTTATGTTAAAATAAGTTTGTAATAAAAGCATACAACGATAAATATTGAAGAAGTGTTAATATATTGAAGAATAGAAGTGAATTTATCTGAAAAATAGAATAGCATATTTAACGGAGAAGTAATAATGCGTACTTTGATAGATAAATTCCTTGAATTGATAAAGTGGCCGCTTGCATTTTATATGTTGTTGTCTTTGCCGGCATTCGTTCAATCTTTAAACTATTTCCAATTTACAAAAATGCCTTATATAGCTTTGATTGCCGGCTTTCTATTTTTCTTTGTTTCCAGAACAATGATGGACTCATCTGTTAAAGGAAATATGGAAATTATTGCTCATGAATTGACACATGCTTTTTTTGCTTTGATTACATTACATAAAGTAAAAGGAGTAAGAGTTGAAGGGGATAATTCTGGTGGAAACATGGAGTTTGAAGGTAGCGGAAATTGGTTGATTATAATAGCTCCTTATTTCTTTCCGTTGTTTGGTTTGTTTTATATGATTGCTGTTACTATATATACGTTATTTGCTCCGATGAATTTGATTTTAAACGGGTTTTTAGGATTTTTTATCGGGTATCATCTTGATACTGTTAGCTCTCAGATACATGAAAAACAAACTGATTTACCCAAAGTGTCTTATAAGTTTTGTGCAATGTTTTTACCGTCAGCCAATTTGTGGGCGGTGGGTTCAATGTTGGCATTTAATTCAAAAGGATGGGAGGGTGTTTGGTTATATCAACGTCTTATAGGTTATTTGAACCTAAGGAATTTGGATTATGTTTTGAGTTTTTTATAACCGATATAAAGACTATAACCTAATTTATATAAAGAATTTCTGTGGAAAATGTTTTTATAGTTTGTTGTCATGTGGTAAGATATATCATATACAGAAAGTATGAGTATTAAAGAGAGGGTGGTATGGACAAGATCAGCCTGAGTGCCAGTATGCGATCTAATTTATTGAGCTTGCAGAACATCAGCAAGCAGGTTGATTCTACCCAAAACAAACTCTCCACCGGCAAAAAAGTCAATTCCGCGATAGATAATCCTAGTTCTTATTACACTGCCAGAAGTTTAACCAATCGGGCTAATGATTTAGATGCCTTGCTTGACAGCATGGGACAGGCGGTATCTACCATCAAGGCAGCAACAGCCGCTCCATAATGTCATATGATAATTCAGAAATAAATATTCGCAGTGGTTCGGTTATAAACAGTTCTATTAAAAATTCTTTAGAAACGAACGCAAATATAAATATTTATGACGGAGGAAAATTAAATATAGAAGACGCCTTAGTTAATTTTTATAATCAATCTAATAAAGGTTATGGAATAGGAGTAAATCAAGGAGAAATAAATATAAGTAAAAAGTCAATTATTAATATTAAAAGCACGGGAGATGAATTTTATAGTTTGTTTTTAACTAATAGCGTACATAATAATACATTAAATATAAAAGATAGTAGTGAAATTCATATAGAGCAAAGCGGCACTAAGTCAGTCGCTTTAACAGTACGAAAGACACAAGCTGAAATTAATTATCTAAATATAGAAAAAAATTGCAAAATAAGTGTCAAAGATCATAACAATCCGGCAAATGACGGTTATTGGAAATTAGATAAAGATTGGGAAAAAGAGATAGATTCTACAGGGACTGATTTTTCAATAAATAGTTTTGCATCATTGGATGGTTTTACCTCCACCGGAGAAACGTATCAGATGTTTGATGATTTACCGGAAATAAATTTTGATACGGTTGTCTGGGACAGGCCGGAGGTATATGAAGATAGTCTGCAATATGCTTCTATCATCAGCCAATATGATTCACTAATCAAAGATGCATCATATAAGGGAGTAAACTTACTGCAAGAGCAAGATTTGAAAGTAACCTTTAACGAGGGCAGGACGGCATGGCTTGATGTATTGGGCAAAGATGCTTCATCAGCAACCCTTGGTCTAACCACCTTAGAGTGGAATACTAAAGAAGATGTGGAAAAGGCGATAGAAGAATTAACCAACGCCATGAATCAAATCCGCTCCATGTCATCGGAGTTAGGAAGTTATTATAACATTGTTCTCACTCGTCAAGATTTTACCGAGAACCTAATCAATGTTTTGGAAGAAGGAGCGGATAAATTAACTCTAGCCGACATGAACGAGGAATCTGCCAACATGCTGGCTCTGCAGACAAGACAACAACTTGCAATTAATTCACTTTCACTTGCTTCACAAGCTGCTCAGGGAATTTTAAGGCTGTTTTAGAACATCAGAAATAAGGTTAAAAATACAAAAATATATATTGCTACACCGCTCCAATACATTCCGGCAACTTTGAAGTCTGCTTTTGAGGGTATGGCATTTTCAATGATAATTGTTTGCAACAAAACATATAATATATAATTTACAAAAGTCGGCTGCATTATCGGCAAAAAATAACGATTTAAATAAAATCCGATCGGCAGTAGCAATAACGGGGCCATGGCTGACGGAACGGCATTGTAAAAAGTAACATTTCTAAAACCGACACTTCCCATTACATAATTTCCGTCGTCGCCACGGCGGGGAAAAATCGTAAAATTGCAAGGTCTGGCATTTAAGAATAAACCAACAATAAAGTGCATCATTTCATGTAAAATGGTTCCAGGAATATTAACCAATGCACTTAACCACATTGAACGATAGGTAGTATATTTGAAACGCATTAAGATAATGACCAACAAAATTAAATAAAAGCGGTTGTCAAAAAATCCTCTTAAAAAAGATGGGCTGTTGATTATGGCTAAAAATTTATAATAGACATCATAGAGCATTTATCTGACCCTTTTTAAAGTATTTAGTCCGGCAAGGTAGGTATTTAAAAGCAATTTACAAATATTGTTTTTATTAATCAGACTCTTTGTTGGTTGTTTTGTATTCATCAAAAATCCACTTAATGCAAATAGAGACATCTCTAAAACTTTGGCAGATAAGCGACGTTCTTCAACTCCCCAAGTACCAAAAATGGCTTTAATTTGAGTATCGATCAAGCTTTCTATCTTTTTTATTTTTTTAGCATAGGCAAAACCAGATTTTCCTACTCCTTTACATAGATGTTCACGGTATAACAGCATCCATAAATTTTGATGATTGAGTACAAATGAGCTAAAGATGTCAACATAATTGTTTAAGTTAATAAACGGATTTTTTCCCGGTAATACTATGGATAATTCGTCATAAATTTCATCGAGTGTTTGCATGTTTTCGGCTTGAATAAAATCATCCATGGTGGCAAACAAGTTATAAATTGTTCCGACCGAGGCTCCGGAGATATCGGATAATTTGCGGGCTGTTAAAAAATCAGGTCCTTGTTCAATCACCATTTTACGGCCGCATTTGAGCAGATTTGAACGCATTTGTTCTTTTACAAAATTTTTCAAACGCGAATTTTTATTTTCATCTGTATTCATTGTTTTTTTGCAATAAGTTTATATGTTTAATAAAAAATTTGTAATTATAATATTACAATAAACGAAACTTGAACAGTGTTCAATTTAATTTTGCATTAATATGGGAAAATTTTATGAAAAAACTTATCTTTATTGCCATTTTTTTGTTTGGTGCCAATATTGCAGTGCTTTCAGCACAAGAAAATTCTCTGTCAAGAGATCTTCTAATTGATGACAGTGTTACGATTGTTGATGAAGATGCGGCAGAAAGTGCTCAAAACAGTGCTCGTAAACTTTTACAACAACAGCCAAGATCTTTACGTAAACAAACATTTCCAGAGTTGCGGCAAAAAAGGTATACAAATCCTGATAAGGTGGTTACTCGTGCTCAAAGTGCTCCTTTCGGATTGGTTTGGGGAGCAACAATTGCCGATACTAAAAATCAGGGAGTTGGCCTGACCCCAATTGATGAAAAGGATTATGTAAATAGCTTTGCGGCTCAAAATCTTCCAAAGGAGATTGAGGAATTTGCCAGAGTTGATATTACTTTCGGACAAGAAGATGAACTGTGGCGTATAATAGCTTATGGTAAGTTGATCGATGATGATACCTCAGCTTCAAAAGTTTTGCGTTTGTACAAAATTTACTCTTCTTTGTTGGCTAAAAAATATGGTAATGTGCAAGAGTTTTTTACTCCGGCAAAAATTCAAAAAACAGTTAAAGATGAACGCGGACGTGACGCCACAATTACCGAAGAAGCTCCAATCGGGAATCCAAACTTTTTATCGCAATTGCAGAGCGGCATGGCTGAGCTTTATTCTACGTATAATAATGAAGAAGTTGGGGCTGCTTTGGCAATAAATGTTGACGGCAACGGAAAAAGTTATATAGTCATCGATTATAAAAATTTGAAAATTATGCAAGCTCGTGAAAATGAGACTTTAGATGCACTATAAAAAAGGATGATAATTGATGAAAAAAGTAGCCTTTTGCGGAGCGTCCGGAAACGGAATAAGCCCTCTTGAGCAAATAATGATTAAAAAGGGTTGGGATGTTTACGGTTCAGATTTAAGCTTTGATGAAGGTCGAGATTGTTCTCGTAAAATTGCACTTGAAAAAGCAGGTTTAAAAATAATTCCGCAAAACGGCAGCGGCATTACTCCGGATATGGAGTGTGTTTATGTTTCAGCTATTATAGATGAAAATAATCCTGATGTGAAAGCTGCCAGAGCTTATAATATTCCGGTAAAAAAACGTTCCGATCTTTTAGCTGAACTGTTTGAACAGTATCCTTATAATATTGCCGTAGGCGGAACCGCCGGGAAAACTACTACTACGGCCATGATTGGTTATATCTTGGATAAATTGAATAAAAAGCCCTGTATGATTAACGGTGGTATGCTTTGTAATTATGAAACAAATGAAGGTTTGCCAAATTATATTTATAATCAAGGTGATATTTGTGTAATTGAAGCTGATGAAAGCGATGGCTCAATTAAAAAATATAAGCCTTATGTCGGGATTATTAATAATATTTCACATGATCATACCAGTATTGAAAAATTAGTTGAGTATTTTACTAATTTTGCCTCTAACATTCGAAATACTTTGGTTGTAAATTATGATTGTGAATTGACCAGAAATATGAAATCTTCTAATCAGACTTTAAGCTTTTCAACCGAGAGCTCAAATGCTGATCTTTATGTTTCAGATATAAAAGCTATTGATAATGGAGTTGAATATAAGCTTGATGGTAAAACATTCAGACTTAACCTCATAGGACGGTTTAATGTTGCCAATGCTCTGGCGGCCATTGCTGCTTGCTCGGTTTTGGGCGTTGATAAATTTAAAGCGGCTAAAGCTTTGGAAAGTTTTAACGGAATCAAGGCTCGTCTTGAAAAGATGGGTACTGCTAATGGAGTTACCGTTTACAATGATTTTGCACATAATCCCAGCAAAATAGGTGCATCTTTGGCGGCTTTGCGTGAATATCCCGGACGCATTATTGCTATGTATCAGCCGCACACACCGTTTTCAGCGGTTAATACCGGCGATGAGGTGGCGGAAGTGGTGGCCAAAACGCTTAATCCTGATGATATTATAATTATGCAGGAAATTTATGAACTGACAGCAAAAGATGTTGGTATATCTTCGGCTAACATAATTAAACAGATTAAAAATAATGGGCATGAACAAGCTTTGTTTTTGCCGCATAAGGCTGATACCAAAAAGTTTGTGGCAGAAAATGTTCGTTCGGGTGATAGAATTGTGATTATGGGAGCTCATGACAACTCTTTAGCCGATTTTAGCAAAGAATTGTTGGAAATAGTTTGATATTTTAGAACAACCTCAAAATACCTTGTGCTGCCTGTGAGGCAAGAGAAAGTGAATTGATTGCAAGTTGTTGGCGGGTTTGTAAGGCGAGTATATTGGCTGATTCTTCGTTCATATCGGCCAAGGTTAGTTTATCAGCCCCTTCTTCCAATACATTGATTAGGTTTTCGGTAAAATCTTGACGAGTAAGAACTATATTATAATAACTCCCCAATTCTGATGACATTGAGCGGATTTGATTCATCGCATTGGTTAATTCTTCAATTGATTTTTCCACGTCTTCTTTAGAATTCCACTCTAAGGTGGTTAAGCCAAGTGTAGCTGATGAGGCATCTTTACCAAATACATCAAGCCATGCCGTCCTACCCTCGTTAAAGGTTACCTTCAAATCTTGTTCCTGCAGCAAATTGACGCCTTTGTAACTACTGTCTTTGATTAAAGTATCATACTGAGACAAAATATTCTGATACTGTTGTTCTTCTGCGGAAGGCAAAGAGCTTTCCGCCACGGCTTCTTGGATGGCGGCTAAAAATTGATCATAAGTATAATTATCTATACCGGTGACATCCTCATTATGTTTGGCGCTGGTGTAGTGAATATAGCTAGAACTTCCATTATAAGGATCGTCGGGATTGAAGTTGCCGACCGTATTACTAGAACTAAATCTTAAATCTTTGAGGTTGACGATTTTGGCAGATTTGCCGTCCTCCGAGACCCAGGTGACAATCCCGACCGCGGTTTTGCTGCCGTCATAGTCGTCGGCTGAACCGTAGCTTAAATCCGAATACATCACATCGCCGATTTTGGGAGCGGCTACGCCGCCACTGCTGCCGCCTGAAGCGTCAGCAGAAGAGGTTGAAGGGTTAAAGCAACTTTCTAAAAGCTGGAAACACCTGACGTAGCCGTTGTAGCTGTACTTATTGCCGTAGACTCAGCCCCCACTAGACATATTGAACTCCCACGAGCTGGTATTGTAATACTCAGAAGAAGACCAATAAAATCCATTCGTTAAAGTTGCACAATCAACTCCTAAACCTTTTAAGGTTGTGAGTGCGTCATTTATGGCTGTTTTGTTTTCACCGTTTGCTCCGGTCGTTCCATAACCGTCAGTCATATTTGCAGCATCAATGCCGTACATTTCCATCAACTCGCCGATAGCGGGAAGGTACCATTGTCCTTGCCCAAAGTTGGCATCGTTTTTATCCACGCCCGGCGCATAAAACTGGTTGGCTGCCGTCGCTGCCAAGGCGTCGGCACCAATCTGATCCAGCATTGCTTGGGTGTTAGCTCTGCCATCAAATAAACTGGTGTTTCTGATAGAGGCATCATCACTGATTCCGCTAGGTTGAGGAGTATATATTTCAGACATCGTTTCTAAAGCTTGTGTGGCCGCTGCCTTGGCTTGTTCCAAGAAATCGGCCGCACTCTCTAAAGCCTCAGTGGCTGCTTTGATGGTAGATACTGCCTGTCCCATACTATCAAGCAAACCATCCAAATCACTAGCCCTATTGGTTAAACTTCGGGCAGTGTAATATGAGCTCGGATTATCGATTGCGGAATTGACTTTTTTCCCCGTTGAGAGTTTGTTTTGGGTAGAGTCAACCTGCTTGCTGATTGTCTGCAAGCTCAATAAATTAGATCGCATACTCGCAGTAAGGCTTATTCCGCTCATAACATCTCTTTAATTTTGTTCTTTGTTATTTTATAAGACATTATGAGATTATGGACAATCAAATACAAAATTTTTCAACAAAAAAAGCCCCTCTGAAAAGAGGGGAGAGATTTTAATTTTTTCTTTGTTGTTGGAGGATCAACGGCATTTCTTGTTTTTTGCCTTCAACCTCTAACTGAGGATTGATGAAAGCTGTGGATCCTTTTTCATAAAAATAAAACTCACGACGGATATTAGTCTTATCTTTTATGGACAGTTCATTCCACTCTTGTTCATTCATTCCATAAGGGTAAGTTTCTTTGGGTTGACTGGCACAGGCCGATAAAAGAGCAAGGCTTGCCAAAACAAATATTTTTTTCATTTTTATAATTCTCCGATTAATAAATATTTTTACGACAATTTCCACTAAGATAAAGAATATCAGAAAGAAAACAAGGTAGCCAGAAATATCTGTTGGTTGTCTACAGAAATTAAATAAATTTAATTGAATCTTTAGAATCTCGCGTGTAAGCTTTGGGCATAACAGACAGGTGAATCGATAGATGCCTGTGAGTGTTATTATGTGTTAATCTTTTAAGGGAATCTAATATGATGAGCTTGAAAAAATTGAGCAGTTTTATTATTACAGCACTGCTTATAACAGGGGTCTTTAGCGGCAATGCTTTAGCCTCAGAGATTGATCTTAAAATTCCTTCCTTAGATGTGGCTTTTAATATCTTTGGTTACGGAATTACCGGATCACAAATTTTGTTATATGGTATGGGTGTTTGTGTGTTAGGTATGATTTTTGGTCTATATGAGTTTGTTAGAATCAAAGGGATGCCTGCTCATAAAGCCATGCTTAATGTTTCACACACAATTTATGAAACCTGCAAAACCTATATGAAACAACAAGCCAAGCTTTTGGTGGTTTTGGAATTGTTTATTGCAGCTTGTATTTTCTATTATTTTTATTATTTGAATGCAACGCCGCTGCCTAAGGTTTTGACAGTTTTGATGTGGTCAATATTTGGTATTTTGGGATCATATATCGTGGCTTGGTTCGGAATGAGAATCAACACATATGCCAACTCTCGCACGGCTTTTATGTCTTTACGTGGAAAACCATATCCGGTTATGAGTTTGCCTTTGCGTTCAGGCATGTCTATCGGCGTTTTGTTGATTTGCGTTGAGCTGATTATGATGATTGCCATCTTGCTGTTTGTGGCTAAGGAAAATGCCGGTGCTTGTTTTATCGGTTTTGCAATTGGTGAATCTTTAGGTGCTTCAGCTTTACGTATTTGCGGTGGTATTTTTACCAAAATTGCCGATATCGGGGCCGATTTGATGAAAATTATTTTCAAAATTGATGAAGATGATGCCAGAAACCCCGGAGTTATTGCCGATTGTACCGGTGATAATGCAGGTGATTCAGTAGGTCCTACCGCTGACGGTTTTGAAACATATGGCGTTACCGGTGTAGCTTTAATCAGCTTCATTGTTTTAGGTGCCGGTATGATGTATGCTCCGAACGGTCAATTGGCGTTGATTGACGGTGGAATCGACTTTCAAGCTCGTTTGATCGTGTGGATTTTTGCCATGCGTGTATTGATGATTTTGACGTCAATTGTTTCTTATTGGCTCAATTCTTCAGTGTCAAAAGCTTTGTTTGGTAATAAAAAAGCTTTCAATTTCGAAACACCTTTGACATCATTGATTTGGATGACATCAATAATTTCCATTTTGGTTACTTTTGGTGTTTCTTATGTGATGTTGTCAAGCTTTGGTGCTTTGTGGTGGAAACTTTCGGTTATTATTTCTTGCGGTACTTTAGCCGCAGCTTTGATACCGGAATTTACCAAAATATTTACCTCTTCAAAGTCAAAACATGTGCAAGAAGTGGTTAATGCCAGCCGTGAGGCAGGAGCATCTTTGAATATTATTTCAGGTATTGTTGCCGGTAATTTCTCCGCTTTTTGGCAAGGTTTGGTTATGGTTGGTTTGATGGCTATTGCCTTCTTTACCGCTCGCAGTGGTTTAGATGCTTACATGGTTTATCCAACAGTGTTTGCTTTTGGCTTGGTGGCTTTTGGTATGCTCGGAATGGGACCGGTTACGATTGCTGTTGACAGCTATGGTCCGGTTACCGACAATGCTCAATCTGTTTTTGAATTATCACAAATTGAAAGCATTAAGGGTATTGATAAGGAAATTCAAAAAGACTACGGATTTAAACCTGACTTTGAAAACGGTAAGCATTTCTTGGAAGAAAATGACAGTGCCGGAAATACTTTCAAAGCTACTGCGAAACCAGTTCTTATCGGTACGGCAGTTATCGGTGCAACAACGATGATTTTCTCAATCATTTTATTGTTGAATTTGCAGTTGAATTTATTAGATCCGGAGGTGCTGTTCGGAATTATTCTGGGCGGTGCGGTTATTTTCTGGTTCTCCGGAGCGTCAATGCAGGCCGTTTCTACCGGTGCTTATAGAGCTGTAAATTATATTAAGCAACATATTAAGCTTAATACAGCAAAAGCCGCTTCAATTGAAGATTCAAAGAAAGTGGTACAAATTTGTACTTTGTATGCACAAAAGGGAATGTTTAACATATTTATTGTTATTTTCTCTTTCACAATTGCATTTGCATGCTTTGATCCGAATTTGTTTGCCAGCTATTTGATTTCAATAGCAGTATTCGGTTTATTCCAAGCTCTTTATATGGCTAATGCCGGTGGTGCATGGGATAATGCAAAAAAGGTTGTAGAAGTTGATTTAGGTGAAAAAGGAACACCGTTGCACGCAGCATCAGTTGTGGGTGATACGGTTGGTGATCCTTATAAAGATACTTCTTCTGTTGCTCTTAATCCAATCATTAAATTTACGACATTGTTTGGTTTGTTGGCGGTAGAAATGGCCGTGGCAGCACCAAAATGTGTATCTTTAGGATTGGGAATCGCATTCTTTATTCTGGGGTTGTTCTTCGTATGGAGATCTTTCTACAGAATGAGAATCGAGGTCTTGGGTGCTAAAAAATAAGCCTAAAACAAAATAAGCTTAACTAAAAACTCTCACTCTTTATAGGGTGAGAGTTTTTATTGTGATAAAAAACTTGACTCTTTGTTTTTTATAACTTAAAAGGTATTTTGCAATTTGTTATTTTGATATTTTTTTGTTTAAGTTGTTGGAAATTTCTTACTTCCTTCCATATATTTTTTGGCTTATTTTCTATAAATGTAATTACTGTCGTGATGATAGAAATTATATTATTTTGACCCTCTGGAGTTTTGCAACTTTTTATCCAGAGGGTTTTTTATTTATTTTTTATATTGCAATGCCCGTCAATTTCGTAATCAAGTCTATTTTCTCGTAATCCGGCAGGATCCTGATGAATGATTATTTGTGCACCGGGGTAGGTTTTCAGGAGCTCTGCTTCAACATTGTCTGTATATTGATGAGCTTTGTTTAGAGATAAATTACCATCTAACTCAAGGTGAAATTCAAAAATATATGAACTTCCAAGGTCTCTTGTGCGAAGGTCGTGTATCCCTTCGATGTGTTCGCACGAGAGAACAATTTTTTTGATTTTTTCACGAATGTCTTCTCCAAGCTCTTTATCCATGATCATTGTTAACGAATCCAAGACCAAGTGATAAGAGCTCCAAAGCAGATAAGAGGCCACTAAAAATGCGACAACGGTATCAAACCAATTGATATGAAAAATACTGATGGCTATTAAGGTTAAAATGATGGAAATGTTAGTAATAACATCAACGCTATAGTGAGCGGAATCGGCCTTGATGGCACGAGAACCTGTTTTTTTTGCAACATATTTTTGGAAAGCAATTAAAGCAATGGTTAAAAATAAGCTTATGATCATTATTATTATGGCAGATTGGCTTTTTATTTGCGGGTGGGGGTTAAGCATTCGGTTTATGCCGTCGTAAATGATAAAGACACCAGATCCACCTATAAATGCCGATTGAACCAAAGCACTTAAGGCTTCCGCTTTGCCAAAGCCATAACGATGGCTACTGTTGGCAGGTTTGGCGGAAAATCTTACGGCAATAAAGGTTATTAGTGATGCAACCAAATCTCCCATGCTGTCTACCATTGATGATAAAACAGATAATGAACCGCTACAAATTACACCGATGCTTTTGATGATGATTAAAACAACAGCTAAAATTACACTGCAAACAGATGCTTGTTTTTTTAGGCGGTTAATTTGGTCATTATTTAAGGGTTGCATTTTTTATTTTCTCCATATCAGAAGCAGAAATTTCATAAAAAGTGGATTTAACATAAGATGCAAATTCAGACAAGGGTTTTGATGATGTTGTCGTAATAAATTTATAAGATGCATAATAATGTTTGTTATCCTGATAAAAACTGATGATAACATTATTGCTTCCTTCACTTATTATGTTAAGTTCCAATACTTTTTGCGATAAATTTATGCTTTTTGATGAAGAAATAAAGGTGGTATTTAGTAACTCCTTGGCAAGATTGGCAACGGTATCAGTATCTTTTTTATTATTAAAAGAAGCCAATCGTCCAAAACGTAAATTCCATAGAGTGCTAAAAGTCCAGTCTTGAGGAGAAAGTCTAAGATCTACCAGCTCAATGGCGGCTAACCAAACTTGGAACTTGTTGTGGAACTTTATATAAGCCCCTATAGATCCTCGACCTAAATCAACATCATATTTGCCGACTTCAAAGGAAACGATGGCTTTACCTTCTTTATCTTTCAGTTCAATATCGGTAGTGGTTGATTTTTCATTATTTAACGGTAAAAGTCCAAATATAGAAAGCTTTTTTACATCAGAGGTTTTTTTCTCATAATAAGTAGCTTCAAGTAAAGAACTAAGAAAACTTCTTATACGGTCTTGATAAACCAAAAAGTCAGGATATTGAGGTAAGATCCATTGTCCGTCTTTTAAGATAAAATCAAGAGTATGTTTGTGATTTTTCAGAGATATTTGAGTAATGTTATTTATTTGTTTTGGAAGCTCAGGGAATAAAGCTTTGCCTTCCATTAGATCATCTTGAGAAAGACGATTATTGTAATATACAGCCGCTGAGCCAGCTAAGAGCAAAATTAGAGAAGAAACGGCAATATAAACAAATTTGCGATTTATGGAAAATTTATGCGGTAAACAGAACTTACTTTGGCGTAAATTTAAGACTAGCAAAATCAGCAGAAGCAGAGCAGGGATAGCATATATATTGGTTATTTTCAAAAGAGTTGAAATGTGATCAATTTCAATTCCAATGTTATGTCGAATAAGGAAAAGCTCTTGTCGTTGAGCGTCAATTTCTTTACGAATGCCGGCAATAACGGCAAGTTCGTCAGGTGTAAAAATATCACGCCCTTCAAATTGCTTTTTGCCCCAAACTTCTTGTAGACCTCGTTTTGCTCTTTCAATATTAGTAAAAATTTCATCTTCACGTAATTTGAATTTATATAAGGCATCTTTGCGTAACATTTCGATTGAATTAAAAGGGCGATCACGATAGGTCTTGCCACGAAGATTTAATAAATCATCATTTTCTTGCAGGGTATCAAGAGAGTTAAACACAAAATTTGCATTATCTAAAATTGGAATTGAATAATTGTTCTCAAAAATTGTTCGATGAGTGGTCCAAAAATTGTCATAAAGCAAGTCAGAGTCACCAACCACTATTAAATCAAAAGGACGAGTCATATCTCTGCTTATAATACGTGCAGCTAGATATTTGGGGTTAGAATCTTTTTGAAAACGTTTTAAAATAACTCCGGGATGAACTGAATCGTAAACAATTGAAGAACTCATAAGTTCTGAATTGTTACTGGCTTCAATCAGAGGAATAAATTCTATGGGAGCATTTGACAAAGGTGCAAAAACCGAAACCGAAGTTGCTAACATCTTTTTTAAAAGGGCCGTTTGCGGTTGTTGAGAGTTAAATCCGTTTTCTTTAATATAAAATTGAATTAAATCTTGGGTGAATTCAGGATTGCTTTTATAGTTGATAGAAGCATCAATGGTGGAGGAATTTTCAAGATCAGCAACAACTGCTTCATTGAAAAACTTGAATCCCCAATCTTGAGGCAGAGTACCATAGTCAGATGGTTTTAATTCCTCAGCAGCAGGGCTGAAAATTCTTGGGGCCTCGGCGGCAATATCAAAGAAAGCCAATATCTTTCCACCTTTATAGCTATAGTCCTTTATTTTTTGAAGAGTTTCTTTGGAGAGATTGCGAGGATGTACAATCATAAGAATATCTATATTGTTCAGATTATTATTAGTGTTATCAATAATGTAAATATCATAAAACTTTTTTAATTGAGTTATTATTTCCCATTGAGAGGTGGTAACATTTTGCACGATTTGTTCAAACATTGGCAATGATGTGATTATGCCTAAATTTTTTTTGCGATGGTTCAATAAATATATTGCTTCGGTTAAATCTTGTTCAAGAAATGGCATTCTTTCAAGAGTGAAGAATGGTATAGTTTTAGTTTTATTATCATCGGTATTTAAAACAAGGCCAAAATAGGCATTGGTATTGGTATCGATTATCGGTAAAGGTTGCAAACCGGCATTAAGGGCTCTATCTTCAACATTGCTTAGCGGTTCGGGGTTATCAATACGGAATTTGAATTTACCACCTGATATATCAGCATATTGCTTTAACATTAAACGAACACGATCAAAAAACAATCTCAGTTGCGGATTGCGTTCTCCCAAAACAGGTGAATAATAAAGACGAGCCGTAACTTCAGATGGTAAATTTTTTAAGACTTTTTCTGTAGAAGAGGTGAGGGTGAACAGCCGTTCTTGGGTGCAGTCAATTTTGTAACTTCTCAGTAAATTATTAGCTAAAAGATTGAGACCGGTAAAACCAATTAAAAGAAAAATAAAAACTGAAATATAATATTCACGGCGGATTGATTTTAACCACGGAGTGGTACCCGAGGTTTTGAAACTTACAATCAAAATTGTAGTATAATTAAAAAGTAAGATAAGAGAGAAGAAAAATATAATATCTCGTAATTCAAAGAGCCCTTGGCTAATGGTATCAAAATGAGTTAAAAAGCTAAAAGAAGCAATCATATCAATAACAGATAAAGGCATAAATCCACGGAAAAAGCCAAGAACATATTCTAAGCCGCTTAGGAAAAACAATAAATTGACAATGACAGATAAAACAAGAGCAATAACTTGGTTTTTGGTCAAACTTGACATGGTTTGAGAAATTGAGAGCATGCATCCGGCAAGGAGAAAAGATCCTATGTAACCAGATAAAATTACCAGGTTATCAGGATTGCCCAGGATATTAACACTTATCCAAAAAGGAAAAGTGAGTATTAGAGCTAAGCCGCAAAACATCCATGAAGCAAAAAATTTTCCCCAGACAAGAGAGCTTACCGAAACAGGAAGGGTTAAAATTTGGACAATTGTTTTGGTGCGAAATTCTTCGGCCCAAAGCCGCATAGAAATTCCGGGGATAAAAAGCAAATAAATCCATGGTTGAAAAGAAAACATGGAATAAAGATCAGCTTGTCCGCGTTCAAAAAAATGTCCAAAGTAGAAGGCAAAAGAACCATTTAATAGCAAAAAACAGATGAGATAAACATATGCCAGCGGGGAAATAAAATAACGATAGAATTCATTTTTGGCAACGATTAAGAGTTTGTTCATTTGGTTTACCTCGTTAAAATTTTGAATATTTCAGCCAATGAAGATACTTTGTGTCTTTGTAAAAGTTCTTTTAATGATCCGTCGGCTTTTATCTTTCCATTGGCGATGATAATGATGCGGTTGGCAATGGCTTCTGCTTCATCCAAAAGATGAGTGGAAATGATGACGGTTTTGTTTTTTTGCATGGAAGATATAAGAGATAACATATGTTCTTTTTGATTGGGGTCAAGTCCATCTGTTGGTTCATCAAGCAGTAAAATCGGTGGATCTGATAGTATGCTTTGAGCAAATCCGACGCGACGAGAGTAGCCTTTGGACAGAGTTTCAATTTTTTGTTTCATTACATCGGTAATGTTGGCGATGTCGGCACTTTTAACAACACTGTCCGCAGAGCATCCTCTGAGTTGAGCAATGTATTTTAAAAATTGTTCAACACTCATATCAGGATAAAGAGGAGAACCTTCAGGAAGAAAACCTATATTTTCTTTGGCAAAAAGCGAAAAATCTTTAATATCTTTTTCTAAAACTTCTATTTTTCCTGAAGATGGAGCCAAAAAACCGGCAATCATATTCATAAGAGTTGATTTACCTGCTCCATTGGGACCTAAAAGGGCTATTATCTCACCTTGATTAGTTTGAAAACTGACATTATCAACGGCTTTTTTTGTTCCAAAAATTTTGCTTAAGTTATTTATGTTAAGAGATGTTTGCAATGTCTTTCTCCACTATGGTTTTTTATTTAGCTCATAAAGTACAATGGCGGCAGCAGTGGCAACATTTAGGCTTTCAACTTTTTCATTGATGGGTAAGCGAACATTTATATCACAAGCTTCTTCTACCAAACGACGCATTCCTTTGCCTTCTGAGCCCATAATAACGGCAATTTTTCCGCTTTTATCAACCTGGGAAATATTTTGTTTAGCATATCCGTCCATGCCGACAATCCAAAAACCGGCTTCTTTTAGTTGTTCAATGCAGCGAGAAAGATTGGTTACTCTACAAATAGGTAGGTATTCAATGGTGCCGGCCGAGGATTTAACCATAGCTCCGGTTTCTGACGGAGAGTTTTTGTCTTGTAGAATTAATGCAAGGCACTCAAAAGCAACACATGAGCGAATAATGGCTCCGATATTTTGAGGATCGGTTACCTGATCAAGAATTAAGATATGGCAGTTTTCTTTTTTGTTTGCCAAGGCGATGATTTCTTCAATCGAATAAGAAGGGAGTTCTGAGCAATAAAGAGCAAACCCTTGATGAACGGCATCATTCGAAAATAGGCGATCTATATCTTTGCGTTCAACAATATTAAAAGGTTGGTTAGGGGCAACGCGTTTTATGTCATCGGCATTTTCTTTGGTACAAAGAAGTTTGAAAATTTTTCTTTGCGGATTTTGCAAAGCAGATAAAACAGCATGGCGTCCATATAAAATTAACTGTCCACGAGAGGATGATGGAGCTGAATAATTGCGTTTATAGTTTTTGGACATATTAAATAACCTTTCTTAAAACTCCACCGACCTGATTAAGCATTTGTTCGGCTTGTTCACATGAGCAGTTTTTGATTGCCATTATACAGGCGGTTTTTACTTTGTGTCCCGACTTTTCAATATAGTCGGCGGCTTTTTCATAAGGTATTTTAGCAATCTCGGAAACTATACGACAGCCGCGATCAATTAGTTTTTCGTTCATCATGCGAACATCAATCATGTAGTTTTCATAGGTTTTGCCTATGCGAATCATGGCTCCGGTGGAAAGCATATTTAAAATCATTTTTTGGGCGGTTCCGGATTTCATACGGGAAGAGCCAGTGAGAGCTTCTTCTCCAACAACAGGGTTGATAAAAATATCGGAAAATTTTTGCAGTTTGGCTTCCGGATTTGAACTTATGCCAATGGTCTTGCAGCCCTTTTTCTGTGCTTCTTCGAGGATTGTTAATACATAACGAGGGCTGCCACCGGCAGAAATACCGACAATTATGTCGTTAGGTGAGGGGTTAAAAGTTGATAAATCTTGCAGTGCAAGTTCAGCACTGTCTTCGGCGTTTTCAACAGAGAATCGGAGAGCTTTATCTCCACCGGCAATAAAACCACAAACCATGCCATGTTCAACACCAAAAGTAGGCCAGCATTCCGAGGCGTCCAAAACTCCCAAACGACCACTGGTGCCGGCTCCAAAATAGGCTAAACGCCCCCCTTTGAGAAATGCTTGAGCAATTGTTTCAATGGATTGAGCTATTTGGGGTAAAGTTTTTTCAACCGCGATAGCGACTTTTTTATCCTCATTGTTTATGGCTTTGGCAATTTCATACGAATCCATAAGGTCAATATTGATGGTGTTCGGATTTCTTCTTTCGGTTAGAGCAAGTTTATCCATTGTAAATTCTTTCAAAAGTAAGCAATGTTTTCAACATAAATTAAATTAATTAAAAAATATCTAAAAAATGTGTTGACAAAGGCTCTAAAATGCTATTATTTGCACTGTAGCGATTATGCTTATTGAAGGATAAATCCTCTAACCCTTATTTTTTTTGGAGGGGTGGCAGAGCGGTCAAATGCAACGGACTGTAAATCCGTCGACTTAGTCTACGATGGTTCGAATCCATCCCCCTCCACCATTAAATAAGGTTTAACTCTTGAGCAGAGGTTGATTAAGCGGGTGTAGCTCAATGGTAGAGCAGAAGCCTTCCAAGCTTATGACGGGGGTTCGATTCCCCTCACCCGCTCCAAATTTTCCCCTTTTCAAGAATTGTCTTAACAACATAAACATTAGGAAAACAGATATGGCGAAAGAGAAATTTGAGCGTACGAAGCCGCACTGCAACATAGGCACGATAGGCCACGTAGACCACGGCAAGAC
>CALXUM010000019.1 GCA_944391685.1 uncultured Alphaproteobacteria bacterium
GTCTTGCCGTGGTCTACGTGGCCTATCGTGCCTATGTTGCAGTGCGGCTTCGTACGCTCAAATTTCTCTTTCGCCATTTTATTTTCTCCAAATTAAAAAATTAAAAAATTTTTATAAAAAATATTATTTTGAAGAGGTTTGAAAGACTTCTTTTTTTAATCCACCAAACCTCTTCTATCACAACCAAAATTATGCGTTTTTGGCTTTAACCTTATCAGCAATCTCTTTTGGTACTTCAGCATAATGGTCAAATACCATTGTAAACTGAGCTCTACCTTGAGAAAGTGAACGCAAAGTATTAACATAGCCAAACATATTGGCCAGAGGTACCATTGCATCAATAACACGGGCATTGGCACGTTGATCCATACCATTAACCAAACCACGGCGTGAATTCAAATCACCAATAATATCACCCATATACTCTTCCGGAGTAACAACCTCCACTTTCATAACCGGCTCCAAAAGTTTTGGATTGGCCTGACGCATACCTTCACGGAATGCGGCACGGGCAGCAATTTCAAAACACATAACATTGGAGTCAACTTCGTGGTAAGCACCATCATAAAGATTACATTTAACACCGGTAACCGGATATCCGGCAATCACACCGGCATCCATAGCCGTACGCAAACCTTTTTCAACACCGGGGATATATTCCTTAGGAACATTACCGCCGACAACCGTATTTTCAAATTCAAAACCGGTATAGCCTTCCAAAGGTTCAAATTTAATTTTAACACGGGCAAATTGACCTGCACCACCTGATTGCTTTTTGTGAGTATATTCAATATCACAAGGTTTAGTGATCGTCTCACGATATGCAACTTGAGGCTCACCAACATTAGCGTCAACTTTGAATTCTCTCTTCAAACGATCAACGATAATTTCAAGGTGCAATTCACCCATACCTCTGATGATTGTTTGACCACTGTCAGGATCGGAAGAAACTTTGAAAGACGGATCTTCCATAGCTAATCTTGACAATGCCAGACCCATTTTTTCAACATCGGCTTTGGTTTTAGGCTCAACGGCCAATTCAATAACCGGCTCAGGAAATGTCATATTTTCCAAAACGATCGGATGAGCTTGATCACAAAGAGTATCACCGGTAGTTGTGTCTTTCAAACCTGCCAAAGCAACAATATCGCCAGCATTAGCTTCTTTTAACTCTTCACGTTTATTAGCATGCATCAAAAGCATACGACCAACACGTTCTTTTTTATCTTTAACCGAGTTATAAATATAAGAACCAGCAGTCATTGTTCCTGAATAAACACGAGTAAACGTCAAAGAACCTACAAACGGATCATTCATAATTTTGAATGCTAACGCAGATAGAGGTTCATTATCTGAAGGTTTTCTTGTAATAACTTCCTCTGTTCCCGGTTTAACTCCTTCAATAGCAGGGATATCAACCGGAGAAGGCAAATAATCAATAACTGCATCCAACAAAGGTTGAACACCCTTATTTTTGAAAGCAGTACCGCAAAATACCGGAACAAAAGACTGAGCCAAAGTACCCTTACGAATACATTTTTTCAATGTTTCTACAGATATATCTTTACCTTCCAAATAGTCTTCCATGGCTTGCTCATCTTCTTCAACAGCCATTTCAACCAATTGATGATGATATTCTTCAGCTTTATCTTTCAAATCAGCAGGAATTTCCTGAATTTCAATCGGAGAATCAGCCGTATCTCCGGTATAAATAATAGCATTCATAGCCAACAAATCTACCATGCCTTTGTATTCGGCTTCTGTACCGATCGGAAGCTGCATTGCCAAAGGCCTTGCTCCCAAACGATCTTTAATCATATCCAAGCAACGATAGAAATTGGCACCGATACGATCCATTTTATTACAAAAACAAATACGAGGAACGCCATATTTATCAGCCTGACGCCAAACGGTTTCAGACTGAGGCTCAACACCGGCAACGGAATCAAACACCGTAATTGCACCATCTAATACACGCAAAGAACGTTCAACTTCAACAGTAAAGTCAACGTGTCCCGGAGTATCAATGATATTAATACGATGGTTTTTCCAAAAACAGGTTGTTGCAGCCGAAGTAATGGTAATACCGCGTTCTTGTTCTTGTTCCATCCAATCCATGGTAGCAGCACCATCATGAACTTCACCGATTTTATGAGACTGACCGGTATAATACAGGATACGCTCAGTAGTAGTTGTTTTACCGGCATCAATGTGAGCCATGATACCGATGTTTCTATACATTTCCAATTTATGTGTACGAGCCATTGTGTTTTTCCTATATTATAATTAGAACTTATAATGAGAGAAAGCCTTATTAGCTTCTGCCATTCTATGAGTATCTTCGCGTTTTTTAACGGCAGATCCCTTATTGGCCATTGCATCAAGCAACTCATTTGCCAAACGATCGGTCATTGTGGTCTCTGAACGCTTTTTGGCTGCTTCAATAATCCAACGAATAGCCAATGCCTGACGACGGTCAGCACGAACTTCCATCGGCACTTGATAAGTAGCACCACCTACACGGCGAGATTTAACCTCAACCAACGGCTTAACATTTTCAATAGCTTCATTAAATACTTTCAATGCATCTTGTTTAGATTTGGCAGCAATAATATCAAAAGCTGAATAAACAATCTTTTCAGCAACAGCCTTTTTACCATGCTCCATAACATTGTTAATAAACTTAGCAACTACCTTATCGCCGAATTTAGCGTCAGGCAGTACGATTCTTTTTTCTGCAGTATGACGACGTGACATCTTCTCTACTCCTTATTTAGGTCTCTTAGCGCCGTAAAGAGAACGACGTTGACGACGTTTAGATACACCTTGAGTATCCAAGGTACCACGAATGATATGATAACGAACACCAGGTAAGTCTTTTACACGGCCGCCTCTAATCAGTACCACTGAGTGTTCTTGAAGATTATGACCTTCACCAGGGATATAACTGATTACTTCAAAGCCGTTTGTCAGACGAACGCGAGCCACTTTACGCAAAGCGGAGTTCGGTTTTTTCGGGGTCGTTGTATAAACCCTTGTACAAACACCGCGTTTTTGTGGACAAGCTTTCAAAGCCGGAACTTTGTTTCTCTTCACTTTTGGTGTTCGTGATTTACGAATTAACTGATTAATTGTAGGCATCACAAATTTCCTTAAAAGTATTGTTATTATTACAAAAACTCACTTAAAGCCGTGTAATATGGGCATAAAAAACCAATGACATTTCTTCAACTGAGTCGCGGCATATTAGATTCAGAAACCTTATAAGTCAACACTTTTTTGTAAAATTTGAGTCAACACAATATTTGCAAATTTCTATCCCTCTTAGTTAAAATCAGCATCATATATAATTTTTAAAATTTGTTTTTTGAAATCTAAAAATTTTTGAATCCGAATAAGTATATTTTATAAACCATAAAATATATTTGAAAAAAAACTTGCCTTTCTATCAAGAAAATACTAATCTTTTTATTATTTTTACTTATCATAAACAGAGGATTATATGACTACTTCTAATAAAGATATTTTATCGGCTAAAAGAACTATTGACAAAGAGATTGAAGCTCTTCGTATAATGGAAAATGAACTAGATGATAATCTTATCAAAGCTCTAGATATAATGGAAAGAACCACTGGCCGCGTCATCATTACTGGAATGGGTAAATCAGGCCATGTTGGTAGCAAAATAGCTGCAACTTTTGCCTCAACAGGAACACCGTCTTTTTTTGTTCACCCAGGAGAAGCCAGTCACGGGGATCTTGGAATGTTAACATCAAACGATTCGGTAGTGGCAATCTCCAATAGTGGTGAGACCAAAGAACTTTCAGACATAATCATTTATTGCAAAAGATATGGTATTCCGCTAATCTCCATTACAAAAAATCCCAACAGTGCCTTAGGCCAGGCAGGAGATGTGTTGTTAAAACTTCCTGACGACGGAGAAGCTTGCCCTCTTGGACTTGCTCCCACATCTTCTACTACCGCAACCATGGTTTTAGGGGATATTTTGGCCGTTTGTATGTTGGAAAGGAAAGGTTTTTCCAAAACCGATTTTAAGCAACGCCATCCAGGAGGTAAATTAGGAGCTTTTCTGCAAAAAGTTTCAGATTTAATGCATACAGGAAAAGAACTGCCAATTATTAACGAAAAAGCTTCTATGCAAGAAGCTATTCTTACCATGACCTCAAAAATGCTGGGATGTGTTGGTATTGTAAATAATAGCGGAGAGCTTCTGGGAATTATAACAGATGGAGACTTAAGAAGATTCCTCTCTCCCGAACTTCTTAATAAAAAAGCCTGTGATGTCATGACCAAAAATCCTAAGATGATAACCCCCGATATTTTAGTAGCTGAAGCTTTAGGTATAATGAATAATACCGGTAAAGGAATTACACAGCTTTTCGTCGTTGAAAATAAAATACCAATCGGAATTATTCATATTCACGATTGCCTACGTGCGGGAGTAGCATAAACTTTGGTTGATATAAAAAAACTTGATGCTTATTTTAATGCAGATTCCGATGTCCCTTCACCATCTCAAGAAAAGACATCAGTAAATCGTCATACTCGTATAGTTCGTTTTGCCAAATTGGCCTTACCTAGTCTTGCCGCGATTCTCATAGGACTATTGTTGCTTTTTCCAACAATTCATAATGACATCCGTGATTTCAGGCTTGATATTACCAAACCTAAAAAAGGTGAACTGGAAAAACTGCATATTGAAGATACCGTTCTTTACATAACAGATAAAAATAATAAAGTTAACAACTTCATTGCCAAAAAAATTGATGAAACCGAACCGGGATCAAAATTAATAAAATTAACTGAACCTGAAGGTATAATTCCCATGGATAACGGAAAATGGAATACACTTAAAGCTCCAATTGGTTTTTTTAATCAAAATAACAACATTTTACAACTGAAAGAAAACGTTGAAATGTTTTACAGTGGAGGCATGGCGGTTCAAACCACTGAAGCCTTTTTTGACTTTAACCAAGCTAAAGGTTATGGAAATAAACCCGTAAAAGCTCAAGGAATTTTTGGTAATTTAGATTCTGAAGGTTTCGAATTTTCCACTAAAGAAGATATTTTGACCTTCACTGGTCATAGTGATATTACCATCAAAGAAGAAAGTTTTGAAAAGGATAAATAAATGAAATATTTTTTAACGGCAATTATAGCAAACTTTTTCTTAATTAACTTCACTTTGGCTGCCGATGTAAACATTACAGCGGATAACCGTGTTGAATGGCACCAAAAAACACAAAAAGTTGTTGCCAAAGGCAATGCAGTTGCTACTCGCGATGATATGAGCATAAATTCAAATACCCTAACCGGTTATTATTCACAAGACACCAAAACAGGCAAAACCAAAATTAATCGAGTTGTTGCTGACGGCAATGTTAAAATGCATACATCAAGAGCTGATGCTTTCGGCAATAATCTTGATTATAATCTGCAAAAAGATGAGGCTGTTTTAGTAGGATCTCCTGCCAAAATAACTACAGATAAAGAAATTATAACGGCTAAAAATAAAATCACTTATTACCCATCAGAACAAAAGGCTGTTGCGTTAGGAGACGTTCAAGCAACAGATAAAGACGGCAACAAAATTTATTCTGATAAAATGATTGCTTATTTTATTAAAGAAAATGAAAAATCATCTAACCTTATAATAGATAAAGTTGATGTTTTTGGTAATGTAAAAATAACTACCCCTGACACTACCGTTACCTCTGATAAAGGAAGTTATTACCCTCGCGAAGGAAAGGCTTACTTATTTAACAATGTAATTATCAATCAGGAAGGCAATCTTCTTCGCGGAGAAAAAGCCGAAACAGATTTTAACACCGGCATCAGTAAACTTTTATCCTCTTCAAAAGGAAAAGTAAAAGGTGTATTTAAAGAAAAAGATGATAAAAATAAATAGGAAATTTTAGCCATGACCAACTACAATTCTGAATCAAAACTTGAAGTTTTTAATATTGGCAAAAAATATAAAAATCGTCCGGTTTTACGTAATGTTTCTCTTAACGTAAAAAGAGGAGAAGCAGTTGGCTTGCTTGGTCCTAACGGAGCCGGTAAAACCACTTGTTTTTATTGCGTTACGGGATTAATTACCCCTGACTACGGAGACGTTCATATTGACGGCCAAGACATCACCAGTCTTCCCATGTATCGCCGTGCTCGTATGGGTATAGGTTACTTACCCCAAGAAGCTTCAATATTTCGCTCTTTAAGTGTTGAAGATAATATCAAAGCCATTCTTGAAATTGTTATTGACGATGAAAGCAAACGAGAAAATATGCTTGAAGAATTGCTTTCAGAATTCTCCATAGCCCACTTACGCAAAAGTCCGGCTATTGCTCTCTCAGGCGGTGAACGCAGAAGACTGGAGATTGCTCGTGCTCTTGCCAGCCAACCTCATTATATCCTTCTAGATGAACCTCTTGCCGGTATTGACCCTATTGCCGTTGGTGAAATTCGTAATCTTGTATCTCAACTCAAACATCGTGGTCTTGGTGTCTTAATAACCGACCACAATGTTCGTGAAACATTAGATATTACTGATCGAGCCTATATTTTACACGGAGGATCTGTGCTTATGGAGGGAACTCCGGACGAAATCGTTGCCAGCAAAGAAGTACGCAAAGTATATCTTGGCGATAATTTTTCTATGTAGCTTAAGGATCTTTTGATATGGCAATAACCCCTAAGCTGGAAATACGTCAGTCGCAATCTCTGCTTATGACTCCCCAGCTCAGGCAGGCAATAAATCTTTTGCAAATGTCAAATTTGGAACTAAATGAAGCCATAGACCAAGAACTTGAACAGAACCCCTTACTGGAAAAAGAAGACGAATATCTTTCAAGCATTGATACACCAAACGAACAAACAATTGATGATTATGATAACAACTCTCAGCCCCTAGATGAAGAAATAATTGCATCCGACATAGACTATGACAACTCTTTTGACGACTATGCCAGCGATTGTGAAGGATATGAGCAAAACAATGATTACTCTTGGGATGATTACAATAAATCCAAGGGTTTCCATGATCAAGATTTTGATTATTTTGAAAAAAAACTAGCTGCCGAAAAATCACTTTATCACTATCTGGAAGAACAAATTATGGTAGCATTTAAATCACCTAAAGATCGTTTTATTGCCAAAATTTTAGGTGAAAATCTAGATGCTGCAGGATACTTTCACGGTCAGATTCCTGAACTGGCATCACGCTTAAAATGCTCTGAAGAACACATTCTCTCTGTTCTCAAAACTTTAAAAACTTTTGAACCTTCCGGAATTTTTGCAGAAAACTTAAAAGAATGTTTAGAAATACAACTTAAAGATATTAATCGTTATGATCCGGCCATCGCTATTTTGCTTGATAATCTTGAGTTATTGGCTCAACGTAAATTCAAAGAATTACAAAAATTATGCAATGTTGATTCTGAAGATCTTGCATCTATGATATCTGACATAAAATCACTCAATCCCAAACCGGCAGCCTCATTTGATCACGATACCAACCCCAACATAATCCCTGATATTTTTGTAAAACGAAGAAATGACGGATCTTATTTTGTTGAACTTAACAGCCTTTCTTTACCACGCTTATTAATTAATCACGATTATTACAGTATCCTAAACAATCAACAAAACAAATCAGCAAAACGCTATTTAAAAGAAAATTTGAGTCATGCCAATTTTTTGATTCGTGCCATGCACCAAAGAGCAACAACTATTTTAAGAGTTAGTGAAGAAATAATAAAACAACAATACTCTTTTTTTGAAAAGGGAATTAATTTCTTAAAGCCTCTAAGTCTAAAAGACATAGCCTACAATTTGGAAATGCATGAAAGTACTGTTAGCAGAGCTACCACCAATAAATATATGCAAACCCCAATTGGCCTTTTTGAATTAAAGTTCTTCTTCTCCACGGCAGCTGGAAGCTATATTGGAGATGATGATATCTCTACCTCTACAATCAAGCACAAAATACGTCGCCTCATAGAAGATGAAAGCCCGCAAAAAATTCTCTCTGACGATACTCTGGCAGAACTTTTGGCAACTGAAGGAATTAAAATAGCTAGACGCACAGTAGCCAAATACCGCGAAGCCATGAATATTCCGAGTTCTGCCGAACGTAAAAGGCAAAAACGTGAGTAATACTTTTGTGTTTGTTGACTTTTATATTGACTTTGTTAAAATAACGGGGTATTTCATTGAGCTGTTGAAATATATAGATTAACATAATTAATAATAATTTTTTGCAAGGAAGAATCATGAAAATAACATTATCTGGCAACCAGGTTGATATTGGAGACAGACTCCGCAAACATGTAGAAGAAAACGTATTAAACGCCGTTAATAAATATTTTCCGGCTCCTGTCAGCTGCAGCGTCAGCTTTACCAAAACAAAAGACAATTTTAATGCCGAGGTTACGGTTCATCCTGCCAAAAACATAATATTAAAAGGCACGGGAACAGCAGGCGATCCTTATTCTGCTTTTGATGCCGCTAACGAGCATATTGCCACCCGCTTACGTCGTCACAAAACAAAATTAAATGATCATAAAGGAAAAACTGGCCTTGCTGAAGTTGCAAACGAAGCCGTATTTTCACTAAACGAAGATGCTGAAGAAATAGATATTGATGACGCACCTTTAACTATCGCTGAACTTGAAGCAAACATTCCTGTATGTTCTGTCTCTGAAGCTGTAATGTACATGGATCTTAACAACGAATGTGCTTTAATGTTCAAAAATGCCGTTACCGGTAACTTTAATATGGTATACCGCCGTAAAGATGGTAATATCGGTTGGGTAGAACCCAAAAGCGATAAATAGTTTCAACACCAGAGGTAAACTAATGAACATTTCTGACATAATGACCGAAAAAAACATAATTATCGGCATTAAAGCAAATTCAAAACGCGAATTTTTGCAAGAATTGGCGACTGCTGCTGCTAAGATTTCCGGATTAGATGAAAGAACAATATTTGACACTCTTCTTGAACGTGAAAACTTAGGATCTACTGGTTTTGGCGAAGGCACGGCTCTTCCCCATGGTCGCTTTGAAGGCTTGCAACACATTTGTGTTTTATTTGCCAAAACAGCTTATCCGGTTGAGTTTGATTCTATTGATGGAAAGCCCATAGATTTGGCCTTTGTTCTTCTTTCACCAGAAGGAAACGGAGCAGATCACTTAACCGCATTGGCAAAACTATCTCGCATAATGAAAGATGAAACTTTATGCAATAAACTTCGCCAAATAGATAAGCCTATTGAAATTTTTGCTCTTTTGAATGATGCAAATTAAAAAAGCGGGGATTGCCCCGCTTTTTTAATGTGCACTTTGTGGCTCCAAATCATTCTGTCTTGCCACAACAAAAGCAAAGTCTCTGCTATCTGTAGCCGCTATTTTCTCCCCCTTTGCATTATAAACCATCCACACTGATTTTCCTTCATAAATATCATGTTTTATAAATGCTACTTTTTCATCATGCCAATGCAACAGATCATCATAAAAACGTAAACATTCTTCTTGAATCATTTTCTGAGACATAAATCAACTCCTGTTTAACATTTAGTCAATATTTTATCTTTATATTATTAAATATTAGCTAACAAATTTAAAAAACAGGAACAATAATCATGTTTATCAGCTTAAACCGTAAAATAATTTACAGTATACTTCTGCTTTTTTTAATTACTTCTGTTATTTTTGTTTATACTTTTTATCTTATATATGGCAGTAAGATCCAAGAAGAACAAATTTATAATATTCAACGCAATCAACAATATATCGATCTTTTATACAAAAACATCAATTTATCTAAAGAAATACGCCATATTGTATCCTCATACCCACAAATAAAAATAAATGAAGACATTAAAAGCAGCATATCATCAGTAGCTAACGAGCAAAAACAATTTGATCAACTTGCTGCAGAACAAAAGCAAATTACCCAAATAAGTGCCAGTTTTGATAAACGTTATAACGCAATCTACGAAAGCCTAAAAATTTTTGGCATTAGCTCTATTTTACTTATTTTATCAATAATATTTTTAGGATACTTAATTTCCCGATGGATTTTAGTTCCTTTAAATAAAATTTCTTCAGTATCTGCAGAAGTATCCAAAGGTAATTTAAATCTTCGTATTAAATCTCATCAAAAAACTTTTTTTGTTGATGAGCTAGACTATCTTACCAACACTTTTAATGAAATGTTAGATACTCTTCAAAAAGTTATTTCTAAAGTAAAAGATAACGAAGCCTTTTTACAAGCTCTGATAGACAGCATCCCTGATGGTATCCGCGTTATAGATAAAGATTATAATATAATCATTGCTAATAAAGCTTACTACCAACAAGCCGGAAACAAAAAAAATTTAAAATGCTATGAAGGTTCTCAAAATCTCAAATCTCCTTGCAGCCCAGAAAATTTCCATTGCCCCTTACAAGAAATTATTAAAAATAAAAATAAAAATATAAAAGTTGTTCAACAATTTTATAAACACCCTGATCGCCACCTTTATATCAATGCAGCCCCCTTAAATTATAATAAAAATAATAAATATATCGTTGAATCCATAAGAGACTTAAGTGAAGATATAAATTTTTCCCATCAACAAAAATTATCATCTTTGGGTTTTCTATCTACTTCCATTGCCCACGAAATAAAAAATCATTTAGGTGCTTTACGCATAATTCTTGAACGACTGCTTAATAAATTTTACCAAAATAAAAACGATAATGATGAAGATAAAAAAATGCTCACTTTAATTTATAATGAACTTATAAATTGCATTGAAGTTCCCGAAAGACTTTTAAAACTTACACGATCAACCGGAGAAAATAATCAAGAAATAAATTGTAAAGAATGTATAGTTGATGTCATAAATCTTTTAGATTTTGAAGCAAAAAATGCTGGCGTAAAAATAACCTTTAATACCATTTCTCCTCAAATTTTAATTAATGGTAATGAAGCTGATTTTAAAATGGTTGTCATAAACATCATTCTTAATGCTCTTAAAGCTATGAGCAACGGAGGTAATCTTGATATTATTCTCTCTAAAGATAAAAATAAAACAATAAATATAAGTTTTTCTGATACCGGAATAGGTATCGCCCCAGAAAACATCAGCCGCATTTTTGACCCTTTTTTCTCTGATGGACATGATACCTCCAAAAAAGGGACGGGCCTTGGACTTGCCATCGCCAAATCAATTGTTGAAAAAAGCGGAGGAAACATTAGTGTAAAAAGCCAATTAGGAAAAGGTAGCTGTTTCACATTATCTTTTCCGCCAATAAAAAACTTGCAAAAAAATAAAACAAGGTTTATTAATATCCACAAAACAACTAAATAAAAGGAATATTTTATGAGTAAAGAAGAACTTCTGGAATTAACTGGAGAAGTTATTGAAAAGCTTCCTAATGCCATGTTTCGCGTTCGTTTGGAAAACGGAGTTGAAATTCTGGCTCATACTGCCGGAAAAATGCGTAAATTTCGCATTCGCGTAATGGTTGGAGATAAAGTAGATATTGAAATGACACCTTATGACCTCACCAAAGGACGCATTACCTTCCGCCATAAAGATTAATAATAAAGAAGCCACTTTTTAAGTGGCTTCTTTATTCAAATTAAACTAACATAGTATTTAACAATTCACTACAATAAGCCCTCAATTCAGGATCTTCCATTAAACTAAGCTTTAAATTTGAGCGAGCCAAATCACAATTGGTTCCGCAATCAAAACGCATGGTATCGCACAAGACACCTGTCAACCTCATTCCTCTTTCTGCAGCCAATCCCATAGCATCTGCCAAATTTATTTCACCATTTGTACCTTTTTGCACCTCCGGTAAAATATCCATGATTTCATTCGGCAAAATATATGGCCCCATACTGGCATAGTTAGAAGGAACGTTTTCTAATGCCGGTTTTTCAATTTTTCCTTTAGCATGAACAATACGCCCATCACGAACAGCCCCGATTAAAGCCCCATATCGTACCATTTGCTCGCGCGGAAATTCCATAATATTCTCTACCATTCCACCATATTGCTCATAAACTTCCAATAACTGAGCTAGAATACCCTTGCCGCCGTGAATATTAACATACACATCATCAGCCCACATAACCACAAAATCTCTGTCGCCGACAATATCTTTAGCCATTAAGACGGCATGACCATTACCTTTGGGCTCCTTTTGCTCGGCAAAAGAAAATTTCATCCCTTCAGGAATTACATCTTGCACCACTTTCAAAAGATCATACTTTCCCTTTTCACGCAAATGTTCTTCCAACCACGGATACGGAGAAAAATGTTTTTCAAACAAATCTTTACAAGATTGATCACTATAAATAAAAACAACCTCTTTAATCCCTATTTCTACGCAAGAATCAATTGCATACTGAATAATAGGACGACTGTTTAACGTCAAAAAGCCTTTATGCAAAGCTTTTGTTGAAGGAAGGTTGCGAGTGGAAAGCCCAGCCACAGGAATAATACAGACTTCAGGTTTTTTATTCATTTCAAAACTCCAAATAATAACGAATGTTTTATGTCAAAGAATATAACATAAAAAAACAATTCGACAAGCTTATTTACTTTTTAATCTCCCTTTTTTTACGACATTAACATTATCTTCTTTTTCTTCTATTGTTTGCGATAATTTTGGTCTTGAAAAATCTAAAACTTTAACACCTTCTTTTGTTGTCATTTCCTCTGCCTTTTCAATATCTTCAATATCTCTAACCACTGTTACGGTTTGTCCTGTTTTCTTAATACTTATCGAACCGGTGTTTTCCTCAATTTTCTTACTCACCTCTTGTTGACGTAAAAAATCATCATATTTTTGTTTTTCTTCATCAACTTTTTTACTTGTATAATCTCTAAATTGATTAATACTCTCTTCAATTGCTTTTAAATCACTTTCCAAATCTTCATATAAATAGGTCATTTCCTTATTATAAAGCTCAATTTTTTCAACGTCTGAAGATTTCTGCATTTGTCCAAAAGCATCCAAAAGTTCTTTGTCTTGAGTTTCAAAAATATTTTCTTTATCTTCAATAAAATCCATCCACCCTTTAATATTAACATCTTTTTCCGGCTTAAATTCAGTTACAATTGTTGCTAATTTTGAATTCATCGTATCTTTAGCTGCATTATATGTAAAAGCTAATTGTTTTGATTTGTTGTAACAACCAACAACTTTTGTATAAATATCCTTTCCTTTACTCTTTGCATCATATAAACGAATATCATTAAACTTGTGCTTTATAATTTCTAATTTTGCTGCAATTTCCTTGTTTACCTGTTCCATCTTCACAATCAATTCATCATTTATATCTGGTGTTTCTGCCAACGCAGAATTTTTTGCTAAATTTGCCATTTCTGATGACAGTTCTTGTTTTAAAAGCTGGTATCTGTTTGCATTCTCTTGCTCAAATACAGTTTTCATCTGTTCATCAATTTGTTTTTCTAAATTATTTCTGATATCAGCAATCATTGTATCTGCCATATTTTTTTGAGCATCTGCCAAACTTTGCAAACGTTGTTTTTCTGCTTCCTGAGCTGCCTTTATATCAGCATCTTCTTTTTCTTGCCTAGCCTTATACAAATCAAACAACTCACTGACATTAACATCCAACAACGGATTGTTCATTGCCCCTTTCAAAGCAAAAGAATACCCCGGCAAATATTTTGGTTCATCATATTTAACATTAAACACCGCATTCATTTCCCATAAAGATAAGTTGCCATCGCCATAAACATCAATATTCAACCCATCTTTAAATATTTTAGTATCACTAAAAGAAAAAGCACCGTCTTTAAATAACATTTTTCCTTTAATTTGATTAAAATCGGTTGAACCAACTTCTAAATTTTGCGTTACCATTGCTGTCAAACCATCGGTAGTTCCTCTTTTAATAATGTCATTGTAGATTGCCTGTAAATTCCAACCTTTAACCACTGGATCTTTCAATACAAAAGATAAGCTTCCGTTTAATGAAGAAACAATAATATCTTCACTGGTTGCTTTGGCTTTTAAACTAGCATCTAAATCCGCGACACCTTGACTTATTGCATAAGTTTTTCCCCCAATACCCAAAGCACCCGTTTCAACACCGTTTAACTTGAAATTACCCTCTAAAACAGGATCATCTGACATCTGCAATTTAGCATTTGCCTCTAAATTTCCTCCTTTATAAAGGCTTTTAAAATTTTTAATTTCTACCAAATTTTCTATCAAAGAAACTCCTAAAACAGCATTTCTAAAATTTTGATTTTGATAAGACAAATCCTGAATTTCAAAATTACCATTTAAATTAAATGTTTTATAAAAATCATAATTTATATCATTTTTATCCCACGCAGGACGACTTAAAAATTCTGCTTGAGCATCACTTTTAGAAACAACTATTGCGTTTTTCGTCCCCATTTGCTTTTCATTCAAAAATCTTTCAACTTCAAATTTATTTATTTTTAGATCCGCAAAAATACTTGGTTTGTTTTGTTGCCTATTATAAGTTATATTACCGTCAAACGTATTAAAACCAATATTAAATACAACATCATTAGCTTTAAAATCACTTGCTTTACCAAAAAATTTTCCCTTAAAATCAAACAATCCTAAAGAATATGTCTTTGGAGAATATTGCCAATTAAAATCATGCAACATTTCCACAAAATCAGGATGTCTTATTTCCAAATTACCGTCATACACCCAATCTTCGCCATCTTTTTTAACTTGTCCGCCATAATCAATATTAAGCTTTTCAAGATTAGATATTGTCTTAATAGCAAAATGTTCCAAATCTCCTGTCATAATACCCTTTGATTCAAAACTTTTTAATTTACTATAATTTAAACTCGGTGCTTTAACTTCCAGCTTATTTAACAAAGCTAAAATATCTTTGATCTTTAAATCATATTTTAAATTTTCATACTTTGGTGTGCTTCCGAAACCTTGTAACAAACCGCTGATTTCCATTTGAGAATTTGCCACAGCTCCGACAGACAATTTATCTATATCAAGTTTACCACCTAAAAGATTAGCTTTTAAATCTATCCTTTCAAAAGGCATCCCTTCATAAATTCCTAAATTAATATTTGCCTGCAATTGCATATCAAAGTCATTAATCATACCTAATTTAGAAAAACGATATTTCATTCTTTCAGACCATGTTTTAGCCTTTTCTTCAGCCGGCAAAGGTTTTATATAATTATCAAAATTTATCATATCGGCATTAACAATTAGCATAATATCATTTCTGCTGCCTAACTTAATCCCTGCTTCTCCCGATAAAGAACTTTTATCTAAGGTAAGGTTAAAAGGAGAAATTTGAATTTTATTAAAAGTGCCGGAAAATTTAGCATTACCCATAGAATTTCTATATGTCGATGCAACACTCACCTCAGGATTGATATTGAGCCAATTAAGCGTTTTTAAAAAATCTCTGGAATTATAAGATATTTCAAAATTATAAAAAGGCTCATCTTCATAAGACGATAAATTACCCTTCAAAGTGATGTCCGTATCCCCCGGTAATGTTGCCACCAAATTATTCAAATTTATATTATTATCAATAACATCAAAACTGGCCTCAAAACCTTTAATCGGCTGGTTATTATAAACCGTTCTCACCGACTTAAAATCAGCTAATATATCAAACGGCCAACTCGGAACATATAAATTTTCACCTTTTTTATATCTATTAATAAAACTTTGTACGGTATATACTATAGGATTAAGATTAAGATCCGTAAAATCAAATGCCAAATTTACTCTGGGCTTTACATCATCTTCATCACCTGAAAAACCATCATGAAGAGGGATTTGCACTGTTCCCGCACCTTGAGTTTCCCCATATTTTATAACCATATTCGTCAAATTAAGTTGTTGAGGATTAGTGCTTAAATCAAAAGTTAATGCCAATGGATAATCATACTCTGATTTAAAGTCTAAATCTTTTAAATTAGCATTCACAAACTCTCTTAGTTTTTGTGATTCAACAATTACATTTCCGTTTAATACTTTGTTTGAAAGTTGAAAGCTTCCGTCAAATCTGATATAACTTTCCGACCTCGGATCGGTAAACACCATATTTAATGAAGTAGAAAAACTATCCGATAACTGTCCCAAAGAAATTGCAAACCCTTCCGGTCTGTTGTCTTTTATGTAATTTCCTTCAATTCTGTAAGGCCCGCCGATACTTTGAGCTACAATTTCACCATTAAGATTATCAAGACGAATGTCTATTCCTTTCTCAATATCTTCAAAAGTTACTTCCGCATCTATTAAACTCACACTATTTAACTTAATTTTGGCATCAGCCAAATTTTCACGCTGTTCTGCAGATATTTCTGATTGCCAATTTAAACTGCCGTCATCTCTAAACTCAAAATTAATTTGCGGATTTTGTAACACCATACGTTTAACATCAAACTCACCTTTTAACAACGGTATTAACGATAAATCTGCCACCAATTGTTTTATTTCCACTAAAGATTTTTCTTTTATATTTTGCCCAGCAAGAACTCTAACCTGAGATGCTCTTAAATGTGGTGACGGTAAAAGCTGAAAAGATACCGGCCCCGCAAAAACCACTCTTTTTCCTGTAATATCCTGAAATTGAGCGGCAATTTTATCTTTATGCTGATTCCAATCAATATTGGCAACATAAATAGCAGCTCCCGCAACGACAATCACAAGTAATCCGATTATAATGAGCAAAACTTTTTTCACCAAAGGTCTCCTTCAAGAGTTATTGCATGAGATACAAATAGTCTTTGCAATCTTATCAAACTGCATTATTATAAACACATAATAATTAATAAAACTTTTAAGGCAAGCCATGAATATCAAAGAAAAACTTTTTCAAACCGCAAAAGAAGCGTCCCTCAATTCATTTAGCCCCTATTCAAATTTTCCTGTAGGAGCAGCCATTCTTGCTGATGACGGGAATATTTATAAAGGCTGCAATGTTGAAAACATATCTTATCCCGTTGGTATTTGTGCCGAAAGTGCTGCAATCGCTGCCATGATTTGTGATGGCGGAAAAAAAATTATTGAAATGGTTATTTTTGCTCCCTCTGATAAACTCATTTCACCTTGCGGAGCATGCCGACAAAGGATAAAAGAATTTGCAGATAACCAAACAATCATTCATTTGGCTGACAAAAACGGCATCCAAAAAAGTTTCACCATTGAAGAACTGTTACCTTTCAGTTTTTAAGGAAAAATCATGACTGATTTATCATCTCAAATTGCTAAGCAAATAAAAAAACTTCTTTCCGGTCGACAACCGGAAACCTTGCTTATCTTAGGCAGCGGATTAAGTTCTCTTGGAAATGAGCTAGAAAACTCAACCGTCATTCCCTACTCCAAAATTAAAGGATTCCCTGTTTCTTCCGTTGTTGGGCATGAGGGGAAATTAATTTACGGAACACTTTCTGACAAAGAAGTTTTATGTATGCAGGGACGCTTTCATCTTTATGAAGGATATGCCCCTCGCATAGTTGCCGATATCATTAAAGCTTTCAAGCTTTTAGGCATAAAAAACCTACTTATCACCAATGCTGCAGGTTCCCTTAATCCTGACATTGCTCCGGGAAGCCTCATGCTCATTAATGACCATTTGAACTTCAGCGGTTTTAATCCACTCATTGGCCCAAATGATGATAAATTTGGTCCTCGTTTCCCTTCACTGGCAGAACTTTATACTCCCAAATATCTGAAACTTGCTCATAAAGCAGCCAAAAAATTAAATATCAACCTTTTTGACGGCGTTTATTGTATGCTAAGCGGCCCTTCTTATGAAACGGCCGCTGAAATAAAAGCTCTTAGAATTTTGGGTGCCGATGCCGCCGGCATGTCTACCGTACCAGAAGCTATAAGTGCAGCATATTGTCAAATGAAAGTCATTGGCATATCTACCATAACCAACTACTGTACTGGTGTAAAAGGAGGTAATCCTAGCCATGAAGAAACCTTAGAAACCGCTCATAAAGCCTCTGCCAACCTTGCTCTTCTAATTAAACAAATTATTAAGGAGTTGCCAAATGGATGATGTAACTGCCGCTAAAACTATAATCCGCCTTCTTGATTTAACTTCCCTCACAGGAACAGAAAAAGAAGAAGATATCATATCACTTTGTCAAAAAGCCCACACCAATAAAGGCAATGCTGCAGCCATTTGTGTTTATCCGCAATTTATACCAATTGCTCTAGGATACTTACCGCCAAAAGTAAATCTTGCTACCGTTGTCAATTTCCCTAAAGGAGGACATGACCTAAATAAATTAGAAAAAGAAATATCCTCTGCCATAAAAGCCGGAGCTGATGAAATAGACGCCGTTCTTCCCTATAAAGATTTCTTAAAAGGTAATTTTGCTTTATGCTCTGAATTTGTCCGTCTTGCCAAAAAGACTTGTGGAGATGAACATTTGCTAAAAATAATTATAGAAAGTGGTGAACTTCAAACTATCTCTAACATCCGTAAAGCGACAGAATTATGTATTGAAAACGGAGCCGATTTCATCAAAACCTCAACCGGCAAAACCAAAACTTCCGCCACTCCTGAAGCCGCCAATGCCATTTTAGAAACTATTCGCTCCAGTCGTAAAGAAAATATCGGTTTCAAAGCCAGTGGCGGAATAAAAACCATCGATGACGCAAAAAAATACTTAGTTTTAGCCTCCGCCATTATGGGGCCGGAGTGGGTAAACGCTAAACATTTACGTATCGGCGCCAGTTCACTTCTTGATAACCTGTTAGCCACCATTAAAAAAGGATATTAAAATGCTCCCTCAAGAAATCATCCGCAAAAAACGCAATCACCAAAAACTTTCCTCTTCAGAAATTGACTTTTTCATTCGTGGTGTAACTAATGGAACAATTGTTGATGCTCAAACTGCAGCCTTAACCATGGCTGTTTTCTTAAACGGTATGGATACTGAGGAAACTGCTGCCCTAACCATGGCTATGCGTGATTCCGGAGACGTGCTTTCTTGGCCTGAATTAGATGGTCCTGTAGTCGACAAACACTCCTCCGGTGGAGTAGGTGATAAGGTTAGCCTGATGCTTGCCCCCATGTTGGCAGCATGCGGAGCTTATGTTCCTATGATTTCAGGCCGAGGTCTTGGACATACCGGCGGCACTCTTGACAAATTTGACTCAATCCCCGGTTATCAAACCTCTCCTTCCAACAATCTCTTTCGCCAAGTTGTCAAAGAAGTAGGCTGTGCCATCATTGGTCAAACCGGAAATCTTGCACCCGCAGACAAAAAAATTTATGCTTTGCGTGATGTTTGTGCCACCGTTGAATCAATTGAACTTATAACCGCTTCTATTTTATCTAAAAAATTAGCTGCCGGACTTGATTGTTTGGTCATGGACTTAAAATGCGGCAACGGTGCCTTCATGGAAAGCTTAGAAGACGGACGTAATTTGGCTCGCTCCATAGTCAATGTAGCTAATGCGGCAGGCACTAAAACCCGTGCCGTATTAACTGACATGAATCAAGTTTTGGGTCATAACGTAGGCAACGCTCTTGAAGTATCAGAAGCGGTTGCTTACCTCAAAGGCGAAAATATTGACCCAAGACTACATCAAATAACACTGGAACTTTGTGCCGAATTATTACTCATCAGCCATCTTGCAACTGATATAGAAACCGCCAAAGCCAAATTACAAAAATCCATTGATAAAGGCTATGCCATCGAAAAATTTGCTGCCATGGTTACTGCTCTCTGCGGACCGGCTGATTTTTGTGATAATCCAGATAAATATTTGCCTCATGCGGCTATTGTTGCCCCTGTCTATCCTACTCAAAAAGGCTATGTATCTCACATGGACACCAGAGGTATAGGCCTCAGCATCATCGAGCTCAAAGGCGGAAGGACCACTCCTGAACAAAAACTTGATTACGCCACCGGTTACAGTAACTTTTGCCAAATCGGTCAATATGTTGACAATCAAACTCCTTTGGCTGTAATTCATGCTCAAAGCAAAGAAGAGTTTGAACATGCCGCCCAATCTCTGCAACAACTAATAAAAGTTACAGACAAGCAACCGTCAAACTCTTCCCCGATTATTGAAAAAATTTCTTAGCTTCTGCCATTGCCATCATGGTAACAAAGGAGACCATGCAGGGTCAGAGGCATCAGCCGGTGTAATAATCTGCCTTTCATTATACCCGGTTAAATCAATCGTATAGAGCTTAACCGGTGCACTACTGCGACGACCACCTGCTTCTTGGCGAAAATACATTAACACGCGCCCGTTTGGTGACCATGTAGGAGCTTCAACCAAATAACCACTGGCTAACAAACGCTCTCCGCTGCCGTCAGGATACATTACTCCGATATAGAATTGTCCTCCGGCCATTTTGGTAAACGCAATATAATCTCCTCTGGGTGACCATACCGGCGTTGCATAACGTCCTGATCCAAAACTAATTCTTTTCACATCGCTGCCATCGGCATTCATCACATACAATTGTTGATTACCGCCACGATCAGAGTTAAACACGATTTGCGAACCATCAGGAGAATAACTTGGTGATGTATCAATCGCATTTCCCCAAGTTAGACGTTTACTGGTTCTTGTTTTCAAATCCATTTCATAAATATTTGTCTTACCACCAGATGCATAGCTCAATAAAACTTTTGAACTATCCGGTGAAAATCTGGGAGCAAAAGTCATCCCGGGGAAATTACCCAATAATGTTTGCTTGCCGGTTTCAATATCTAACAAATAAACTCTTGGTGTATTTCCGCTGTAAGACATATAAGTAATTTGCTGTAAATTCGGTGAAAATCTTGGCGTTAAGACTAATGAAGAACCCGAGGTCAAAAACTTATGATTTTCTCCGTCTTGGTCCATAATTGCCAAACGTTTAACTCTGCGAGTTGCCGGTCCAGATTCTGAAACATAAACTATTCTGGTATCAAAATAACCTTTTTCACCGGTCAGGCGTTCATAAATAGCATCAGCCATCACATGGGCAATTCTTCTCCAATTGTCTTTTGTGGTGGTAAAAGATTGTCCTTTCATCTGGTTTTCTGCAAACACATCCCACAAACGAAATTCAACTCGCAAATTATTACCGTTTTCAACAACTGAACTCTGAACCAAAGCTTGAGCATTTATTGCCTTCCAATCCACAAAATTTGGCTCTTGATCCATCGATGAAAATTCCTGAATATAGCTGTTATCATCAATTATTTTAAACAAACCCGAACGTTCCAAATCAGCCATCACCACATCACGAATTTTTCTTGCATATTGTCCCACAAAAAATCCGTCATGAATCATTTCAGGAAAAGCAATCGGCATTGGATCACGCATAGCACCTGAAACATCGATTTGTAATTCCGCTTTTGCAGGATTCGCCAGCATAAAAGCAGCCAAAAACAACCATACTTTTTTCAATTTCATCTTTTTTCCCTATTTTAAAGCATTAATATTAACCCACATAGTAAACAGCTTTTATTAAAAATCAATTAGCAACTAAAAAATAGTTTATTATATTTTTGTTCTAAATCGCCTTGACTCTTCAAAATATTTCTCTACATTTTTCTTAGGAGAAAAATATGGACTTAAAAGCATTCAAACAACAAATTCAACCTCATAAAGCTTTGCTTGGTTTTGATTATGGGGAAAAACGTTTGGGCATTGCCATCTCTGACTTGCTCTGGATGGTTGCCACTCCGCAAAAAACCATTTTTCGCAACAATTTTGATAGTGATATTAAAGCAATCCGTCAGTTGATTGAAGAAAAAGAAATTGGTGGCATTATTTATGGCTTACCTTTACAAATGAATGGCGAAGAAGGCGAAACCGCATCTGCCGTCCGTAAATTTGCCGCATCCGTTTATGAACAAATACCTTTGCCTTACACCTTTTGGGATGAACGTCTATCATCAAAAGCCATGGAAAATTTTTTGATAAAAGAGGCTGATATGTCCCGTGCCAAACGCAAACAAGTTTTAGATAGTTCTTCTGCAGCTTACATTTTACAAGGCGTACTTGATGCCATGCGTTATTTATAAGCAAAAGCAACCGCTTTCAACACTTTCAAAAACTTATCTTCTTTCATAAACGAAAAATCACTCGGCAAGACATTTTCCACTAAATAAGAAACATCATCAATTTTTTGCACATATTCCGGCAAAAAATGACGGCAAAAAGCATAAGCCGAGGCTCTCACAACCCCTGAAGAACGCGTATCATAACCAATCGTTTTAAGCAATATGGTAATATCATTTTCTTTTAACATTAAATTGTTGTCATACCACAAACCAATTCCTTCTTGGCTTAACCTCTGCCAGGGGAAAGCAAACCCCGGATCAGGTTTCCGCAACGGTGCAATATCTGAATGTCCAACCACATTTTTTGCATTTATACTGTAACGTTTAATAATTCCCTGGCACAAAGCAATTAAGCTTTTTATCTGCTCTTCAGCAAAAGCTTCTTGTCCCAAAGACATTGAACAAACTTCGATCCCGATTGAACGAGAATTTAAATCACTGTCAACCCCGCGCCAATAAGCAACTCCTGCATGCCAAGCTCTTTTGTCTTCATCTGCAACCTGAATAATCTCACCCTTTTGTCCCACCACATAATGACAGGACAATTCATTTTCATTCAAACATTTTACTGCATCTTCACTATTATGTGCGGTTGCATGCAAGACCAACATTTCAACTGGAGTTTTTCGCTCATTAACATGCGGTAGAAGCATTTTTTTCATTTTACTCTCCGTATTTTCATAATCTCTTGATAAGCAAAATTTATCTCTGCCATTTTTTGAGTCGTTTCCTCAATTTCATCTTGGCTTGCTCCCTTTGCCTGCAAACGATCCGGATGATAACGTATAATCAACTTTTTCCACCGTTCTTTAATTTCAGCATCGGAAGCTGTTCTCAACACCCCCAAAATTTCATAATAACTTTGCTCTGTACTGTTAGAACTTTTGGGCAAATATAATTGTTTGATAACTGCAAAATTACCCTCTGGCAATCCGACTATTTCAGCCGTTTTTTGCAAAACATCCAACTCTTGTTCCTGTAATTCTCCATCTGAACAGGCCACCTTAAACAAATTATCTATACAACTTTCCTGTAGATCAAGATTTCCGTTTATAATTCTTCCCAGTTGTCTGGCATATTCTTCAAATCCTTTAGATGTTTTTTTAGCCTCATTAAATACTTTTGCCACTCTTGAATGTTCTTCTTCCTTAACTGCAAACAAATGCTTAAAGGTTCTAATCTCTTTTTCACTGACAACTCCGTCAGCCTTTGCCACTTTTGCTGCCAAACCGGCCATTGCTTTCAAAAATGCCACGTGCCTGGCCTCTGTTGAGTGTCGCCACAATTTTAGCGGATTAATCCTCTGCCAAAAACGCCTAACCGCCTCCAACGGTAAAAGACTGGCTCTTTCCAAACGATAATAATCAATAAAAAATCCGATAATCACCCCGGAAAAAACCAAAATGCTGCTTCGACAAACAAAACCTATAATTGCTCCGCCGATTTTTCCCCAATTATTATCCCAAAAATGATCAAAATTTTTACGAAATTTGCGAGCATGACGACTGTTCGGCGTATCAAACGCGAAATGCCCCAAGATAAAGAAGAATATAAGCCCGTCAACTCCATACAAAATGCTTCCTAAAACAACACCCCATATTTTGCCCCAAAAATTTCCGTCAATCATATTATAAAAATGATAATACTTATAAGGCAGCATAATTCTTATATTATCATCAAAACTGCTTATCCATTGCTCAATGATTTTAATGACTTTAGTCTTATCAATCAGCATATGCCCCAAAAACATACCCAAAAAGAAACCGTCTGCCCCAAAAAAACGCAGTCCAATAGCAGCTAAAGTAAATTTTCCCAATGGTGACATCATATTTCCTCACAAAACAACAGCCGATAACTCTGTCGGAAAACATTTGGGCTTTTTCACCAATCCCTGATGTGTAAAACGGCGAAAGCTATAATACTTATCTTTTTCAGCATAAGTATCTATCCCTGATGCACTTATGTTTTTAATCCCGCAAGCCTTAAGCCTGTCCACACAAAACTTTTCTAAATCAAACAAATAGTGCCCGTCTCTTTGCCCCTTAACAAAATATTCCGGCCTTGCAAAAGCATCATAAAAGCCCTCATCAACCTCATAAGACTTTTGAGCTATACACGGCCCCACCGCCGCGGCAATACAATCTTCTTTAGCCCCTTTTTGCAACATCAAATCAACAGTGTTTTCAATCACTCCGGCCAAAGCTCCCCGCCAACCGGCATGAGCCGCCCCGATAACTCCGTGTTCATAATCAGCCAACAATACCGGAGCACAATCTGCCGTCCGAATACACAAAATTATCCCTCTTTTACCAGTAACCGCTCCGTCGGCCGTCATTTCATCTTGTGTTGGTTTTTCCACATATTCCACATGATTGCTCACCCCTTGGTTTAACAAATGCAAATTTTTCAAACCAAGCCCAAATTCTTCAGCCGCCTTTTGTAGATTAGCCCGCACTTTTTCCTGGTCATCATCACTCTTGGTATTAACATTCAACCCTTTATAAAATCCGGTTGAAAAACCACCATCCGCACCAAAAAAACAGTGCCTTCTCACACACAAATTAGGAGCTTTATAAGTCATTAATCATCTTTCAAAAAAGAGGTGCCGAACTCAAACGGATATACCCCGAAATATTCTGCCAAAGTTTGTCCTATATCGGCAAAAGTATTGCGTTTGCCAATGTTTTTTGGTTTAACCTTTTTGCCAAACATAATCACCGGCACTTGTTCACGGGTGTGGTCAGTTCCCTGCCATGTCGGATCATTTCCGTGATCAGCCGTAATAAACACAATATCATCATCTTGCAAATATTGTGTAATCTCCGGCAACCGCCTGTCAAAATACTCTAACGCTATGGCATATCCCTTAACATCGCGGCGGTGCCCGTAAAGCATGTCAAAATCAACAAAATTAGTAAAAATCAAACTATTATCCGGAGCATTTTTTATCTCCTGCAAAGTGACATCCCACAATTCTTCCAAACCGCTGGCCAGTACTTTTTTTGTTACTCCGCAACCGGCAAAAATATCGCTGACTTTGCCAATGGCAATTACGTTTCCTCCGGCATTTTTCAACTTATCCAAAATTGTCGGCTCCAAAGGTTTAAGAGAATAATCATGTCTGTTTTTGGTTCTGACAAACTCACCGGCTTTTTCTCCCTCAAACGGACGAGCAATAACTCTGGCAATTCTATAAGGTTTAACCTTTTCAAAAGCAATCTCACAAAGTTTATAAAGCCGCTCCAACCCAAAATATTTTTCATGAGCGGCAATTTGCATATTACTGTCGGCTGAGGTATAAAAAATCGGTTTCCCGCTTTTGATATGCTCTTCTCCCAATTCCTGAATAATCACCGTTCCTGATGCTGCCTTGTTCCCCAAAATACCGGGGATTTTTGCCTCTTTGCAAATACTCTCCACCAAATCATCTGGAAAAGACGGATACTCTCTTCGAAAATATCCCCAATCGGTCAACACCGGTACCCCGGCCATTTCCCAGTGTCCTGATGAAGTATCTTTGGCTCGGCTTATCTCTCTGGCATATCCATATTTGGAAGGCAAATCAATTTTAGCCGTGTCCTGAATACCTATCTTTGGAGAATGTCCGGCCGATTCTTTGGCTGCTTGCAACAAACCAAGCTTAACCATATTAGGAACATTAAGCCCAAAATTATGTGCGGCAATATGCCCCAGCGTATCCGCTCCGCGATCACCAAACTGAGCTGCATCAGGTGCTCCGCCGATACCAAAAGAGTCCAACATTAAAATAATTGCTCTTGTCATGGCCTTTCTCCCTAAGTTTGCTCAAATTATAACAAAGATTTGTTAATTTTCCACTACAATTATCACCTTAATCATAAGTAAAAAACACCCCCAATCTCTGCCTTAAAAAACTCTTTTCCACAGGTCTGAAACATTTTTACAACCTATACTTGCGTTATGATTATAAATCACCGCTGGGCTATGTAGCCGATGGTAAAAAGATAGATACCTATGGCGTTGACCATAGCGGTTTTACAACCAAAGACGAGATAGAATATCAAATGGCTCGACAAAAACGGGAAAACAGTTTGATAGAAGGTTATAACAACCAAGGAATAACTAAAAACTACCCGCAATATGGCACTAACTTTTGGGGCAAAGCTGATAATAACTATGGTTTTGGCAACTCAAATATTGCCGAAAATATTAAAAACAAACAAAACCAAGATATAAGTTCTGCATTATACCCCAACCAAATAGGAAATGATGCCGCAAGTTATAAATTGGCTCAAAATAATCAAGCAAATACAGTGAGTGATGTAAATACGGTAAATAAAACAGATTATTCTCTTTACGGAGATGATTTCAGCAAAGAATTTATAGATGAAATGCTTAATGATAAACGATTTAAAAGTATCATGGATAATAGAGTTAAAATTAATGAAGGAGGATATATAAATCATCCTAATGATCGTGGTGGTGAAACAAAATTTGGAATAAGCAGCAGGTGGTATCCAAGTGAAAACATAAAAAATTTAACTCAAGAAAGAGCCGATATGATTTTGTTTAGAGATTATTGGAAAAATACAAATATTTATAAACTTCCAGATGAAATTGCTGATATTGTATTGGATGATAGTATTGTTCAAGGTCAACCCACAGCAATTAAAAATTTACAAAGAGCATTAGATGTTGAAGATGATGGAATAATTGGGCAAAACACATTAAATGCCGTAAAAAATGCTAATTTTAAAACTCTTAAAGAAAAATTTATTGAAAATGTAAGAAATGTAGAAGAGCAGTATTTAAACAACGATCCATCTCAACGTGTATTTGAAAAGGGACACAAAAACAGATTTAATAAATACTAATTATGCACTGATACTGATTTTATCATTTTATAAACATAGTTATAGAGTTCTTGTGTTGTGGTATATTCACTATATAAATATGGAGATATGCCACAATTATTTTTTACACAATAATTTGTGTTGTTATATAAAAATAGATATTCGTCGTAAATAAAGTTTGTGTAGTTAACAATTTTTGTTTTAGCATTTTTTTCGGATAAATTATAAAAATGAGTTAAAATTTTTATTGCCGTATTTTTATAACATTGTTGTGTTTTTTTGTTTGTATCAATAAGAAAATTGTAGCATCTCATGCTCCAGGTTTCATTACATTTTTGTTCTTCTAATGTATATTTTTCTTTACATTCAGATAATTCTTTTTCAAAATTTTTTAAATTTTTGGCAGAAATACTTATGCTAAACAATAGAGTGAAAGCAAATACAAAAACAAACAAGACTTTTTTCATCACCAAACTCCGATAAAGTTATTTACCAAGAATCTTAAACTTAAAAGTTGAAGATATTGTTAAGGC
>CALXUM010000020.1 GCA_944391685.1 uncultured Alphaproteobacteria bacterium
TGGTGAGCTCGGGCGGGTTCGAACCGCCGACCCTTTGATTAAAAGTCAAATGCTCTACCGACTGAGCTACGAGCCCTCACTAAAATAACGAAGGTATGTATAGAAGATAAAAAAACTTAAGTCAACTAAAAAAATAAAAAAAGTAAAAAAAATAAATTTTGTAGTATATTTGTTAATAATTTGATGTTAACATAACAACAAATTAGGCTATTAATAATATTTTAGAGGTTATCATGGCTCAAGGTAATGGAAACACCGCAAGTACAGAAAGTACTTATGAAATTTTGCAAAATGCCGCCGGTGAAATATTGATAATTATCTCACAAAGAAAAGGCGGTCCTGAAAATCCGCGTTTTGTATATGACGGCGGAGCAACTGCGTTATTGTATCGGAGTCGTGAAAGTTCGGTATTTTTGCGTGGAATTGATGAAAAAGCCCGCACACCTCTTAAGACTGTTGATGAAATATTGGTAGCAGAAATTGATGGAGACGAGGTAGCCAGAGAATATACGGTTCCGGTTAGAATTATTCGTGATCTAAAAGCTGTTTTAAGTTAAGTTTTACACATAAAGTATTTAATTATATCAATAAGGGCTTTAAAAGCCCTTATTTTTTGTTATATTGGCAACAGCAATAATATTAGGTATTTTAAATGATACAACAACTCTTTTTTGCTCTTTTAATAATTGCTATGGGCTCTTTTTTAATTGTCCATGGTCGTCGCAGGCGTACTTGGTCGGTTGTCTTGTTGTTGGTTGCATCATTCTTTATGTATAATTTATGGACAGCTTTAGAAATTGAACAAAGTGGTTTCTATGCTTATTCATGGCTTCCCAAAGAGTTTTTGAATGTACACTTTTATCTTTCCTCATCTCTTCGGGTAGAAAAAGTCATCTTCAGTTTGCTCGGAGTACTTTTGGGTCTTATTTATCTTAATATTATTTATAAAGAAGAGAATCATTCTCTTAATATAAATACGTTATTGTTGCTTGTCTTTTCAGCCCTTATTGTACTAATCTCAGCCAGAGATTTCATTCAGCTTATGTTTGGTAGTTGTGCTTTTGCCGTTTTGAGTTTTTATATGGTGAATGATGTTGCTTCCAGAGGAAAGTTTATTTTTTATAATATTTTTTCTGAAATGGCAATTTTTACTGCTTTAGCAATAATTTACGGAGAGACAGGAATTATTGAACTGGAAAATTTACCAACTTATGTAGATACTGGTCAGCATAAAGCACTAGTTTCTTGTCTGATTATTGGGGCAATTTTTGCCAAGGCAGCTGTTTTCCCTTTTCAAAATCAACTTCTGGCTTTCCAGGATATAAGTTTTAACAGGGTTATTGTTTTATCTTTATTTTCTGCTCCGTTATCATCTTTATTCATATTGTCAAAACTTTACCCGCTTATAAATATGATATCCTATGAGCAAATAATTTGGACTGTTATATTATCGGTTTCGTTTTTGTGGGCAATAATTGGGACCCTTATGGCTGATAATATAAAAGCTAAAACCCAATATTTTAATATGGCATTTTGGACGTTCTTACTGCTTTTTGTTAATGAAGATGCTTCTCGTCTTTATTCTGGGGTTCTAAATTTGCTTTTACCATTATTTTTACTAAATGTATGTTTTCTTATGATATGCGTTTCGGCTTCAAATGAAGTTTATGTTTCTCAGATGGGTGCATTTGCCAAAAAAATTAAATTTACTTTATTCCTTTCAATACTTGCATCTTTAAGTTTTTGCCTTTCACTCTCTTCTTTTGAAGGCGTGGGAGTAAACGAGTATATTTGTTTATCTTTATTTTTGCTTGCAACCATCTTTAACGGGATTTATTTTGGTAAAGATATGGCGGATGAAAAAGTTTCTGCTCTGCTTCATAATGCAGGTTTTTTGTATTGCTTTCCTCTTTTTATTATGATTCTTTTAGAAATTTATCTAAACTTTACATTAAACTCATTTGTTTATGTTGGATGGGGTATATCTTTAATCTTGATGTTGGTATGGCCTGGTTTTCTAAGCAAAAAATTTGCCGACAATGAGTTAATTCAGGAAGGTGATTGGATTTATGAGCTTTATCATTTGATTATATTGTCTCCCTTACGTCTTTTAGGAAGAATTTTGTGGATAGCGGTTGATTTTGTTGTCATTGAAAGAAGTATTATAGGTTCGATTTCCAAAATATCATCATTTCTTATTGTAAAACTTCACAAGCTTCAGGAAGCAACATGGTTAAATTATTTTCTGATGACTCTAGTCGGTACAGCAATTTTGATAATTGCTTTGGGGAGATACGTTCATGAATAGTGCTTTTGCAATTTTATCTTTAATTGTTGCAATTCCGTTTTTGGGAACCTTTTTTGTTTTAACTTCCAAAGATGATGACGCAGCCGTTTCCGGCAGGAATGCGTTTAATGTCTGCGTATTTACTATTATTGCCAATATCATAATGATATGGCGAATTTTTATGATTTTGGATGAGGATAATCATAGTTTACAATTAATAGAAAAATTTAATTGGTTAAATACACCTGAAATTAATATTATTTTTGGAGTTGATCCTTTTTCCCTACTTCTTATTTTAGGTGTTCATATAGCGGTTTTGATAGCATTATCCGGAGTAAAAAACAATACCAATAATCAAAAAGCATTAATGGTTTATACCTTGTTGTTTTTAAGCATATCTACCGGTTTCTTTATTTCGGCCGATATATTTTCTTTTTACATATTTTTTGAAGCAATGCTAATACCTCATTTCATGATTATCGGTATTTTTGGAGAGGTAAAAAAACAAGGTGCTGTTTCCAGATTCTTTTTATATAATTTTATAGGTGCTCTTATTCTATTCATTGCCACAATGGCTATCTATCATTATTACGGCAATGTTTCCTTAGAGAAGGTAAGCTCTCTTCCTCTAAAAGGTAAAATAGGCTTTTATGTTTGGAGTGCAATATGCTTATCATTTTTATTTCGTATCCCGATTTGGCCTTTTCATTATTGGATATCGTCAATTAATTCTGGCATAAGAAATCCTTTGGCATTTTCGATAACTTGTTTGATACCGTTGACAGGTTTGTATGGATTTATTCGCTTTTTGCCACCGCATATTCCTGATTTTATTGCCGAGTATATTATGTGGGGCAATATAATCGGCGTTATTACGATGTTGTTTATTTCGCTGATAGGATTTATTAACAGAGATGTTCAATATAAAATTTTTGCCTATACGACAGTCTATTATATAATGTATTTGCTTGGAATATTTACGGCAGATAAGGCTGTCTTCCTAAATGTTGGGTTTTCAATGTTTGCTTTTTTGATTATTGTTGCATCATTAGAAGTTCTTTCAAGTTATATTTATCATAAAGAGCAAGAAAATTCCGCAAGCTCACAAGGTTTTTTGTGCCATGCCAGAAGATTGTCTTATTGCTATTCATTCTTAGTCCTTGCAGCTGTAGGACTACCTTTATCATCAATGTTTGTTAATAACTTTTTGATTGTTTCCAAACTACTATCATCAAATCTCAAAATGGGAATATTGATAATCTTTTCACTAGCTCTTGTAGGAGTTGCTCTTTTGCAAGAGGTTTTCCGACTTAAACTTGATAATAAAGAATGCAGCTTAAGTAAAGATGATGATATTTCCAAAGGAATGTTTGCTTTAATGTTATTCATTATATTTATTTTGCTAATGTCTTTTGTAAAACCGTTGTGGTTTGTAATTGATGAGTAGGAGAAACAGATGCTGCAAAAATGGCTTATTTTAATTCCAGAATTATCAATGTTGGCATACTTGATTGTAGCAGCTTTTGTAAACGTTTATCGTGAAGAAAAGACGGCAAAAACATTCTTCACCTTGGGAAAATATTTTATTTTTGTTTCGATGTTTTTTTCCATAATATTTTATAATAAAAGCGTTTTCCCTGATATTTGGCAAAATACGTCGTATACGGTACTATTCAAAATAACAATATATTTGATAGCTTTTGTATGGTTTTATTTATCTTCAAAATATTTTTTAAGCAAAAACAGATCTTCATATGCCTATTATTCTTTAGGGATGCTTTTTCTGTTGTTGTTTTCAATTTTATTGTCATCTCAAAGTCTTATGGTTCCGGCAATAATTATACCATGCCTTTGTATCTTAACGTGGCTTATTTTCCATTTGTTCCTTTCTGCTGAAGAAACTATTGCAGCTTCACGAAAATACATTGTTTTTGCTGGACTTTTTTGCATAATTTTATGGTGCGGTATTTTTATTTTATGGAAACAAACAGGAAGTTTAGAATATTTTGCCATAAAGAATTTTCTTATACATAATAATCCTCTGTCATCACAAATAATAATGGCAATATTTTTTATATTAGCATCATTACTATTTATGATGGCGGCAGCCCCGTTTCATTTTTGTTTTGTAGGCATAATAAGCGTTTCAATTCTGCCGGTAGCCGGCTTTTTAACAGTTATTCCTCCGTTTGTATATCTTTCATGTCTTATAAGTTTAGTATTTGGAGTTTTTTCTCCCTTAGAAGATATTTTAAGACCTTTTTTACTTTCGTTTGCTCTTTTTTCAATAATTATAGGCTCCGTTTCTGCTAATTCACAAAAAAGATTAAGAGATCTTTTTGCTTTCAGTTCTGTATATAATCTTGGCTTCATGCTTTTGGGGCTGATAAGTTTTAGTCATGGTTCAATTTCAGGCTCTTTTGCATTTACGGTTATTTATGTATTATCAATGTTAGGAGTTTATACAATTTTTTTAGGTATAAAATTAAGAGGGGATTATACTGATAGCTTAGAAGAACTAAACGGTATGTCATCATCTAAACCTTACCTTTCTTCTGCACTGTTAATATTAATGACATCGCTTATGGGAATACCACCATTGTTAGGATTTTTAGGGCGTCTTTCTGTCTTTAATAATTTAATTATTCAAGATCAATGGAGCAGTATAATAATTTTAACTTTTTGTATGTTGTTTATGGCTAATGCCTATGTTCAGGTTATCAAAACCATATATTTTGAAAGCCCAAAACAAAAATTTGATCGAACGGGTAAAGCTATATATACATGTTTGTTTTTCAACCTTATATTGGTCTTTTTATCTATACTTAATCCGGGGTATTGGCTAAACGATGCCGAAATAATTTTAAACGGAGTATTTGGATGAAAATGATAGATGAATGGTTATGGCTTAGTTTTGATGAACTTTCCAGCACTAATGATAAAGCTTTGGAGCTTTGCCTTGAACCTCCGGCAGAAAAGTTTGTAGTAACTGCCGTTCGTCAAACTAAAGGCAGAGGGAGGAGAGGGCGAAGCTGGATAGGATTAGACGGCAATTTATTTATGACCCAAGCAATCCCTTTAGATTTAAAATTTATCGGTGATATAGTTTTTATGGTATCACTTAGTGTGCTTGAAACGATTAAAGATATTTCACCAAATTCAGATGTAAAACTCAAATGGCCAAACGATGTTTTGGTTGAAGGATGCAAAATTTCCGGAATTTTGCTTGAAAAAGCTGCAAACGGATATATAATCGCCGGCACCGGCATAAATATTCAATCTTCTCCTGATTTTGGAAAAGATACAATATATAAAGCAGCTTCTCTTAAAGATTTTAATATAAAAACCGACATTACGGAGTTTTTAAAAATCTACTTAAAAAAGTTTGATAATAATTTCAGTCTTTGGCAAAAAAAAGGTTTCCAGGCCATCAGAGATATTTGGCTGCAACATACCAAAGGCCTAAATGAAGAGATTACCGCTAATCTTGAACATGAAAGTAAAACCGGTATTTTTAAAGGGGTTGATGATAACGGAGTTCTTTTATTAGAGCAAGAAGGAAAAATAATTAAAATATATGCCGGAGATATTTTTTATAAAAAAGAAGAGTAAATTTTGATGAGTGAAGAAAAAGAAAATAAACCAATAGTTTTTAATAAAGAAGGAATATATTTTGTAGCCTTGGGCGGAGCCGAAGAAGTAGGATTTAATATGTATGCCTACATCGTTGACGGCAAAATTATTGTTGTTGATTGTGGCTATGGTTTCTTAAATGATGATTACCCTGGAATAGAGCTTGGCTTAGCAGATGCCTCTTTTTTGCAAGATTACCAAGATTGTATAGAAGGATTATTCATAACTCATGCTCATGAAGACCACTTTGGAGCAATTGCTCATGTATGGCCTTTACTGCAATGTCCGGTATATGCCATGGATTTTACACTGGGACACATACGTAATCGCTTGGCGGAATACAAATTAAGTGAGTTGGTTGAGCTCCATTCAGCAACAGAAAACCCCATTATAAAATTATCAAATTTTGAGGTCGAGTTTGCAAGTTTGGTTCATTCTACGCCGCAAAATTCGGGGCTAATCATTCGCACTCGTTATGGAAACATTGTTCATGCTACTGATTGGCGTTTTGATGACGGTAGTATGGATATGTTGCCTTTTGCCAAATCGGCTTTTGAACGTGTAGCAAAAGAAGGGGTTAAACTATACGTCGGTGATTCCACCAACATGGCACACGCACAATCAGAACCATCAGAAATGGAAATCAGAAAAAGCTTGCTTGAACTTGTTCCTCAATTTGAAAATACTGTTGTTGCCACCTGTTTTGCTTCTAATATTATGCGAATGGAAAGCCTGATGTTGGCAGCTGAAGCTGCGGGAAGAACACCTGTCATTGCCGGTATGAGTTTGATTCAGAATTTAAATATTGCCAAAGAATGCGGCTATTTAGAAAATTGCCCTAAATATGTTGAGGCCAAACAGGCAATGGATATTCCGTTAGATAAAATGCTTTATATTTGTGCCGGTTCTCAGGGAAATTATCGCAGTGGTCTGACCAGAATTGTTAACGGAGAGAATAAAGACATCAAACTTGGTAAAGGTGATACCATAATATTTTCATCTAAGATTATTCCAGGTAATGAAGAAAAAATAGAACGTATGCAAGAAAAACTGCGTGATGCCGGAGTAAATGTTGTCTCCAGTGAAGAATATTTGGTCCACACGTCTGGCCATGCCGGAACAGATGAAATTAAACAAATGTATAATCTTCTCAAGCCTGAAATTGTTATTCCTGTCCATGGTGATAAGAGAAATATACGTCATCAAAAAAGATTTGCTCTTGAAAACGGGGTAAAAAAAGTTGTCATTGCTCGTAACGGCGAAGTCGTTCTTATTAAAGATAATAATGCAGACATTGTAGGAGAAATTCCCAATGCGGTTTTGGGGGTAGATAGAAACCAACTTACAAATCTGAATTCACAGCTAATTAAAAATCGTCGTCGCATAGCTTATAATTGTAGCTTATTTATCAGTGTAGTTTTTGATGAATTCTGGCATCTTGAGGACCTGCAAATAAGCTCTATAGATATTTTGGAAGAACAAGCATTCATTGCTCTTAGAGATAAAATTATTGAGCAAATGAAGCAAGATATTCCGGAAGCTGTAATCAAGCATAATTATAAAATACCGCAAATAAAAGATTATATTAGTGCCAAAATTCGCAAAGAAATTTTTAAAGAAACTAATATTAAACCGGTTGTGTTTATGCATTTTTTCAAAAGGGGAGCATCTGAAAATGCTGCTGTTGAAAGAGCTGATTAACAAAGGGGAAAGCAGGGCTTGCTATGCTCATCCTTATGACAAAAATAAATGTATAAAAGTTCCTCTGATAGCGTCAAGAAGAAATATAGAATCAAATTATGAAATTAAAGCCTATCAAGAACTTAAAGATAAGTTAGGCAATTATTTAGTGTGGCATGATACAAAATTAATTGATACAGATAAGGGGCAGGGAGTAATATGTGAACTTTTGCGTGATGATGATGGTAAATATGCTAAAAATTTACTTTACTACCAACAAAACAGATTAATTGATACAGACATCTTAGCTCAGCTTCGTCAATTTTTTACTTTGTTATTGCAGAACAATATTTTCTTTTTTGATTTTAATTATAAAAATTTTGTAATTTTACATCATAACGGAAAAAAACAGCTCAAATATATAGACATGAAGAGCTATCGTAATCCTCATTCTTGGACGTTTTTAAAACTGGAAAAATTCATTCCATGTCTGGCTAAGAGCAAAATGCGTCGCCGTATTATTAGATTCTATGCTCAAGGCCAGTTAAATTATCCTGAATATATCTCCGCTTTTTAATACTCCGCCAAAACCGTATTTTTGAGCAGCAGTTTTCATTTCTTCAAATCTTTCAGGCAGATAATGCGTCAAAAAAGTTTTGGCTTTAACTTCATCTGGAGCAATTGCCAAATCTTTAACAGATACATGATTTGGATTAGTTGATAGGGCTGCATCATGAATAATAATTTGTGCTTTTTTAGCTAATTCGGTGTTTAATAAAGATATGGCACAATCTCCGCTATAAAAAACTTTATCTTCCACCAAAATAGCTTTGCACTCCATTTCTTTAGCATGAGGAACATCCATGGTTTCTATTTGTATCTCAGGTATTTTAATTAGTTGGCTGTAATCAGCCCCTTCAGAAATATCTAAAAGTTTTTGCCAGGATACTCCACCGATAGCAGTTGCTTCGCCTAAAAAAGCTTTACGATATTCCAAAAGTGTTATGGCAGAGCCACAGTGATCTTGATGTGTGTGAGTTAGTAACACGGTTTTTATTTTAGCAATAATATTTTTTTCTAATAACTTGGCAAAAACATTATATCCACAATCAAGCAAAACGGCATTATTATCATCTAAATACAACAAAAGAGAAGAATTTGTTCCCTCCTTAGCAAAAGCAGAGTTTGCTCCGATAACTTCTAATTTCATTTTTAATCCTCCTGCGAGATTGGCAAATAAATAGTAAATGTCGTACCGTTATATCCGTTAGAGTTAACAGTCAAATTTCCTCTGTGGCGGATAATAATATGTTTTGCTATTGCTAAACCTAATCCTGTTCCTTTTATATTCAAGTCTTTGTGTTCCTGCATACGATAAAATCTTTCTGTTAACCGTGCCAAATTTTCAGGGTTTATTTTAGGGCCTTTATTGTTAACCGATATTGCCACAGCAGGACCGCTAGCTGTTTTAAAACTTTTTGATGTAGGCATTTTTTCCACATTTTTTATTCTGATGGTAACATCGGTTTCTGCCAAACCATATTTAATTGCATTGTCGGTTAAATTTTGGATTAACTGTTTTATTTGTGACGGTTCTGCAGTAATTATTGGTAAATTATCATCACTAAATATACAAATTTTCATATTTCTGCTTTGAGCCTTTTGAGCTAAAGCTTCGCTTACCTCTTCTGCAATATCTAAGACATCGGTTTCTCCCTCAGGTTTTGTATCCTGATTCATTTCAATTTTGGAAAGGGAAAGTAAATTTTCGATCAATGCTGACATATATTCGGCCTGTTCAGCCATAATTTGTAAAAATTTTTCTCTGGCTTTATCGTCATCTTTAGCTGTTGTTTGTAGGGTTTCAATAAATCCGGAAATAATAGATAAAGGAGTTCTTAACTCATGACTGGCATTAGCCACAAAGTCTGATTGCATTTTTTCGATTTTCATCGATTTAGTCATATCATAAATTGAAATAACGGCAACAGCTTTACCCTTTGAAAGCCACGGTAGTTGCTTTATATGGGCATAAAGTTTTTGATTTATGGGTTTATCAACATAAAAGATCAAGTTTTCAGATTGGGTTTCTTTTTTTAAAATTCTGTTTACGGCATTAATAAAATTATTTGAGTTAAAAATTTTATCAATATTCTTGTCGGTAATATTTTTGCCAAAAGAATTTCTGGCTGATAAGTTAGCCCCCAAAATATTTCCCGAACGATCAATCATCATAATAGGATCTGGTAAACTATCTAAAACGGCAGTATCTGATATTGTTTGAGCTTCGAGCATATCAGCTTTTTGAGCCCAAAAACTATGCATGGCATTAACAGCTTCAACAAGTTCTTGAGCTTCTTTTTCAGATAGTTTCATCTCAATTTCTTCAATTTTCTCACCCTTTGATAGAGAAGAAATATATTTTTTAATTTGTTGCAGTTCAAAGGTAAGCGGAAATAAAAATGCAATATTAAACATTACTACCGCTCCGAGTGATATAATAGCCAGTAAGGGATCAACCAACTTAAAAGCCGCCAATATCAAGAACACTAAAGCGGTTGGAAAGCTCAAAAGCAAAACTTTTTCGGCAAAATTGGAGTTTTTTTCAATTCCTAAAGCTTTTCTGGCACGATCAAACATTTTATTTGTCCTATATTTCAAAAAATACCCTAGACTAGATTTTTAAATATATTATTATATAACAAGTTTAAAAACCTTAAATTTTTGAGAGAAAATGTCTGAAATTTCTGAAAATAATACTAATATGACCCCCATGATGTCGCAGTATCTGCAAATCAAGAAAGAGCATCAAGATTATCTTTTGTTTTATCGCATGGGTGATTTTTATGAACTTTTTATGGATGATGCCATAAAAGCTTCAAAAGCTCTTGATATTGCCTTAACCAAACGCGGCAAATTAAACAATCAAGATATCCCGATGTGTGGAGTTCCGTTTCATGCTTATGAGAGTTATCTGGCCAAACTTATCAGACAGGGTTATAAGGTTGCCATTTGTGAACAAGTCGAAGACCCCAAAGAAGCAAAGAAAAGAGGGTACAAAGCCGTTGTTAAAAGAGAGGTTATCCGTCTTGTAACGGCAGGAACGTTAACAGAGGAGCCGTTACTTGATTCTAAGAAAAACAATTTTCTGCTCTCCATTGCCAAACAAGGTGATAACTTGGGATTATCATGGCTAGATATCTCAACCGGGGATTTTTATTTGCAGGAAGTAAGCTTAAAATCAAAAGATGAAGCTGTTGTCCTAAATGGAATCTTATCTCGTCTGAATCCGGTTGAAACCATTGTTTCAGATTCGTATTTGCAAAATCAACAAATTTTTCATGTCTTAAATGATTGGCATGATCAATTATCTGTTTTGCCACAAGCCAGATTTAACAGTGAAAATTCACGTAAGCGTCTGGAAGAAATGTTCAAAGTTAACAGCTTGGATGCTTTTGGAAATTTCAGTCGAGCGGAAATTACGGCGGCAGGAGTTTTGCTCGATTATGTAGAAACAACACAAAAGGGGAAAATTCCGCTTATTTCTCATCCGCAAAAAGTAACTGAAAGCCAGATAATGGAAATTGATGGGGCTACCAGGCGTTCGCTTGAATTGGTTGATTCATTGGGAGGCGATAAAAACTCTTCATTGCTGAGCGTGATTGACCGTACGGTTACAGGTGTTGGCGGAAGGCTGCTGTGTTCAAGAGTCGCCAATCCCTTAAAAGATGTAACTGCCATTAATAATCGTTTGGATATGGTGGGCTTTTTTGTTGATTTTCTGCATATAAGGGAAGACATTCGTCAGGTTTTAAAATCATGTCCTGATATGGAACGAGCCGTTTCAAGGTTAAGCTTGGGACGAGGAGGTCCCAGAGATTTGGCCAATATAAAAACAGCTCTTGCTGTGGTCCCTAAAATTCGTAATATTTTACATGGATTCGGTGCGGAAAGTTCCGGCATCGATCGGTTACCGGATGTTATCAAAGAAGTTGCCGCTAATTTAGGAGAACATTCTGGATTGGTATCTGACTTAGATGAAGCTTTGGCAGATGATTTGCCTTTACTTGCACGTGATGGTGGCTTCATTCGCCAAGGCTATTCTGCAGAATTGGATTGTGTAAAGAGCCTAAAAACAGACAGCCATAAAATGATTGTTGATTTACAGGCTAAATACGCCGAAGATACGGGAATATCAAATCTTAAAATCAAGTTTAATAATGTTATTGGCTATTTCATAGAAGTTCCTTCCAAATTTGCCACCACCATGTTGGAAAATAAAAATTATATTCACCGTCAGTCCGTTTTGAATGCTTGTCGTTTCACTACGGTTGAGCTGAGTGAATTGGAGGATAAGATCCGCGGTGCGGCTGAAAAAGCTTTGGCAATGGAGTTGGAAATTTTTGAAAATTTGGTTTTGCAAATTAAAGTATATTCCAGTGACATATTAAAGACATCAAAAGCCTTTGCTGAGCTTGATGTGGCCTCTTCTTTGGCTGATTTGGCAGTTGAAAAAAATTATTGCCGTCCGCAAATAGATGACAGCTTAGCTTTTGAGATAAAAGACGGTCGTCATCCGGTAGTTGAACAATCAATCCAAAAAGAAAATACAGGTAGTTTTGTAGGTAATGATTGCAATTTAAATGAAGAACATGGACGTTTGTGGCTGCTTACTGGACCCAATATGGCTGGTAAATCAACATTTTTAAGACAAAATGCCATTATAGCCATTATGGCTCAAATGGGTTCATATGTTCCGTGTTCTTTTGCTCATATTGGTATTATAGATAAGATTTTTTCCAGAGTAGGAGCCTCAGATGACTTAGCCAGAGGCCGATCAACTTTTATGGTAGAGATGGTTGAAACGGCAGGCATTTTAAATCAGGCAGATGAGCGTTCTTTTGTCATATTAGATGAGATAGGTCGCGGCACCGCTACTTTTGACGGATTGTCAATTGCATGGGCCGTTATTGAGCATCTGCATGATGTTAATAAATGTCGTACCTTATTTGCTACCCATTATCATGAACTAACGGCGTTAACCTCAAAGTTACCTAATATGAGCCTTCATTGCATGAAGATAAAAGAGTTTAATGACGAGGTAATCTTCTTGCATGAGGTTATTGACGGTGCGGCAGATCGCAGCTATGGTATTCATGTTGCCAAACTTGCCGGCTTACCTAAAGCCGTAATAAAACGCTCTGAACAAGTTCTGGAACATTTGGAGAAAAACGGCAAAGGTAATTCCATGCACGATTTGGCAGATGATTTGCCGCTCTTTGCTGTTTTGAGAGAAAAAGAAGAAAGACAACCGGCTTCATCACCTGTTTTAGAGGCGTTGAAAGAGCTTAATCCTGATGATCTGAGTCCCAAAGAAGCATTAGAAAAGCTTTATGAATTGAAAAATCTTGCGTCATAGTTTTCTAATTTTATATTAATTTAAGCAAAAACAAATAGTTAGGTAGAGGTAATATTTTACCGCTAGATAACGCATTGAAAAACAATATAATTTTGTTGTTGACAATACGTTTTTTTAATGTATATTGGCAACGAATTTAATAACCATCTTTTATGAAGAGAGAAAACATGAATACCTATGCAACAAAACCCTCAGATATTGAGAGAAAATGGTATGTCGTTGATGCTCAAGGCGTTGTATTAGGTCGTTTGTCTGCAGAAATATCTAAAATTTTGCGTGGCAAACATAAACCTAATTATGTTCCAAACCTTGATTGCGGCGACTATGTCATTGTCATCAATGCCGACAAAGTAAAATTAACCGGCAAAAAATTGACTCATAAAAAATACTACAAACATACCGGCTACATTGGCGGTATTAAAGAAACAACACCAGCCAAAATTTTGGCCGGACAGTTTCCGGAAAGAGTCATTGTTAAAGCTGTTGAGCGTATGATTTCACGCAACCCGATGGGTCGTCAGCAAATGACCAAATTGAAAGTATATGCCGGAGAAAATCATCCGCATACCGCTCAAAACCCTGAAGTTCTGGATATTGCTTCCAGAAACCCCAAGAATAAGAGGAGCAAATAACAATGGCTGAAAAAATTGAATCTTTGAAGGATATAAAAGCAGCCTCTGCCAAAGCTGAAGCTGCAGCCGGAGAAGCCGTTGTTCGCAAAGCAAAACGCGACAAATTCGGTCGTTCTTATGCAACCGGCAAAAGAAAAGACGCTGTTGCCCGTGTATGGATTAAACCAGGTAAAGGCAATATCACTATTAATGAAAAGACACTGGATCAGTATTTTGCTCGTCCGGTATTGAAAATGATTATCAACCAACCATTTGAAGTAGCTAACCGCGTTAACGAGTTTGACGTCGTCTGCACAGTAAAAGGTGGTGGATTATCCGGTCAGGCCGGTGCTATTAAACACGGCATTTCTAAAGCTCTTAACGAATATGAGCCAGAATTGCGTGCTGTTTTGAAGAAAGCCGGCTTCCTGACCCGTGATGACAGAACAGTTGAACGTAAGAAATACGGTCGTGCAAAAGCTCGTCGTTCTTACCAATTCTCTAAACGTTAATCGTTTTTTGAAGTTAAAAAAGAGGGAGTTTTTACTCCCTCTTTTTTGTTTTCTTTATTAATACATTCCGCAATTTTTAAATTTCTTGAACCAATCTTGCATAATTTTCACGGCATCACTATGACATTCCGTAATTTGAATTCCATAGCTTCCATCTTTCAATAAATTATACAATTCATCATCCTTAAAATCTATATCTGCAGCATCTTTCCTGGTTGCGGCAAAGTAAATTTTGCTGATATTGGCCCATTTGGCCGTCATCAAACACATCGGACAGGGCTCACAGCTAGTATATAGCACGCAACCTTCCAAATTCCAGGTTTTAAGGTTTTTGCATGCTTCACGAATAGTATAAACCTCAGCATGTGCCGAAGGATCATTATTTGCCAACACATGGTTACACCCTTTGGCAATCAGCTTTCCGTCTTTATATATCGCTGCACCGAAAGGTCCTCCCAAAAGGGAATTTTTTTCATCAAGCGAATATGCAGACATCTTAATTGCTTCTTTCATCGCCTTAATATCTTCATTAGAATATTCATTCATCTATCCATACCTCATTTGTTATTTTTTTATTTTTTATATATAGACAAAATTACAAAAAAAAGCTATATTAAAATTGTTCAAAATAATTATGTATTTATTAAATTCCAAAAAAGGAAATGAAGAAGATTATGTTCCTCTTCTTTGGCTTAGCGTTGCTGTTTGGATTCCTCCAATACAAACGCTACCAAAAAATCTCTCGCATCAAAACAGAAATGGCAACTTATGTGCATTTGCACAGTGGAGGGAAGTATTATTTCAGTTGGAAAGGCGGTTCTATTCCTGTCCAATATATATTTCCCACTAATCCTAACAAGCCTACTGAGTACGACAAACAACAGATTCTAGATCTGACATGCTCATCATACATTAAGGAAAGATACGCTTCATTAATGTATGAACTCTTAAGTGAGTGGGATTATGTCGGCTTGATGTCATTCTGTGCATTTTTTGCATTTGTATCGCTGATATTAGAAACAATAATAAAAAAGGGATATGAAAACAAAAGAAAAATTCCTGAGCGGAGGGGTTATTATCATGCTCATGTTTCTGCTTAGCTCTTGTGCGGTTAACAGAAATTTATACTACATGAGCAACCGCTGGATACCGGCTGATAATAAATATGAGGCTCAAAGGAGAGTTGCTTCAACAAGGCTGAAAAGCTATCGGGATAGGAATTCCGGAGCTTATGTCCAACAATCTGATTATCTTGACTACACTTTCAATCTAGAGCTTGGAACAATGCGTATCTTGAATAAGGAGTTATACGTTTACGTTTACCTCTATGAAAACGGGGAGTTTGTATTAGATAGGAAGATTAACAAAGAAATATATCGAAATTACACTTACTGGGCCCAAACCAGAGGTAAAAGACAAAAGGTAATTATCGATGTAACAAAATTGGCTGTTTACGTCCGCGTCCTTGAAGGATACCGAGTCGTTGGCCGCTATACTTTTTAAGAGGAAGTAAAAAATACTTCCTCTTTTTTTTATATTTGTTAAACTTATTACAATAGTATATCCATAAATAAGAATTTAGGATTTTTGCATATGAAATATGATGAGTTTGATATTAATGCCGCTGACAATGTTCGCCTGCTGTCAGATATTCAACTAGGCGGTCGTTTATATCCTAAGGGGTATAGCCTAAATAAAGAAGATGTTATCATTTTTAAAATGTATCACATCCGTCGTATTGCCGGAGTTGTTGCCGAAGAAGGTGATATCAGTGCCCAAACCGCAGCCGGTATTATAGCCGCAAAACTATGTGGCAAAGGAACTTCTTTTGTGGCTAATGATAAAGGCGAATGTGTTATTGCCGCTGCTGAAGATGGTATTTTTATCAGCAATGAAGATCGTATAGATAAATTCAACCGCATGCATCCTGATGTAATCTTAAATACCATAACTCCATATCATAAAGCTACCAATGAAGAGATTATCGCCAAACTTGAAATAATGTCTCCTTTAATGACACAGGAAGATGTAGACAGCATAATTTTCAAGCTTTCAGGTAACACGGAGCTTTTGCAAATTAAACCGATTAATGCTCAAAAAGCAGCTTTATTATATTCAAGACTTCAAGATGATAAAGATGAAAATCGTCATTTCACATCAGTAGTAAAAAAACTTGTAACGGAGTTTTCCTCTTTTGGAATAGAGTTTAATAGTGAATATAATGCTAATTATACTTCAGATTCCATTGCCGATGAGTTGGAAGATGCTATTAAAGCAAACAATGACCTTATATTTATATTGCCGCCGCTTTCCTCATCAAATCGTCATAGTATGATAGCCAGAGCAATAAATAGTGTCGCAGATGATAATATTTGTTCTCATTTTCCGCAAATTTCTGTTTCAGGTTTAATTATTGCATCTAAGAGGGATAAAAAAATTATTGTCCTTCCGTATGATTACGATTCTGCCAATATTTCTTTTATAAATCGTTATATCAAACAAGCCATATTTAGTGAAAAACTTTTGGTCGATGATTTTAAACACTTACATTCACCTTATTTAATAGAAGGAGAAAACTTATCATCTGAAGATGTCGCAAATTTAATCATTGCCAAAGGGCAAGGAAGTGACAGCAAAAAAGCCTCTATAGCTGCAATAGTTTTGGCTGCCGGAATAGGCAGTCGATCTGGCCGCAACAAGCTAATGGTTGAAATGGAAGATGGGCAGCCATTGTTTATGAAAGCGGTTAATGCAGCTATGGCATCCCAAGCAAACCCCGTTTTTGTCATCACCGGTTATCATGATGAGGATATGCAGGAATATCTTGATAACATTGATGTTAATGTCGTCTATAATCCTGCGTATCGCTCAGGTGTCAAAACATCAATATCTCTAGGGCTAAAATCTGTTCCCAATTTTTGTGACGGATGTATAATCATCCCTGCAGATATGCCAAATTTAACCGCCTCAGACATTGATAAACTAATTGCATCTTTCAGGCCTGAACAGGAAAAACAAATTTGTGTCTTTGCCAATAAAGGTATAAAGTCAAATCCCATAATTTGGAGCCGTGCTTTATATGATAAAGCTGACATCGTTCCAGAAAATGCTAACCTGCGTCCTGTTTTGGTTGAACATGCCGATTATACAACAGTTGTTGAAATCAAAAATGCTCAAAAACTCCTTGATGTCAATTTCCCGAGCGATATTGAAAAAGTAGCCCCAAAAAATAACAAAGCTTAAGCTTGTTGCTGCCAACGTCCGTTAGTATCTTGCTTCCAATAAAAGCACTCATTACCTGAGGCTTTTATATCTTTCCAAAAAGTCCTTGCTTGTTTCAGTGCCTCTGGTGAATTACCGTCAAATACATTGCAAACACGACTAAACTTTTCCAACTCGTTAATTTCGGCCTTTGCTCCATCCACCAAAAACAACAGGCTTGCCATATTGGGAACATCATTTCCTGCTGTCAACCAAATAGGCTGCAATTCGGCATTGCCGTCTTTTTTTGAACCATGCGGCAAAAAAGATTGATCGGTATAAGTCCACAGCAAAGCATTAAGAAACTCCACACGTTCATCAGTTCCCACTCTGACCACCGTGCTCTTTCCGGTTGCATAAGCCTTTTCCAAAAGTTTAGGCAAAACATTTTCCAAAGTCTGGCTTTGCAAATGATAAAAATCAACCCTGCTCATCTTATTTTATTTTCACCGCCGCATAATGAGGAATATTATTATTGTTAATCAACAGCAAAACCGGACGATTATTTTCCATCTTTGCTTCGTTGACATAAGTTTTTACGTCGTTAATATCAAAAATATTTTTCTTATCAAGCTCTGTAATCAAATCTCCTTCACGCACACCTTTTTCTTCGGCATCACTTCCCATATCAACTTTCGTCACCACCACTCCTTTACTGTTTGGTAACAGATTATATTTATTCATAATTTCCGGAGATACATTTTCCAAGGTTATTTTCAACTCTTTAATATATCCGGGATGAACAGGTAGTTTGTTTTCTTCCAAAAATAATTCTTGCTGAATTTGTTGTGCCTTTTTAGGATTTTGTGGCATCAATTGAGTTTTCAAAACAATATTTTTTAACTTTTGATTTCTCCAAATTTCCAAACTTATTTGCGAGCCAACCTTTGTTTCTGCAATTTGTCTGGAAAAATCTTTGGGGTTATTTATCGTTTTCCCGTTTAATTTCACAATAACGTCTCCGGCTTCAATTCCGGCTTTTTGAGCCACAGAATTTTCATCAACCGAAGTCACAATAACACCCTCAATTTTATTCTGTTGCAGGCTTGATGATATATCTGCAGTATTCGGCTGAAATTTTATTCCGATTTGGCTCCTTTCTACTTTACCTTTTTCCTTAAGTTGCGATATAACAAATTTGCTTAAATTAATTGGCACGGCAAAACCAATTCCCATGCTTCCGCCGTTAGTGGAAAATATGGCAGAGTTAATTCCGATAACTTCTCCGCTCATGTTAAACATGGGACCTCCAGAGCTTCCTTGATTTATGGATGCATCCGTTTGAATAAAGTTATCATAAGCTCCGGCTTCAATATCTCTAGACTTTGCAGAAATTATTCCGGCCGTAACACTCCCGCCCAAACCAAAAGGGTTACCGATTGCCAAAATCCAATCTCCTACACGAATTTTATCAGAATCTCCAAGCTTTGCAAAAGTTAGTTTTTTACCCGCTTCAATTTTTATGAGTGCTAAGTCGGTTTTATCATCAGTTCCCACAACATCAGCATCAAAAGATGATTCATCTGCTAGCGTTACCACAATCTCCTTAGCCCCTTCAATTACATGATTGTTGGTAAGAATAAAACCATCTTCATCAATAATGAAGCCAGACCCTAAAGAAACCTGTTGTGGTTTTTGCGGCTTAAAAAAATCATTTATCTTCGGGTTGGAACTTCCTATTTCTAAAGAGGCATCTGCATTTTCGTTTTCTTGCATAACATGGCTTGTTGAAATATTAACCACTACCGGCAAAAGCTGTTCTGCCAAATCAGCAAAAGAAAACGGAACATTTTGAGCCTTTGCCGGAAATGCCGCCAACAAAAAGAATATGACAATTTTCTTTAGGTTCTTCATTCTTTAGCGTCCGGTTTTACCGAAAAATTCAAAGAATTCACTGTCTGGAGCCAACACCATTGAGGTATTGTTACCATTAGCCATAGCATTTTTATAAGCTTCAAGCGAGCGATAAAATGCATAAAACTTAGGGTCAACACCTGCAGCTTGGTTCCAAATAGCGATGGCTTGTTGGTCGCCTTGACCGCGAATAATCTGAGCTTGTTTTTCTGCTTCGGCAATAATCACGGTTTTTTCTTTTTCGGCAGTAGCTCGGATAGTTTGAGCTTCTTGTTGTCCGGTTGCTCTGAATTCTTTAGCGTCACGCTCACGTTCAGTCTTCATCCGCGCATTAATTGCCTGTAAAACTTCTATTGGTAAATCGGCACGACGGATTCTAACATCAGCAACACTAACTCCAATCTGTTCGGCATCGACTTTGACAGCACTACTGATATCAAACATAATTTGTGTCCGTTGCTGTGATAAAAGTTCTTGTAAAGTAATACGTCCTAAAATTTTACGTACTGATGAATTAACAATTTCTTCCAGCTTGCTTCTGGCTTGAATTTCCGTGCGAACAGTCTTATAAAAACGCAAAGGATCAACAATGCGATAACGTGTAAAACTGTCAACATCAAGACGTTTTTTATCATTCAAAACCACTTCTTGAGCTGGAGGGTCAAGATTAAGCAAACGATTATCATAAAAAACAACTTTTTGAATAAACGGTACTTTCAACTTTAATCCCGGTTCTTTAACCACTCTCATCGGTTCACCAAATTGCAAAACAATTGCTTGCTCGGTTTGTGCAACCACATAAAGAGAGTTAGCAGCCACAAACAAGAGAACTACAACCACGGCACTTAAAAATATTTTCATCTTATCATTCATGATTATTGCACTCCTTGTTTGTTTTGTAATTTATCCAACGGCAAATAAGGTACCACGTTTGAACCTTTAGCCGAAGGATCAATAATAACTTTGTTTGAATTTGCTAAAACATTTTCCATCGTTTCCAGATACAAACGCTTGATGGTAACATCTTTACCCTGCTTATAAGCTTCATAAACCGACAAAAATCTTTCAGCATCACCTTGAGCTTTATTAACCACAGCTTGCTTATATGCCTCAGCATTTTGCAGGCGTTGAGCTGCTTCACCGCGAGACTTAGGCAAAATTTCATTACGATAAGCCTCGGCCTCGTTTTTAAAACGTTCCATATCAGCTTTGGCACGTTGCACCTCATTAAAAGCATCAACCACTTGTTTCGGAGGGTCTGCTTTTTGTAATTTAACACGCACAATGGTAATTCCGGCACCGAATTCATCAAGAACTTTTTGCAGTTCTTCTTTGGTATCATCTTCCACCTTGCCGCGATCACCGGAAATAATCGGCATCATTTGAGATTGACCTACAATTTCGCGTAAGACAGATTGTGCCGCCACTCTGACCGTTTGGTCAGGACTTTGCATATTAAACAAATAATCTCTGGCATCATTGATTCTCCACACGATTGTTAGGTTAATATCAACAATATTTTCATCACCGGTCAACATATGGCTTTCGTTAAAAGAATTTATGTCAGCCACAGCCTCCGTAACACCCAAGTTAATGCTTCTTTCTTGAGTAATATTAACTTTTTCAACCTTTTCAATCGGATATGGTAAATGATAATGCAATCCGGAATCGGTAGTTTCGCTATATGCACCAAAACGCAAAACAACACCCTCTTCATTAGGTTGAACTTGATAAAATCCGGATGCCAACCACAACAAAACAATGGCAGCGACAATCCATTGCCATTTAAATTCAAAACCATTGTCATTACTCATTTTAACGACTTTAGGGCGTTTAGCTTTAGGGGTTTCATTATCTTTCCAAGGGTTATCATTATCATTATCTTCCCAAGGATTCGGAATATTTGCCATATTTTTCGTCCTCTCAGTTTTTTATATTGCATTGCCTAAATATATAATATAAATATAGCAATAAAACAATCACAGATGAGCTTATCAACAGGAGGCACAAGCCATGGAAGAAGATATAAAAGCAATTGTCGGCAAATATTTTGCCCCTGAAGAAATTGAAAATATCGGCATTTTTAACGGCAGAGTTATTGTAACTTTGCAAAATGTTGCTGAAGATAGAGAAAAAAATACAAATCTTGAAAATGAAATTAAGCAAATACCCGGCATTCAAAAGGTTTCAGTTATTTACACTGCAGCCAAAAAAACGTTACCTTTAAAACAAGAAGAAGGGAAATGGGTGGTCCAAGGGGTTAAGAAAATTATAGCCGTTGCATCGGGCAAGGGTGGCGTAGGCAAATCAACCACAGCCGTAAATTTGGCTTTAGCTTTAGCCAATCATCGCCAAAAAATTGCTCTCTTTGATGCTGATATCTATGGCCCTTCAATTCCAACCATGCTTGGTTATGAGGGAATAGCCCCGATTTCATATGACGGCAAAACTTTTGAAGCTTTTGATTATGCCAGTATCAAATCAATGTCTATTGGTACTTTAATAGATCGTAACACACCGCTTATCTGGCGAGGAGCAAAAGCCTGTGGAGCAATTGAACAACTTTTAACCGAAGTCAATTGGGGAGAGATAGATATAATGGTAATTGATATGCCTCCCGGAACCGGAGATATACAAATAACCCTGTCGCAAAAACTCAATATTGATGGAGCGGTTATTGTTTCAACCCCTCAAGACATTGCTTTGATAGATGCTGTCAAAGGTGTAAATATGTTTAGCCGTGTAAATGTTCCTATTTTGGGAGTAATCGAAAACATGAGCTATTATGTTTGTCCGCATTGTGGTGCCAGAGCAGATATTTTTGGTCATGCCGGAGCTCAGCAAACGGCAGAAAAACTCGGAGTTCCTTTTTTAGGAGAAATTCCTCTGCACATAGATATTCGCAGCAATGCTGATAACGGTACACCGATTGTCATGGCCGAGCCTGAAAGTCCATTTACTAAAGCTTATGAAGATATTGCCGCCAAAATTATTGCCGAATTAGAATAGCTTTAAAATTCCTTGTGCAGCTTGAGAGGCAAGTGAAAGTGAATTGATTGCCAATTGTTGGCGGGTTTGCAGAGCCAACATATTAGCACTTTCTTCGTTCATATCGGCTAGAGTTAATTTATCTGCCCCTTCTTCCAAAACATTTATCAAATTCTCGGTAAAATCTTGACGAGTAAGGACAATATTATAATAACTTCCCAATTCTGATGACATCGAGCGGATTTGATTTATGGCATTGGTTAATTCTTCAATTGATTTTTCAACATCTTCTTTAGAATTCCATTCTAAGGTGGTTAAGCCTAGGGCAACTGATGAAGCATCTTTACCTATCACATCAAGCCATGCAGTTCTGCCCTCATTAAAGGTTACTTTCAAATCCTGTTCTTGCAGTAAGTTTACACCTTTATATGATGCATCTTTGATTAATGAATCATATTGAGAGATGATGGAGGTGTATTGTGAGATTGTGGTATTTTTTTCAGCTTCACTTTCTGCTGTAGCTTCCTGAAATGTCGATAAAAGTGTGTTTTCATTATAACTTCCGATTGCATTAATTCTTTCATTTTCTTTAGCGTTAGTTGTATGGTGAGTATAAAGAAGAGAGCCAGTATAAGGATTGTCTGGATTAAAATTACCAACATTATCTTCTGAGCTAAATTTTAAATCTTTAAGATTAATAATTTTAGCTGACCGACCATCTTCTGATACCCAAGTGACAATACCTACAGCTGTTTTGCTGCCATCATAATCATCAGCTGAGCCATAAGATAAATCTGAATACATAACATCACCAATTTGCGGAGCTGAAGCAACATCTGTAGGATTAAATTTATTTTCTAAATATTGAAAACATCTTATAAAGCCATCATTAGCCTTCATACATCGACTTCGATTACCATCTGTCATATGAATAAACCATGATGCAAGAGTAGAAGATGAAGACCAATAAGAGCCATCTAATAAAGTTGTGGCATTTCCATCAATTTTATTTATGGCAGAAAGAGCGTAATTAATTTTGTCTTTATTATCACCATTAGCTCCTGTCGTGCCATCTCCAGCTGTTATCTCTCCTGCATCAATTCCATACATCTCCATCAACTCACCGATGGCAGGGAGATACCATTGACCTTGTCCGAAGTTGGCATCATTTTTATCAACACCTAGAGCATAAAACTGATTAGCGGCTGTAGCAGCTAAAGCATCCGCTCCTATTTGGTCTATCATTGCTTGTGTGTTAGCT
>CALXUM010000021.1 GCA_944391685.1 uncultured Alphaproteobacteria bacterium
CCTGCCTCTGTTGTTAGTTTAATCTAATAAAACTATTATGTCAATTATAGATTAAAGCCTTTGGACGCATAACATAAGATATAGCAATACAACAAAAAAAATCCTCCCAACCAAATGGGAGGAAAATATATTTTACTAAACACAAAATTTTAACTAATCAACATTTTCTCCTATTTCTTTTTTAGGTGCTGATTTATAATCCTGAACTGCTTCTTCGACCATATTTTCGGCATTTTTCATCATTTCTTTGCTTCCCATATCAACCTGCTCGGCAACACTTCCCACGGTTGTATCTTCGGTAATACTACCTTCATAAATGCCGCGACCGATCAAATAAACCACAACAATTAAAACCAAATAAAAAACATACTTCAAAAATGTTCCCATAAGTAAAACCTCCTTATAAAAAATTTCATCACCTTTGAAATAATCATCTAGACCGAATTTTCAACTCAAATGAAAAGCCGCTTTTATAAAAGCGGCTTTAAGCAATTATTTTGTTTCTGTTGATGAAGAAGAACTTTCCGTCGGAGGAACTAAACTTTGCAAAGTCCCTATAGCTTTTTTACGCTTAAGCTTATTAACAAACTTCATTGAGCGTTGAGCATCCCATTTTTTCTTACCCTCTTCACGTTGAAAAATTTGTTGATAAACCTCTATCGCTTGATCAAATTCGGATAATTTGGTTAAACAACTTGCCAAACCGTCATATAATTTATGATGATAACGATTACCGATAATCATTTGTGCTTTTTTATAGCACTTAAGAGCATCATTAAATTTCATCATTTTTTGATAAACGAATCCTATACTAATCCAAGCCTGAATTTCTCTGTTATCAATATTTAAAATCTTTGTAAAACACTTTATTGCAGCATTATTATCACCCATCAACTGATAAGTAACGCCAACCCCGTTCCAGGCTTTAATATTATTTTTATCACCGGATAAAACTTTTTTGAAAAAAGAAATCGCACGATCATATTGTTTTAGTTTTTGTAAAGTAACAGCTACGCTTAACAAAGTCTGAGCATGCTTATTATCAATTTTCATTGCCTCTTCCAAAACATCCAAAGCTTCTTTATAAGCAAACATATGTTGTAAAGCGATTGCCTTACCGTTTAAGGCTTCCAAAGATGTTTTATCTAATGCTATAGCTTCATTAAAGCACTGGATTGCATCCTTATACAATCCACGCATACTCAAAGTAACTCCTTTGTTATTCAATACCTCAACGGAGTTAGGATTCAATTCTAAAGCTTTATCAAAACACTCAACCGCTTCGGTATAACGACTCAGTTTTTGATATGCGAATCCTTTTGAATTCATAGATTTCCAAGAATCAGGCTGTTCAGCAATTGCTGCATCAAATTGTTCAATAGCCTCTTTATACATTCCTTGATCGAGCAGTTCTTGCCCTCTTTTATATGCTGTATTATCGTTTGATTTGACCATAATTTTTCTCTTCACCAATTATAAAGTTACAAAATAATTACTCGTCAAAATTAGCATTATTACATTTTTTTGTCAAGATTTGTGCTATTAAATTTTTAAATTATCTACGATTCCCAAATCAGTTCTAAAAGACATTTCCTTACAACCAAAACGTTTGCAAAAATTTCGTATTTCTTCCTTTTTTTTGGCAAAATAAGCCAAATAATCATGTCTATAAATTTTTGCCGAAGAATCAACAATCAATCTTTTTCCATCATATTCAGCCAAATACTCACCCGAACGAGGAGCTTTTTCTTCCAAAACATCATAAATATTCATCAAATACAAATTACTTTTTTTGGCAAAAACAGCCAACTGCTTCCAAGCATCATCCTTAAATCCATTAAAATCACTCAAGACAAAGGTTGTCGCCCTGTTTTTAGCATTTTGTTCCAACAATTTTAAAGATTTCAATAGCTCAGACTCGAACGATTTAGGAGTTTCTAAAACTTTTTTACCGATTTGAGAAATTTTCTTCAAAACAGCTAACAATGCGGACCTTCCGCTTTTGGGTTTAAATAATAACGATTCGTTACCATCAAAAATAACACAACCAAACCTGTCTTTATTTTCCAAACAAAGCCAACCCAAAAGAGCCGTCAATTTTGCTGCCGTAACTGATTTTAACTCTTTTTGTGTACCAAACAACATCGGAGCAGACAAATCCAGCCAAACATAAATCTCTCTATCTTTTTCTTCATTATAAACATTAGTATAAGGAGCATCTTTCCTGGCCGTAACTCTCCAGTTAATATCTCGCACATCATCACCAAAATCATAACTGCGAATTTCTTCCAGTTCCATCCCCCTACCCTTAAAAGCCGACTTTATATCTCCGGCTTGCCTTGAATAAGTTTTTGTTTTTTTTAAACCTTGAGCATAAATCACATAACGACGCATTGCCATCAACTCCTCTATTGTGGCATAAAGACCGTTTCCTTCTTCAGCTTTATGTTTATTAAAAAACCAACTTCTAATATTCATACTTCACCCAAATATTTTACGGTAGGGGTACCAATTTTAGCAAAGCGGAAATAATTTTATCCGTTGTAACTCCTTCTGCTTGAGCCTCAAATGTCAAAATAATTCTATGACGTAAGATATCAAATACCACCGCTTGTATATCATCTGGTGTAACAAAATCACGCCCACTTATCCAAGCATGGATTTTTGCACATCGATCCAGAGCTAAAGTTGCACGCGGACTTGCACCAAACATCACATAACCTGCTAACTTGGTATCATATTTTTCAGGATGCCGAGTTGCCATAATCAATTGTACCAAATATTCCTCAACTTCTTCACTCATGTGCACCTGCAAGGCTTCATTACGAGCAGCCAATACATCTTCAACACCTAAAACAGGAACAGTTTTAACTCCTCCGTCAGCAACTTCCTGACGACCAAGACGCAAAATTTTCTTTTCCGTTTCAGCCTCCGGTTGATCAATTTTAATATACATCAAGAAACGATCCAATTGAGCTTCGGGCAAATTATAAGTTCCTTCATGTTCAATCGGGTTTTGAGTTGCCAACACCATAAAAAGTTCAGGTAATTTATATGTCTTTCCGCCGACACTAACCTGTCTCTCAGCCATAGCCTCTAACAAAGCTGATTGCACTTTTGCCGGAGCACGGTTAATTTCATCAGCCAAAACCAAATTAGCAAATATAGGTCCTTTTTTGAACTCAAACTCCCCGGTTGAAGCCACATAAATATCACTTCCGGTAATATCGGCAGGCAACAAATCGGGAGTAAACTGAATTCTGTTATATTGAGCTTTTATCAAAGATGCCAAAGTTTTAATTGCCTTTGTTTTGGCAAGCCCCGGAGCTCCCTCAACCAAAGCGTTTCCGTCTGCCAACAAGGTAATGATTAATTTGTTCACCAAATCATCTTGTCCGATAATGCTGGCACCCATAAATTTTTTCAAAGCAATAATTTTATTTCTGATTTCTGACATGTCTTTTCCTTTTTTAATATCCGGCAATTCTATTCAAAAAGTTGTGATATTCCTCCAAAACTGCATGCTTCATGGTTTCATTACCCATAAAATCAAACAACTCTATTGAGCGTTTGTAATGAGCTTTGGCTCTCTCAAAATCCCCTCGTTCCTGATCAACAGCCTCTACCCTTGCCAAATATAACAAAGATTCGGCTTCGGCATAATGATGCGAGACTTTTCCGTAAAGATACACCGACTTCATCAAAGCTTTACGAGCATTGGCAATATCACGAATAATATAACGCAAGCACCCAATCGCCGATAACGCTGAAGCCTCTCCCAACAAATCACCGTTTTCTCTGTACAAATCACGACAATGTTCCAGCACTTCATGAGCCCTGTCATAATTGCGTTTTTTCATTTCAATACGAGCAATGGCCCTCAACGTTGACGCTTCTTTTAAGGTGACACCGTCTTCGGCAAATAAGGCTGCAGCCTTTTCATAAGCCTTAAGAGCTTTTTCATCTTCATTTTCCAACAAAGCCACATAAGCTTCTTGATCATAAGCATCGCCGAGCAAATCCCGATTACCTATAGATTCTAGAACCTCTTTTGCCTTTTGAATATATTTTTCTGCCTTTAAAAATTGCCTGCGAGAAGCTTCTAACTTTGATAATTTAATTAAAACTTCACCATAGGTGTTTTGAGCAAAATCCAAATCTCTGGTAAGCTCAACCGCCGCCAACAAAGCTTTTTCAGCTCTGTCAAAATCATCAAGACTAATCTCCAATTCTCCCAATCTTGATAAAGCAAAAGCCTCGCCCTCGCTATCATCTCTTTCATGATATAAAGCAGCGGCTTTTTCATAATTTTGTCTGGCTTCATCATATTGTCCGGCATGCCAAAAATCATCAGCATCCTGAAAGACTTTAGAAGCTTCGGTAACAAATTTACCTTTACTTGTTCGCGGCATAAAAATTCTCCTTTTCATCTCTGATAATATTATATATATTGCTTAAAAGAAAAAAAAACAAGAAGATTAGCAATGGATGATATATTTGATTTAACAGATGGCTCTGCCGCTCCCGTTTTTAATAATACAGATGCTCTTATGCCCAGATGTGATTGGCTTGACATGCTAAACCCTGAGCAACAAGAAGCTGTGCGCACTACCGAAGGTCCCCTACTGGTTCTTTCCGGAGCCGGTACCGGCAAAACCAAAGTTTTGACCACTCGTCTGGCTTATATTTTATCTCAGCATAAAGCCAACCCGTGGGAATGCTTGGTTGTTACATTCACTAACCGTGCCGCCCGTGAAATGAGAGAGCGGGTTGAAGCAATTATCGGCGATGTGGTTAATTCGGTATGGCTTGGCACTTTTCATAGCATCTGCGTCAAAATTTTACGCAACCATGCCGAAATCGTCGGCCTAACTCCTAACTTTACCATTTTAGGCGAAGACGATCAAAAACGCCTTTTAAAACAAATTATGGAATCCCAAGGCATTGATATTCAAAAATACCCTCCTCAAGCCGTCCTTGATAAAATAAGCCGTTGGAAAGACAAAGGCTTGACTGTTGATAAAATCGGTTCCGATTTTAAAGAAAATATTATCACAAACATCTATAAAGCTTACCAACAACGCTTGCTTGAACTTAATTGTGTTGACTTTGGCGATATTATTCTTTTTGCCTTAAAAATTCTGATGTCAGATTCTGAAATTTGCAACAAATATCAATCCCGTTTCAAATATATCATGGTTGACGAGTATCAAGACACGAATGTTAGTCAATACCTACTCATTCGCCTGCTCTGCCAAAAATATCGCAACATCTGTTGTGTCGGCGATGATGATCAATCAATTTATTCTTGGCGTGGAGCTGAAATTGAAAATATTTTGCGTTTCAACAAAGATTTTGAAGATGCTAAAATCATCCGCCTTGAACGCAATTATCGTTCAACCGCCAACATTTTAGCTGCAGCATCAAGTCTCATCAGCCACAATCAAAGCCGCTTGGGCAAAACCCTTAAAGTTGCTGAAAACTCTCCTGCCCAAAAAGTTGATAATAATAAAATTAAAGTTATCAGTACTTATAACGGTGAGGAAGAGGCTCAATATATAGCAGGTGAAATATCTTCACTCCTTAAGCAAAATTATAATTATTCCGATATGGCGGTTTTAATTCGTACAGCTGCCCAAAGCCGCGAATTTGAAGAAAAATTCATTTCCGAAGCCATTCCTTATCAGGTTATCGGCGGACTCAAATTTTATGAACGAGCAGAAATCAGAGATGCTTTGGCTTATTTCAGAGTTATTCTTCAACCACATGACGACTTGGCTCTTGAACGCATTATCAACAAACCTGCCCGAGGTATCGGTGCCAAATCACTTGAAAAATTTCAAACTGAATCCAGATCTCAAGGCATATCGCTTTATATGGCAATTGAAAAATTATTATTTGAAGGAGCCATCAGCGGCAAAGCTAAAACAGCTCTCTCTTCACTAATGGAAAAATTTAGCAAATGGCGTAAAGCTCTAAACGCCATCACCCCTGATGAATTAGCCGAACAAGTCTTAGAAGACAGTGGTTATTTTGATATGCTCAAGATGGACAAATCGGTTGAAGCTCCTGGACGATTAGAGAACTTAAAAGAACTTATTAACGTAATGAGTGATTCTGAAAAATATCCAACTTTATCAGATTTCATGGAACATGTAAGCCTAGTTATGGATAAAGATGATATAAGCAATGAAAACAAAGTAATGCTAATTACTCTTCATTCCGCCAAAGGACTGGAATTTGATGTTGTCTTTCTCCCCGGCTGGGAAGAAGGCCTGTTTCCGCATCAACGCAGCCTTGATGAAGGTGGACAACAAGCCCTGGAAGAAGAACGCCGCCTTGCTTACGTTGCCATCACTCGTGCTCGCCACCGACTTTATATTTTAATGGCACATAATCGTCGGGTTTATGGTCAATGGCAGACTAATCTTCCCTCAAGATTTATCAACGAACTTCCTCCTGCAAATATTGAAATTTGCAATAAATGCACTAACTTTTATGCCGGAAACAATAATTACAATCATAATAAATTTTCTCGTTATAAAAGTAATTATAGTGAGGAAGAAGAGGTAATTTACGATGGTGACAGTCGCTATAGCTATACCCGTAGCCATACTAATTATAGCCATGTTCATGCAGGTATAATCGGAACAAGAGTATATCATGAAACTTTTGGTTACGGCAAAGTTATCGCTGCCGAAGGCCGAAACATGCAAGTACGCTTTGACGACGGCAGCATCAAAAAAGTTTTAAGCACATACCTAAACAAAGTATAAAATTGTTTATGTATAAAAAGGTATTTACTTCACCTCAAAATCAAATATAATATAGTATATTATACGAACTTAAACTACCGGAGAAATAGTTGCCATGACCAGTGTTGTTATAGCCCTCCCAATTGTAATCTTTTTGATTACCGTAATGATGCAAATGTAAAAAAGCCCCTTATAAGGGGCTTTAAATTTTATATAAATTATCCATCAATCAACATAAATAACTTCAGCTCCATTTATGCCGGTAGAGACACATTTTTTGGTAATATTTCCACTTGATTTTGAGACCACCACATAACATTGCTGTTCTTCAATCGGATAATAATTTTGTTGATTAGCTGCCACATACACTCCGGCCGCGGCAGCTCCCACCATTCCCCCAAAAAAACTCCATGCAGCATCGCCTCCACTACGATGAATCACTACATGTCTTGGTACCGGTGGCAAGGGATGCGGTCCATGATGCCTGGGAAAAGCTTGGGCATTTTCACACATTCCCAAAACAACAGCCATAGCGGCGACTATAGCCAAACTTTTTATTCTCATTTCAGCCTCCTTATGTTCAGCCCCGCTTTTCAAAAGAGCGGGGCCGATAATTATTTATTTAAGGTTTATTTTTTATCCGGAGCATCGGGAGCTATTGGAGCAATATCTCCTTTTGGACCTTTAGGTCCCTTTGGTCCCTTATGTGGACGACGTTCTTCCATTTTCTTTTTAATCTCGGCAAACTTATCTTTTTGCTCAGGAGTCAAAATCTTTTCAAATTCTTCCATATTTTCTTTACGAAGTTCATTCATTTTTTCATGAACTTTTTTAATCTCATCCATCAACGGTTTCATTTTTTCACGACCGTCTTCTCTGATTTTACGAGCTTGTTCTTCTTGTTCAGCCGTCAACCCCAATTCTTTGGCCAAATTTTTCTCCATTTTTTCCGGACGCGGAGCATGTTTCATTCTTTCATGATGCGGCGGACGTTTCATCATCTCATGATGCGGCGGAACATCACCTCCCGGAGGTGGTAAAGGAGCCACTGCTTCCTGAGCACAAACATTCCAAGCTCCTGCTAAAATTGCCGAAGCACAAACAAAACTCAACAAATTCTTTTTCATTTTATTCTCCTCTCAAAAAATTTAATTTTTCACTTAATACTTTGCGTGCGTTAAACAACCTTGACTTAACTGTTCCCTCGGGAACACCAGTCTTTTTGGCAATTTGTTCGCAGCTCATATCTTCAAACTCAAACAAAATAATAACCTCTCGCATTTTTTTTGGCAGTTCATCAATTGCTTTCAAAATGATTTTCTGTCGTCTTTTTCTATCAATAACTTCTTCTTGGTTGCCACCTACTCTAATATTTTGCAAAACCTCATCTCCAGCAACTTGTTTGGCTTCCATCTGCTGCTGACTTGACTTAAAATAATCTCTGCAAACATTTGCCGTCAAAACACCTATCCATTTTGCAAATTTCCCTTCTTCTTTATAACTATCCTTATTACGCCAGGTTTTAATATAAACCTCTTGCTCAATATCTTCACTATAAGAACCGGTAAGCTTTTTGATAATGGCTCTGACCAAGCCCTGATTTTCAGCAATAATATTCTTCATTTATCCAACCATCAACAAACCATATTCATCCGTCGGCAAACCCATATCCTCAATAACCGAACTATCGCTTATTGCATACAAGTCATTATTCCAATAATAATCATAAACCTGCTGCTGTCCTTTAGGATAAAAGCTACCCACTCCGACAACCACCACCAAAGTTGCCAACACGCTTTTAATCATATTATTGCGTCTTTTGCGTGCAAAATACAATGGCTTGGCTTCCTTTATCAAACTAGAAATATCTTCCATCGTTTTTCCTCCTTACATAACTTATAACGAGAGGTTTTAAATTTGGGTTCATTTTTTTATAAAAAATTTTTTTATCTTGCCATTGCTCTGAAAAAACTATGAATTGAAAAACGGGAAACATCACTTATCCCCGACCACATTTGAGTATTAAAATAATCTTCCGGATGATTATCTATCATATACCAATCATTAACCGACATCGGACGAATTCTAAGCGGTGAATTATAATAGGTATAATCACTATAAGGCTCGCTGATACTCTGCTCATATCCTTCATAATATGAGACACAACCCCACAAAAGCAAAACTAAAATCAAAACTACATACTTCCTCATACCTTAAGTTTAACAAAATAAAAAAATAAAGCCAACAAAAAAGCTTTTATTGCTCTTCAAACAATATTATCATAAATATCAAAGCTGCCAAAGCCTTAAGTTTTATCAGCCTTACCCAAGAAGTTAGTGCTATAATATAGATGTTTATATTATAAAATAACGAAATATATTTTAACCTTAATTTAAACAAGTAAAAAGGAGAGTTTTTTAGATACCTCCTCTCCCTTATCTTGTTTATTCAAAAAAAGCCTTGGAAACAAAAGAACCTTCTCTTATCTTTGCTAGGCGTTAGCCACAGCAAAGGTTGGTTGCACAAGTAAGAAACTTATTCCTACAGCAACGCAAAAAGTTGTCGTTTTACAGACTGCCGTTTGAATTGGTGATAATGTTTTAGCCTAAAGTTATAGAAAAATTCCTCTAATTGCAGTTATTTATAATCATCAAAATGGCGGGATTTATATATTATAAAAATTAATAAAATAGATATATCTAGCCAAATAAACAAGAGCCGGAATAGATAGAATTATATAGGCTTTTTTGAGATTTGTTTTACGCTTTTTCCAAGCATAAACCGAAGGAGCAATTATTATGAGCAATATTGTTAATGTCATTATGGTATAGTTAAACCTATTTTCATATGCCCAACCACAACCTTCATATCCCCAATGCATATCATAACTCATCGTGCTAGGATAGTCCGTAGCTACAAACACACTTGCCAAAAAATTTATAATTGACAATAGATAAAACGGTATGAGTTTAATTTTTTTCATAATTGCACCTTCGGTCAACCTTATTTTAAGTATATTGAGCATTTATCTAAAATACAATAAAAATCACCAACAATCTTTATCGTATTTTACATTAAGAAGCATATCTCGCCCATATTTCTTAAATTTATCGGTAAATTCATCCATCTTATCAGTCAAATCAATACACCCACCAGAGCCATATTCTTTACCGCCATGAATAGAGAGACCTGCTCTATCTTTATTATCTGTTCCTTGAGCGGGTTCCAACCAAATGCGGTTATTACCCCAAGAATCTTTTCCTCCTCTCCATTTTCCCATAATTCCAAAACCGTATTCACTTCTGAATTGGTCAAACTTACTTTGGTCTTTATAAAAGTTCTGATGTTGAGATTGTCTTACCAACCATTTTCCCTCAGGCAACGGGCCTTTGTCTTTTAAGCTATCATATTCTTTACATTGATAATTAGGTTGTCCAGACATAGCTTTCCATAAATTAGTTACCTCATTGTTTTGATGCCAACGTAATTCTCGTCCGTTAAAATCGAGATATGCATTATTTTGATTTTGTTGCCGATTTGGTTGTTCATCATCTTTTGGGATTGGTGTTTCTTGTTGTTTTTGTGCCATATATTTTTTATATTCGGCATCATTTTTAACCCAGCCGAAAGGAGTGGCGATATATTGCGGTTCACCGCCATATGCGGCATCGGTAGGAACTCCGCCATATGCAGCATAAGTCGGTACCGGGTGTGATTTTAAGTTTGTCATAGTTTTTTATCCTTATTTTTTTGAGTTTCATCCATACGTTTAATACGCAACACGTAATATAACAACTTATTTTGTAAATTGCAAGTAGTGGTTGTAAAAAATATGTTGAGGTGTGGAAAAGTTATAAAAAACCCTCTCTTTTCATCCTTAACAATATCTTCAACTTTTAAGTTTAAGCTTTTAGGCAAATAACTTTATCGGAGTTTGATGATGAAAAAAGTTTTACTTGGTTTGTTGTTTTGTAACATAATGATTTTTAGTATAAACACTTTTGCTAAAGGGTTAGAAGAAAAAAATCCTGATAAGATTGACTTTGCCCACATGGATAAACAAGAATTACATGCCTATGCCGAAAAAAGAGCTCAAGAAATTGATGATTATTGCACAAAAAAATGTATGAATGACAAGGATCAAGAAACTACAGCAGGAATGGCTAAAAATGCTTATGCCATGAATGAATGTATGTTTGATGCAGTTAAAGCCGAAATCCTCAAAGGTTTTAATGAAGAACAACAACAAGAAATGCTTGAGGTCGTAAAGCAATTACGAACTTACACTTATAAATTCAGTGAAATTTATTTTAATGCAAACAAATATTGTTACGGGCGATGTGGAACTATGGCCGCTTTATTTCCCATTGCAGATGAGGGAATAATGATGCGTGATTTGTTAGCCAGATTACTTTTCTTAAATTGGCATAAAGGAGGGTACTAATAAGTACCCGCCTCATGATGACGTTTACGCAATTTTTGAATACGATTTAAATTGCCTCTAAATTTATTTTGATAACCTGTATTTTCTCTTTTCCAAGCATCTTCTCGGCGGTTTAAGAAATATTCATCTAATTTGGCTTTTTCATAATCCGTCAGATTATTGAGAGCCGATATGGTTTCGCTTCCCATAACACTGACCGTATTTGCCGGATCAACCTTAACATGTTGCGAAGTAACTTCATTAAGCCCTTCCTGTAACCATCTGGCAATTTCGTCAGGACTATGGTTAACATAGGTATCATATATACTTTTTCTTAATATTTTAGATTTAATTTCTGGAATACGATATTGCGTATAAAAATCCATACAATAAATTGTATTTGCCTGTTCTCTGGTCAAATCATCAACCTTGCTTGGATATTTACCTTTATATTCAGGATGAGCTTTAAAAAAATTATCCAATGTACGTTGTGTAATTCCCATATTGGTTGGTTGATCAATTTTGTTAGGATTTGTTTCCAATCCCCCTTCAAATTCACCTACCATATTGCCAAGTTGATTGAAGATTTGCATATAAGGTTCTTCTTCATCAATATTATTCAGATTTTTACACATCTTATTATACATATTCTTTGATTTAAGAGGCATATATACATCTTCATCGTGCGGGAATTTAATATTTTCACGAATAATATATGTTTGATCTTGAGTATCCCTTGCCTTATTAGTTTGATTATTCTGAGCCAATTTATAGCTTGCGGCATCATTTCCTATTTGCTTGTAGTATAATGCAGAACTTATATCTTGGTTTTGTTTGTTCTTAATATTAAAATTTACAAAAAAACCACCCTCTTCAAGGGTGGTTTCAAATTTGGCTGCTCCACATGGATTCGAACCACGATTAACGGAGTCAGAGTCCGCTGTCCTACCATTAGACGATGGAGCAATTTTTAATAACAAAAGCCTATATATACCAAGCTGAAATAAAATGCAAACAATTTTTTCAAAAATAAAAAAACATTTCCCTTGCTTATAACTAAATCATAAAAAAGGAGGGATTATCTTTCCCTCCTTTTTTCTTAAATCTTAAATCTCGCCTTTATAAGCCTTAAGATAAATTTCTTTCATCTCGCTTATCAGCGGATAGCGTGGATTAGCACCCGTACACTGGTCATCAAAAGCAAGCTCTGACAATGCATCCAAACCATCCATAAAAGTTTTCTCATCAACTCCGGCTTCTTTGATTGACATCGGGATTCCGATTTCCTTTTTCAATTTTTGAATTGCCGCAATCAAACGATCAACTTTTTCATCATCGGTTTTTCCACCCAAACCCAAACTATCGGCAACTTCGGCATATCTGTGTTTAGCCTCGGGATAATGATATTGTGAGAAAATACCTTGCTTGGTTGGTTTTTCGCTTGAATTAAACTTAATAACCTGACAAATCAACATCGCATTGGCCACACCATGAGCAATACCATAAGCACTACCCAACTTGTGAGCCAAAGAGTGACAAACTCCCAAAAATGCCTGAGCAAAGCACATTCCGGCCATTGTTGCTGCATAGTGCATATTCTCTCTTGCTTGCGGGTTGTTTGCTCCGTCATTAACTGATTTTGCCAAATTATCAAAAATAATTTTACAAGTTTCAAGAGCCATACCATTGGTAAACGGAGTTGCCAAAATAGAGGCATAAGCTTCCAAGGCATGTGTCAAAGCATCAATACCCGATGCTGCGGCCAAACCTCTGGGCATGGTCTTTACCAAATCAGGATCAACAATTGCCATATTAGGTGTTAAAGCATAGTCGGCAATCGGATATTTAACATGACTTGAAGATTCCGTAATCACTGCAAAAGGTGTAACCTCAGAACCTGTACCGGAAGTTGTCGGAATAGTAACCAACATTGCTTTGCTTCCCAAATCAGGAAATTTGCACACACGTTTGCGAATATCCATAAAACGCAAAGCCAAATCATGGAATGACAATTCAGGATGCTCATACATCAACCAAACGATTTTAGCTGCATCCATAGGTGAACCACCACCCAAAGCAATAATCACATCAGGCTCTAAATTACGCACGATTTTTAATGCACTTTCAATCGTATCCGTATCAGGGTCAGGATTAACGTTTGAAAAGATTTGGTAAGCAATACCCAACTCTTCCAACACACTGGTAATTTTATCGGTATACCCCAAACCAAATAACGGTTTATCGGTAATAATAAAGGCCTTTTTCTTACCCTTCAATTCGCGTAAAGCAAAGCCCGTAGCACCCTGCTTAAAATAGATTTTCGGCGGCACTCTGAACCATAACATGTTTTCTCTTCTTTCCGCCACTGACTTAATATTAATCAAATGTTTTACTCCCACGTTTTCACTGGCCGCATTACCACCCCAAGAGCCGCATCCCAAAGTCAACGACGGCTCCAGACGGAAGTTATACAAATCACCGATTCCTCCTTGCGAAGATGGTGTATTAATCAAAATACGTCCTGTATCAAGCTGATCACTAAAATATTTTATACGATCATCATTATGCTGAGCCGTATACAAAACCGAAGTATGTCCCCTTCCCGCAAAATGAACCAACTCTGCTGCATGAGAAACACCTTCTTCAAAGCTCTCAACTTTATACATTGCCAAAACCGGAGAAAGTTTTTCATAAGAGAATTCTTCTTTTGTTCCGATTTCAGAAACTTCACCAATCAAAACCTTTGTAGCTTCTGGGACTTTAACTCCGGCCATGGCCGCTATTTTATACGCGGGTTGTCCGACAATTGCCGAGTTAAGTTTTCCGTTTTGAATAATCGTTTTGGCAACTTTTTCTTTTTCTTTTTTATTCAAAATATAAGCCCCGCGATATTCAAATTCTTTCTTAACTTCGTCATAAACTTTTTTATGAACGATAACAGATTGTTCAGAGGCACAAATCATTCCGTTATCAAACGTTTTACTCATCAAAATTGAGCTGACAGCCATTTTAATATCTGCCGTTTCATCAATAATTGCCGGCACATTTCCTGCTCCGACCCCCAAAGCCGGTTTTCCCGAACTGTAAGCAGCCTTAACCATTCCCGGACCGCCTGTTGCCAAAATCATGGCAATACCTTCATGCCCCATCAAATGCTGGGTCAAATCAATAGAAGGTTCTTCAATCCAACCGATAATATTTTTTGGTGCTCCGGCCTTAACTGCCGCATCCAACATTAACTTAGCCGTTGCAATTGTGCACTTTTTAGCTCTAGGATGCGGAGAAAAAATAATTCCGTTTCTGGTTTTAAGGGCAATCAAGCTTTTAAAAATGGTTGTTGAAGTAGGATTCGTCGTCGGGATAACACCGGCAATCACCCCTACTGGCTCCGCTAACTTTGTAAACCCGTTAGTCTCATCTCTTTCAATAACACCGCAAGTCTTGGCATCACGATATTTATTATAAATTTCCTCTGCGGCGAAATGGTTTTTAATAACCTTATCTTCAACCACACCCATTCCGGTTTCTTCCACCGCCATTTTTGCCAACGGGATTCTGGCATCATTCGCCGCCAAAGCCATTGCCGCAAAAATTTTATCAACCTGTTCTTGAGTATATGTGGCAAAAACCTCTTGTGCTGTTTTTACCCTGTCAATAATGATATTTAAATCATCAATTGTCTTGGCTCCGCCGTCCAAGGGCAAAACTTCTTTCTCGTCTTTTTTAGACTTCATTTTACGTTCATCTCCTTAAAAAGTCTTGTTTCACAAACACACTTCTTTAAAGAGATAACAAAAAAATACAAAAATTTGGTTAATCTGATTATCTTTGTTTACGCTTATTAACTCTATCAAGTTTTTCTTGCTCTTTTCTAGCTCTTTCCTCAGCCTTTTGTTTGGTTTTCTCTGAAAACAAAGAAGCATCTTCACCATTCATTTGAGCTTCCATTTCTTTTTTGGCTGCTTCAACTTTTGCTTTTTCTTCAGCCCAAGCTTCTTTTTGGAAACGTGATGCTCTTTCTTCTCTTTCTTTCAAACGTTCTTGGTACTTTCTTTCCCTTTCTTCAGCTCTTTCAATAGCTTTACGCTTAAACCGACTTACCTTAGAAAGTTCTTCCCGCTCTTTGGCTATTTTTTCACTTTTTTCTAAACGCTTACGTTCCTTATAAGTCAATATTTCTTGCTCAGCATCCGCAGTTTCTTGAGCATATATAGGTGCACTGGCCAAACAAGCCACCGCAGCAATTCCACATAAATATTTTTTCATAAACTCATCTCCCTTGATATTATTTTATAATAAACTTAGACTATCTTGCTTGACTCTTCAAGAAAACAGATAATAATATCACAAGGTTTTTTATTTTTTGAGGAATCGCCAATGAAAGTTGTTGCTGCAGCCATTATCGTCCAAGACGGAAAAATATTCATCGCCAAACGCCCTGAAGGTAAAACCCTTGCTCATCATTGGGAATTTCCCGGCGGAAAACAAAAAGATAATGAAACACTCCCCCAAGCACTACATCGTGAACTTAAAGAAGAACTCAATATTGATGCCAAAATCGGCGATTTGTTCATGAAATCATCATATAATTACTATTTTGGTGAAGTTGAAATAAGCTTTTTCTGGGCAACCATAGCTCCCGGCAGCACCATCAAATCCAATGAGCATGAAGCCATTGCTTGGGTATCTCCCAACGAACTTGATGAATACAGCTTTGCTCCGGCAGATATTTCGGTCGTAAATAAGCTAAAATTTATCTCACTTTAAAATCTTATTTAGCTAAAATCATAGCCAAATGCATTTCTCGTAAAGTATCTGCATCATAGAGCAGAGCAATTTCCTCGTCTTTGCTGAATTCGGGAACAAGACCGTGATTAATAAAGGTATCAAGCTTAATTTGTGCTGCGTCCAAAATACTTTTAGCAATTTCAGGAGCAGGACCATTAATAGGCAATAAAACAAGATGTAAAGCATTCATAATCGGATTGCTTATCACCTCCAAAACTCCGCTAAAAGATTGCTTTTTGGCTTCCAAAACATCTTCAAAGTAACGAGCCCTCTCAATAATTTTTGGCTCTTTTATCTCTTCAGGAATCACAAAAAAGTTATGTTTTCTACACCACCTGCCGCAACTCTCATATGAAGTTATCATCGAAATAGGAATGGACAACATCAAACCCAAAGTAATCGGTAACATCCACCAAAACAGCTCATGTGCATAAAACCACACTACAACAGTGGTCAATATACCAAGCAACATATGCCATTTATGTCTCTGCCATGCCTGCTTAAAAGATGTTGAACAATCTCCCCTGTTTTGCGTATTCCAACCAGAATCTCGCCCGGCAAAAATATCTAATACAAACTTACTTTGAAACATCATCATAATCGGAGCCATCAAAGCACTAAATACAATCTCGATCAAAACTGATTTTAAAGCCCCTTTCCTCTCTTGTTTATTATTTTTCAAACAATAAACAATCAATCCCAAAAATTTCGGAAAGATCAACATAAACATTGACAATACAAATAAAGATATGGTTCCTATTTTATCAAATACCGGCCATGTCGGAAACAATGTTCTGCTCTCAGTAAAGTAAACTGGTGGAAAAAATTCTCTTCCCAAAGCAATCATTAATCCAACCAATAAAAAAGACAACCACAACGGAGATGACAAATAAGACATAATCCCGATTAAAAAATGAATACGAGATACCGGATGTAATCCCTTAGAAATAAGCACCTTCATATGTTGCATATTACCCTGACACCACCTGCGATCCCTCACCGCAAAATCAATCATGGTTGGTGGACATTCCTCATAGCTTCCCTTCAATTCAGGCAACAACCAAGCTGACCATCCGCCTCTGCGAATTAATGCCGCCTCCACAAAATCATGGCTCAAAATATGCCCACCAAAAGGCTTACGTCCGCTCAAAACAGGCAACCCGCAACATTGCATAAAAGCATTAACTCTAATAATTGCATTATGCCCCCAATAATTACTGTCACCCACTTGCCAATAAGCTAAACCGGCAGAAACTATCGGCCCATAAACCTTACCGGCAAATTGCTGCATTCTTGCAAACAATGAATGTTGATTAACACACATCGGAGGAGCTTGAATAATTCCGGCATTTTCATTTGCTTCCATCAACTGTACCATTGTCAGCATGGTTTTTCCGTTAACCAAGCTATCGGCATCAAGCACAATCATAAAATCATATCCGGCACCCCATTTTTTACAAAAATCTTCAATATTTCCACTTTTGCGAGCTGTGTTAATCGGGCGTCTGCGATAATAAAGATTAACCTCTTTAGGAAAAAGTTTTTTGGTCTCCAACCATACTCTTTCTTCTTCAACCCAACATTTAGGATTGGTCGTGTCGCTCAAAACAAAAACATCAAAAGCATCTCCTTGTCCAGTTTTAGCCAACTCTTCGGCCATAGCCGCCAAATTAGCAAACACCGATTGCGGTTTTTCATTGTACACCGGCATCAATAAAGCTGTTTTAGTTTTAACTTTTGTATTTGCCGACACCCAATGAATTCCCGGAACTTTTCGATTTCTTAACAATTCAAAAAAACCAAACATGCTCGACCAGAAAAACAAAGCAATCCAACCAAAGGTCAAAACAAACAACAACACCATCAAAAAATGCGTAACCAAAGTTGAATCGGTCGGAATAACCTCCATCCACTTTATGGTTGCCAAGAAGGTTGACAATATTGTTAACCCAAAGACCTTAATCCTTCTACGTAACACATGCCTAGGGGATATGTTTTTATAAAAACCTTCACTCATTTTCTTTTCTTTCCCCACAATTTTTTCCACAAATTATCAGGCATTTCTATCGCTTGAGGAAACATATTACTCAAAACATATTCAGGTGCCGGAACTACCGCATTAGCACGCATTTTCTCAAACAATTTCTGATTATCATCACTCCCAAATAAATCTTGTACTTTCCATTCTTGTGCTCCGTTAGCCAAAACAAAGGCAAGTTTTAACATTGCTGTTTTCTGCTCATTACTTAAAACTTTTTCCGGATAAATTTTTTTTGCTTTTTTCAACAACAAAGCATCTAATGAAGCCGTAACATTATCATGATCTATTTGACAGTTAGTAATCAAATATTGAACACCTTGTTCAACTTTTTTTGCGTTGAACTCAAAATTTTCAAGATATGCTTTAACAATATCCTCTAAACTTCTGATTTTTATGGCAACCATTGATAACTCCACACTTCAGAAACAGGTCTACCATCTTTTTTCAAAACAGCTCTAATCTCTGAAGTCTTACCGTTCGGACGAAAATCCATATACAAGGTTGGTGCTTTGGTTATCGGATTATACATCAAATGAGCCCCCAAAAACTTTCCTTCAGAAATTGAGATGTCTGGAACAATAACTTTATTTTCAATATCTTCCGGCAAATTTGCATCATACGGGGCAGAAAAATCAATCACAAACTTACGTTTATCATTTTCCAACATACCTGACACTCCGCCTACTCCGGTGTAAGTTGCCATAACTTTTGCTAAATGACTGTTAACCGGAGCATCTCCCGTCCAATGCAAACGATAACGATAATGATATTCTTTTCCGGGAACAATCTCTTCTTTTGGTATCCAAAAAGCGACAATATTATCATGTATTTCTTGAATTGAAGGAATTTCAACCAACTGAACCATTCCTTCACCCCAATCATCCAAAGGTTCTACCCAAACACTTGGACGTTGTTCATACATGGCTTCAAAATCCAAATAATGTTCAGGATTTCTATCTCTTTGCAACAAACCAAAACCTTTGGGATTTTTATCAACAAACGAACTTATACGTAAGTATTTTGAATTATCCAAGGGCCTCCATAACCACTCATCGTTTCCGTTCCAAACCAACAAACCGTCGCTGTCATGAACTTCCATTCTGTGATCATCAAATTTGTTTTTGCTGTTTTCTCCAAATAAAAACATAGAAGTTAATGGAGCAACCCCAAGTTTCTTAATTTGCTTTCTAGGGTAAAGAGTAACATCTACATCCATGGTTGTGGATAATCCGGGTTGTATAATAAAACTATAAGCCCCTGCCACACTTGGACTATCAAGCAAAGCGTGTAATTTTATCTCCGCAGCATTATGTTTTGGCCTTTCTATCCAAAATTCTCTAAACACCGGAAATTCTTCTCCGGTTTGTTCAGCTGTATCTATGGCCAAGCCACGAGCCGAAATACCATATTTTTGCCCAGTTCCCAAAGCTCTGAAATAACTTGCCCCCAAAAAAGAAACCAATTCATCAAAATAAGAGCTTGTATTAAGCGGATAATGGAGCCTAAAACCGGCATAACCTATATTTTTCCAATCCTTGGGATGTAAGCGATTCTTTCCGTAATTAAAATACTCCGGAGCATATGCCATTTCTGAAGATTTTCCTCTTACAACCTCGTTAATTTTCACTTTTTCTTTAAAAATAGAGCCCAAATGAAAGAACTGTATCTCAAAGGGAAGTTGCTTATTAAACCAAGGACCGTTTTCTCTTACAAAACGAATATCTCTATGTTGATCATAGTCCAATTTTGCCAATTCTTCAGGCACTTCGGTTTCATAATTAACATAATCGGTTGAAGCAAGAGATTTTGCTTTTTCTTTAACTATATCACTCTCAAAAGGAATATTATCCTCTTCCGGAAAAGAAATACCTTTGTTATAAAAAAAACTATACCAAACACTGCCCGCAGCAATAACTACGGCAGCTGATATTAACGAAACTTTTAACTTATTTTTCAATTTTTCAGCCCTGTTTTTAGATTCTTAAAATCAGCTAACATAACAGAGCAATTTTTTCCAAAAGTCAACCATATAGCTTATGATTTTTTTAACAAAAGCCTTTTTCCGCTTTTTTGATATATAATATTCAAACAAAATTTTTTATATTCTTCGGAAATTTCATCCGCAGATATAAAATTATCTGGGAGCTTTTTCACAAGATCTAAAACATTGTTAATTTCTTTTGCTAACGAATAACGTCTCCATGCTTCATCTTGAAGTTTTTCTCTTTCGGCATATGCTAAATTATATCCGCTTAAAATATCTTCACATAAATCCTCAGCACTTCTTCTAATAGGCGTTCCTTTACCTGAAAATATATAAAACTCTTCATTATCAATATTTTCAAGCTTAATATATCCTACCCCGCCGAAATGATCATAATTATAGACCGGGATTCCCAAAGCCAGTGCATATTGAACTGTTTTTCCTATTGTCAAAACAACATCATATTGCATAAGCAATTCAGGCGTAATCGGTTCATACTTGTAGCCCTCACCATATATATCGACTACGAGCATTTGTTTACGCAAAAGATCAGCTGCCTTCAACACTTCTTTAGGAACATGATTGGAAACAATTACTATCTTACGCAAAGAAGATGAGATTCGTATCTGCTTAACTTTAAAATTATCTGGAACAAAATTATTAACCACCATTATTTTGTGCTCATCTACGCCACAACGAATCAGGCTCTTTTTACATAATCCCGAATTTGCAATTATCAAATTTATTTTGTCATGAAAAAGAAGAGGCGCTTCCAAAAAATTACTACAATTATCCATTGAAACTTTACCATCTGGCATAATTGAAGAAAGAGATCCCGCTATAACTTTTTTAAATACCATCCCTCTTTGTATCAAACACGGAAGTATCGGAAAATGATATGCCCATACCAAATCATATTTTTTATCTAAGGGTAACTTATCCCAATAAAAAACATTTGCCCCTTTTTCCTTTGCATACGATTTAATCTTTTCGTTGCAAGTAACAACCGCAACATCAACTTCATACCCCAATTTTGATAAATATTCCGATATCTCACAAATATGAATAACCGCCCCGTGATAACCTCCAAAACGAAAACAAGTAAATAAAACCCGACTTTTTTTAACCATCTTACCCTCTTTAACAACAAGGCTTAATATAAAATTAACATCTAAATATCTTATGTAAATTGTTTAAATAATTAAATTAAATGTTACTCGTTTTACACCATATTACAATGCAATAAAAACGGCTTTAAAACACAGTGTAGTGTGTATAACTAAAAATGTCAAGTATAAAAACACAGCTTACCACTATGGAATTTTACACACTCTAATATGAATATAAATATGATCAGAGGTGTGAAATGAATGAAACAAACCAAACATTAAAAATTTTAGGCAAACGCATAGCTAAACTACGCAAACAAAGAGGACTCAATCAAGAAAATTTTGCAGATATTTCTGGTAAAATGATAAATACAATATCAAATATTGAACGAGGCTTAAGCGATCCCAAAATTACAACTCTTATGTCTATCGCAAAAGCTCTTAATATTTCTATTGAAGAATTATTTACAGGAAACGAACCGAAACAAGTTCAAAACGAATTACCAAAAAACATTACTACAATTATTCAAATTCTAAAAAAACAAGATGATAAGACTATAAAAGTTATTCAAAAGCAAATTGAAGCCCTCCTAGAACTTATACAATAAACATCCACAATTAAACAAATACAAAGCACAATCAGCCCACAAAAAAAAGCCCCTTACCGGGGCATATTGATTATGGGGCGGATTATGCTTGAGGCAGAAAAAACTACCTGTTTTTTCAACGAAAGTTACGCGTT
>CALXUM010000022.1 GCA_944391685.1 uncultured Alphaproteobacteria bacterium
GGCATGCTGGAAACAAATCGGGGAGTGCCGTGTACAATAATAAGGTACACAAACGAGCCGATTTGTGACATGATGACCATTTAGGGAAAAAAGAAAAAATGAATATGAGAAACATTGCCATAATAGCTCACGTTGACCACGGCAAAACAACAATGGTTGACGGGCTTTTAAAACAAAGCGGAACTTTCCGCGACAACCAAAAGGTTGAAACCTGCATTATGGACAGCAACGACCTTGAACGCGAACGCGGCATTACCATATTGTCCAAATGCACTTCCGTTAACTGGAAAGGCACCCATATTAATATTGTTGATACCCCTGGCCACGCTGATTTTGGCGGAGAGGTTGAACGTATTTTATCCATGGTTGACGGTGTAATTTTGCTGGTTGACTCTTCCGAAGGTCCCATGCCGCAAACCAAGTTTGTACTTGGCAAAGCCTTAAAACTGGGCCTTTGTCCGATTGTGGTAATTAATAAAGCAGATAAGCCCGACGCCCGCTGCGATGAAGTCTTAAATGAGGTTTTTGATCTTTTTGTCAGTCTTGATGCCAATGACAAACAGCTTGATTTTCCGGTTTTATACGCTTCCGGCCGCAATGGTTGGGCTGTTAATGAACTAACTGATGAAAAGAAGGATTTAACCCCTCTTTTTGAAATGATTTGTTCTTATGTTCCTGAACCAAACTGCCAACCTGATGCTCCTTTTTCTATGTTGGCCACTACCCTTGAATCTGACAAATTCATTGGAAGACTTCTCACCGGAAAAGTTCAATCCGGCAGCTTAAAAGTAAATGACACCGTAAAAGTCTTAAACGGTGACAATCAAGAAATTGAACGTGTTCGCATCAGCAAAATTTTGGCCTATCGAGGTCTAACTCGCGAAAGCCTGCAAGAAGCTCATGCCGGAGACATCATTGCCGTTGCCGGCGTGGTTAAAGGAACCGTTGCCGACACCATTTGTGCCATGGAAGTAACTCAGGCCATCAAAGCTCAACCGATTGACCCTCCGACTTTGGCCATGACCTTTTCAATCAATGATTCACCTCTGGCCGGACGCGAAGGTGACAAGGTAACCTCCCGCATGATTTGGGATCGTCTTTGCAAAGAAGCCGAAGGCAATATTGCACTCAAGATCTCTCGCACCGACAGCAGTGATTCTTTTGAAGTTGCCGGTCGTGGAGAACTCCAACTCGGCGTTTTGATTGAAACCATGCGTCGCGAAGGTTTTGAGCTTTCAATTTCTCGTCCTCGCGTTTTAATGAAAAAAGATGAGAACGGACAGTTGCTGGAACCTGTTGAAGAAGTTGTGGTTGATGTTGATGAAGAGTTTTCCGGTGCCGTAGTTGAAAAATTAGGTCAACGCCGTGCCGAAATGACCGACATGATTCCATCTCAAGCCGGTAACAAAGTACGCTTGATTTTCAACGCTCCTTCTCGCGGGCTAATTGGTTACCATTCTGAGTTTTTGACCGATACCAGAGGAACCGGCGTCATGAACCGCATTTTCAAATGCTATGAACCCTACAAAGGTGAAATTGACAGCCGCCGCAACGGTGTTTTGATCTCATCTGAATCCGGAACTGCCATAGCCTATTCTTTGTGGAAACTGCAAGAACGCGGCCCAATGTTTATTGACCCCGGTGTTCCGGTTTATGTCGGCATGATTATCGGCGAACATACCAAGCCCAACGATTTGGAAGTAAACCCTTGCAAAGCCAAGCAACTAACCAACATTCGTGCTGCCGGTAAAGACGAGGCTATTGACCTCATTCCGCCACGCAAATTAACTTTGGAACAAGGATTGTCTTACATCCAAGAAGATGAGCTTTTGGAGGTAACTCCCAAAACTTTGCGTTTACGTAAACGTATTCTTGATCCCATTGCTCGCCGTCGTCAAAAACCTGGCGAAATGTAATCCTTTAAAAAGCCCCTCTATTTTGAGGGGCTTTTTTGTTGACAACAAAAAACCTCTCTTTTTAGAGAGGTTTTAATTAAATCTGTAATTTATGGAGAAAAATTTTTATCTGCTATTTGATGATGGTACGTTAACCGAAACTATCTTAGGTGATTCTTTTTTCTTTGGCATAAACTTAGATAACAAACTACCTATTTTGCTCTTCAAATCTTTCCCTAATCCATCAACCACTAAAGACAATGCCTGAGCGGCCTTCCCTGTCTGATCATTGGTTTTGCCTTTGGCAATAACCTCCCTATCAACATATAACTCCCGAGCTTTTTTAATTCCTTTATAAGTCTCAGGCAAATGTTTTTGAACACACTTAGCTCCTTCTGCCAACTCAAGACCTTTTTCCGTAACACCGTTAATAAAGGAGCTCAACCCTCCTTTAAAACGCTGCAAAATCGGATCCTTATTTTCCATTTTTTATTCTCCATAAACAAACTTCTATCTCTTTTGTCTATTATCGCAATTTATTTTTCTTTTGTCAACTGCAAAATAGCCTCAAACACTTAAAAATAAAAGCAAAAAGCACATTTTTATTGTTTAATTATTAATTATTAATATTTATAAACTATAATCTCTTAAAATCAAATTAATAAAATAATTTTAGGCTAAAAATAATGAATTTGTTCAAATCTATTGCCACTTTTGGCGGCTATACTTTGCTTTCTCGCATTACCGGATTCTTTCGTGATATGGTACTGGCCAACTTTCTAGGAGCCGGCTTGATTTCCGATGCTTTTTTTGTAGCCTTCAAACTGCCCAATTTATTTCGTAGTCTTTTTGCCGAAGGTGCCTTTACCTCCGCTTTTGTGCCCATGCTTTCCCAAAAACTTGTATCTGAAAGCAAAGAAAATGCCGTTTTATTTGCCGCCAAAGCCATTTCCGTTTTAACCTTTTTCTTAGGTATTTTTGTAATTTTAATGGAATTTTTGATGCCCTGGGTCGTAGAAATTTTGGCTCCCGGATTTGTTAACGACCCCGGCAAAATTGAGCTTGCTGCCGTTTTATCCCGCATTACTTTTCCATTTTTGCTTTTTATCTCTATTGTTTCTTTTCAGTCGGGAATTCTTAATTCTTTGGGCAAATTTGCCGCACCTGCCGCCGCTCCCGTCATCTTAAATTTAATGATGATTGCCTCGGTTTTTATTTTTGTTCCTTTTGGAGAAACTCCTGCCCACGGCATTGCCATAGGTGTTACGGTTGCCGGATTTATGGAAATATTGTGGCTCAATTTTTTCCTGCGTCGTCAAAATGTTTTCCTAAAACCACAATTCAATATTTTCACCATTCTTAAAGACAAAGCCATTCGCACATTGTTCAAACGCATTGCCCCCGGAGTCTTGGGAGCCGGAGTTTACCAAATTAACATGGTGGTTGACACTATCTTGGTTTCCATGGTTGGCACCGGAGCCATCTCTTGGCTTTACTATGCCAACCGCTTGCAGCAATTACCTTTGGGAGTCGTCGGCGCCGCAATCAGTGTTGCCGTGCTGCCAATTCTTTCTAAACACCTAAAGTCAGGTGATGTTAAACAAGCCCGCAAAACTCAAGACAAAGCCTTTGAATACGGAGCTCTTTTATCTTTTCCGGCAGCCGCGGCGTTGATAGTCTTGGCCGAACCGATTATCAACATCTTATTCCAGCACGGTCGTTTTGGCGGTTTTGAAACCGATATGACGGCAAAAGCCGTTATCGCCTATGCCATTGGGCTTCCGGCCTATGTTTTGGTTAAAGCATTAACACCTAACTTTTTTGCTCGCGGCGACACCAAAACACCGGTAAAATACAGCATCATAGTCCTTTTGGCTAATTTAAGCTTTTCGGTAATTTTAATGAAACCGTTTGGTCATGTCGGCATTGCCACCGCCACCACCATTGCAGCCTTTGTATCTTTATACCAATACCTCAAAGGTCTAAAAAAACGCAAATTTTGGCTCTGCCCTAAAAAACTATTAATAAAGACATTTAAAATTGCTCTTTGTTCACTATTTATGGCTATAATAATTGAACTTGGAGAAAGAGGGCTGGATACATACTTCGGCAATTGGTTACACCTTTCTATTTTACCAAAACTAGGTATCTTTACACTATTATGCATTTTAGGTGTTGCAACTTTTGCAATAGCGGCTAAAATTAGCGGAGTACTTGATATTAGAGAGATACTCTCAATGATATTTAAAAAAGGGAAAAAAGATGTTCAAAAACAAGCTTAAGGAACTGCTACAAAAAAACTTCCTTCTTTTAAAAGAAAAAATTAAGCTTCCTCATATAGAGCTTGGCTTTTTTAATAAAATAATAAATTCGTGGTGGCGACTTATCGCTGTTTTATTTGCAATTTTTATAATTTTATATTATCCGCTGGGAGCTTTAATAAGCAATAAAATTGATACTTCCGTTGAATACGAAATCACGGCTCCTCAAGGACAATCAGCCACTGTCAATGCTTTATCCTTTTTGATAAATCGTGAAATTAACCAACATCTTTGGACACCTAACCTTCCTTTTTTCTTTCCGGCAGTTTTACTTGACAATATGCCAGCATTTCAGTCCGGAATTATTTCTGCGGTTGGAAACATAACATCATCTTTGTCAAAAAGATTAGATTCATCAACTATTAACGGAGAAGAAAAACTTCTTGTAAATGCTTCAAAGTTATTGAATTATCCACCGGATATTTGGATGTTCTCGCCGCAAAACAAACTTGTTCCGGCACCTTCTTCAACCAGCCAATATCGCCGTGGTCGCAAAAATCTCATCAATTATAACAAAGCCTTAAGCCTTGGAGAAAATATATTCAAACCTCAATCCAAAGACTTAGAATTTATACTCAACAGAGCTGCGGCAGATTTACAAAACAGTTCTAACCGCCTAGACGCTCACATAAGAGAAAACTCCATCTCCGTTTTTGATTTTAAAGCCGATAACATCTTTTACTACCAACAAGGTAAATTATACGCTTATCTCATAATTTTCAAATCTCTAGGTCAAGATTATAAAAATGTTATCGTAGAGGCCGATGCGTATCAAAATTGGATAAAGCTTTTAAATAATTTAGAAAAAGCTTCTCTAATATCTCCCTTTGTCATTCGCAATGCCGAACTAGATGCCTCTTTTGCACCTAACCATTTAATGATTCTTGAAACCTATACCAACAAAGCAATTATTAATCTATGGTCAATCATTGTTCAGCTGCAACAAAAACAGGAAAAAGCATCATGATTATTGAAACTCAAAATACGCCAGACCCTAATGTAATTAATTTTTTCCCGCCAGCTCCTGTCATAAAAGCTGGCAAAGCAGAATTTACCGATGCCAAATCTTTGCGTAAATCTCCTTTAGCTGAGCACATATTTGACATAGGAGGCATTATCTCCGTTTTTATTACCTCAGAATTAGTTTCCGTAACCAAGAATGAGAAGACATCTTGGAATGAGCTAAAGCCTCAAATATTGGCTGAAATTATGGATTATTTAGCAACCGGAGAAGATGCTGTATTACCACAAACCGGGACAGAAATAGATACTGACGAAATTATAAAACAAATTAAAAGCCTTATAAATGCCCGTATTCGCCCTGCTGTTAAACAAGATGGCGGAGATATTGCTTTCAAACGTTTTGACAATGGAATTGTTTATGTCGAAATGCAAGGAGCTTGTGCCGGCTGTCCTTATGCCATGGTAACTCTTAAAGAAGGTGTAGAAAAACTCCTTAAAACCTATATTCCTCAAGTTACAGAAGTTCGCAACATTCAACCTCAAACAGAAAAATAATGAAAAAATCTCTTCTCTGTTTTTTTGTTTTTTGCCTTTGTCTTTTCAGCAGACAAATTTCAGCTTCTCCGCAAAAAGAATTGTTTTTAAAAAAAATTAACGTTGCCGAAACTCAAAAACTTTTTAAGTTTTTCGACTATGAAGGAGAAAAGGGTTATCTCATGGTTCCAGGATATAATTATCCTCCTATTTTTTTTGAACAATTTCCTTCTGATTTCAATAAAATAAAAAATGAGCAAGAACAAAGAGCCTTGTTTATCAAAATATTGGCTCCTTTAGCTCTAAAACTTAATCAAGAAATTCTTGCTGAACGAAAACAAATTGAGGATATTTATACTGTTTTTAAGAAAAAAGGCAAATTAAATTCCAAACAACAAAAATTAATTGAAGAAAAAGCACATAAATATGATATTTTCACAAGGTTAAAAGGAGATTCTCGTTATAAACTTTTATTCAAAGAATTATTGCAAAAAGTAAATATTATCCCTCCGTCAATAATGATTACAGCTGCGGCTATGGAAACAGATTGGGGAAATTCACAAATTGTTGCCAAAGGCAATTCTCTTTATAAAACTCTGATTTGGCATACAGACAAAGGCCTCAAGCCATCTGATGAAGCAGATGATGACAGTTACCGCATCAAAGTCTATCCGAACTTATATTCCTCAATGTCAGACTTTGCACTCAAATTAAATTCTGATTTGTCTTTCAAAAATATGCGTTACTTACGACAGGAAGTTTTATCCCGCGGCAGCATTTTACAAGGCACGATGCTCGCCCACACCTTAATCTGGAACTCCCCTCTAAAAAACTATGCCGGAATTTTTGAATACACACTTGCGTATTATGAGCTTAATATTATTGACAAATCAAGCTTGGATAGTAAGATGATAGACAAGAAACTTTCGCCGGAGTTAATATCTTTTTTAAAAAAATAAAAACTGTAACAAAAGGTTCATTAGATTTTTTTAAAAAAATATTATATTCTGTAAATATAACAAAAACTTTGGTAGTGTAATGCCATGAACCAACTAAACAAAAAAGATATATCTGACCTTGCCAACCACCCGTCTTTACAAACCAAGTCAGCTGTGGCTCAAAAAGTCGGCAATTATTACAGCGGAAACAAAGTTACGCCCAAAGGTTTAAAACTGGCTGAAGATATTTTCCGCATTATGGTTCGTGATGTACAAATAAAAGTTCGTCAAGCCTTAGCCGAAAGCCTTAAGAGCTGTCACAACTTACCTGAAGATATTGTTACTTCCGTAATTCGTGATGCTGACAGCGTTGCTGTTCCATTCATTAAATATTACGCCGATTTAAGTAATGATGATTTAATTAAAATTTTAAACATTCCCAGCATCAACAAACAAAAAGCCGTTGCCCAACGTTTAAACTTACCTAATGACATTTCCCAATATATTGTTGATAAATGCCCTGAAGAAGTTGTTGGTGTTTTAATAGAAAATGAATCTTCTCATATTCATGAACGTACATATAACTCTATTTTAGAAAAATACCAAGAAAATGAAGAAATTCAAAAAAGCTTGGTTTACAGAGCCGAACTTCCTACATCTGTTATTGAAAAAATAGTTAATACCTTATCTGAAGATTTAAAAAAACGTCTTATTATTTCACATAATCTGCCTGCAAATTTAGCCGCCGATATTATTGAAGAAGTTCAAGAAAAAGCAACCTTGCGTGTTTCTGAGGAATATAGCTCTGACAAGCAAATTGAAGAACTTGTTCACCAACTTTATTCATCCAGCCGCTTAACTCCAAATTTGGTTGTTCGTTCTATTTGCATGGGAGATTTAAAGTTTTTTGAGTATTCCTTGGTTTATTTATCTAATACTCCCATTCTTGAGGTTCGCAAAATTTTATTTAATACCTCCATTGATTTTATGATTCGTAATCTTTTGCGTAAAGCTTTCATCCCAAAGAGTATGTTTCCGGCAGTTTTTAGTGCTTTAAAAGTCATAAAAGAAATTCGTTTTGATTGCCGCCGCTCCAACCGCAAAAACTTCTCTCATAAAGTTATTGAGCGCATCTTAACCTACACTCCTAACAATGAAGAGCTAAGCGAAGAAGATATTCGCTACCTTGTTTCTAAAATAAGCTAAGCTTATATTTTTCTTAACTAATCAAGATTATAATATATCCTTAAAATAAGGAGAAAAATCGTGGCCAACAATGATAGCAACATTTTGTCTGAACTTTTAAGTTTAAATATTCAACTCATAAAAGAAAAAGACGTTACTTTTTTTATTGAAAAAGTTATCCAACTGGCAGCCCGAGTAGCTTCTGCCGATTGCAGTTTTTTCTTTTTAGCCACACCGGATAAATACTTAAGCCTTCAATACAGCAGCATCCAAAGTTTGCGTAAATCCTCATCAGAGTTAAACTTTTTTGATGGAGTGTTTATTCCTGATTTAAGAGCAAAATTTCCTCGCCGTCCGGCAGAAACCTGTGCTTTTAATCATGAAATTGTAAACTCAGCTAACGTATATCAATCAAATGACATTGACCTATCATTTATTTCCAATTTTGATAAAGAAAATAATTATTCCACCGTTTCTGTTTTGGCTTTCCCACTGCTTGATCGCAAACAAAATCTGGTTGGAGTGGTTCAGTTAATGAACGCTCAAGATGCCAATGGGAAAATAATAAGTTTCACCGAAGACGTGCAACGCACAATCATTGCAATTTGTCAATTAATTACTGCTGCTTTAGAACGGCAACGCTTAGCAGAATCATATTCTCAGCTTTTGGAATCATTTATTGAGGTTTTAGCTCGTGCCATTGACGCAAAATCTCCCTACACCGGCAGCCATTGCCAAAAAGTCCCCATTATCACTCGTATGCTGGCCACCGCAGCGGTTGAAGAAACCGAAGGTCCTTTACGAGATTTTGAAATGAACGATGATGATTGGTATACTCTTCATATTGCTTCATGGCTTCATGATTGCGGCAAGGTTACCACACCGGAATATGTTGTAGACAAAGCCACCAAACTTGAAACTATCAATAACCGCATTCATGAAATTCGCAATCGTTTTGAGATCTTGCGTCGTGATGCCCATATTGAATATTTGCAAAAACGCCTTAATGACACGGACAGCAAAGAAAATCTGCAAGCCGAATTTGTAGCCAAAGTCAAAAAATTGGAAGATGATTTTGCCTTCATTGCTCAATGCAACACCGGAGATACCCCTCTAACAGATAAAGACATTGCTCGCATAGATGAAATAGCCAAACAACAATTTGTCCGTTATTTTAACCGCATGCTTGGCCTTTCTTGGAGTGAACGTCAAAACATTAAAGATGCTAAAACCTATTCTCAACCGGCAGCTGAAAATCTTCTACACGACCTGCCGGATCAAGTTTTGGCCCCTTATAACCATGGCGAACTTCATAACCTTAAAATCATGCGAGGAACAATCAACACCGAAGAACGCCAAAAAATTAACGACCATATCATTGCCACCATTGATATGTTGAAAGCTCTTCCTTTTCCAAAAGAGCTTTCCAATGTTGTTGAATATGCCGGCTCGCACCATGAATGGGTTAACGGCAAAGGATATCCTAATGGCCTAACCGGAGATCAAATGTCCATTCCTGCCAAAATCATGGCTATTGCAGATGTCTTTGAGGCCTTAACCGCCAAAGACCGCCCCTATAAAGAGCCTAAAAAACTTTCTGAGGTCTTACGCATCATGCAAAGCATGCGTAACGAAGGACACCTTGACCCTGACTTGTACGATGTTTTCATTCGCCGTGGTGTTTATATGGAATATGCCGAACAATACATCAATAAAGATCAAATCGATGAAATTAACCCCGAGGAATATTTATAATGCTGGAAATACACACCGTTCTTTGCCGTGCCGGCTACATGGATAATTACAGTTATATTTTGCTTGATAAAGAAACCGGAACTAGTGCCGTTGTTGACCCTTCGGAAAATGCTCCCATCATTCAAAAGTTGCAAGAACTTGGGTTGCACCCTGATTATATTCTCAACACGCATCATCACTTTGATCACACGGACGGCAACCTGGAGCTAAAAGAACTTTTTGGAGCCCAAATTGCCGGTAATTTTAATGATGCCAAACGCATCCCTGGCATTGATATCGCTATAACCCCCGGACAATCTTTCAAACTGGGAAATTCGGTTGCTGAAATAATTGATGTCAGTGCCCACACTCAAGGACATATTTTGTATTATTTCAAAAAAGACAAGGCACTTTTTACCGGCGACACCCTGTTTAATTTGTGCATCGGCGGCATTTTTGAAGGTTCTGAACAACAAATGTTTGCCGCCCTGCAAAAAATCAAAAGCCTCCCTGATGATGTTATGTTTTACCCCGGACACGAATATACCATGCATGGTGCCGACTTTGCTTTTCATTATAACAATGGCAATCAACAAATCAGAACCTATTTAGAAAAAGCCCAAAACAGATTACAACAAGGCCTTCCTGTTGCTCCCGTTTCTTTGGGTGAAGAAAAACAATGCAACCCCTATCTGGAGGCAAAAGACTTTACCTCCTTCTGCTCGCTTTTTTAAATGTGACAAAATACTAGACAAAACCACTTTTATCTGTTAATATATAAACAATAGAACCGCTTTTTGGGAGAAAAATTATGACTGAACAAAACAATATTTCAGATGCAGACAATGAGATTTTAACTCCTGAAGAAAAAGAAATCATAAAGGAATACCGAAAAGCTAAAGGCTTAAATGATTCTCAAACGCCTGATGCCTTCTACATAACATCTGCAAAAAAATGGAAAGAAGAAGAACAAACTTTAACCGTTGAAGAAAATCTCCCCGAAGCAGATCAATCTCAAGATTGGAAGGATGAAGTACGTAAAGCTGTAAAAGACGCCAATCAACAGCTCAGCCATAATTTTACGGAATATCAAAATCAAGATCACCCTGACCACCTATTTTTCAAAGACGGCAACAATGAAATTGCTTTTGCCAACAAACAACAAGCTTATGCCGGCGGTGATCAAAAAGCCTTTGATGAGCTTTGTGTCGCTGCCGTAAAATTAGGCAAAAACACCATCAACTTTGGCAAATTTGAAAAACACCCCGAATACAAAGCCATGCTATATCTTGCCTGCTTAAAATATGGTCTTAATATGAGCGGCAACATTCCCAATGAAGAGGAATTAAAAAACTCCCCTCAATATGCCGAGATTCAACAACTTCAAATTTCTCAAAAGAAAAAAGAACTTCAGCAAAAATTAAAAGACACCAAAAAACAATATCAAGACTGCTTAAGAATTGCAAACGATGACCCCGATTATTGTACGGCTTTGGCTGCTCTTGAAGCTGCCAAAGATGCTTATAAAACCGACAACAATAAAATAGCTCTTGATACCGCTCAAAAAAATTTGGAGGCAACAGAAGCTTATAAAAACCTACAACAACCAAAGAACGCTTATCAAGATACCCTCAAAGAAGCTGCTGATTTTTATGTCCAATTTGGCTCTGGTAATCAAGCCGACAAATCAACTCCTGAAGAACGTCAACAAAAACTTGATGAACACTTAAAAAACTATGCTCCTAAAGAATTCTTCACCAAAGATACTACAAACGGTCCAAATGAAACCGAAAAAAAACAAATAAACAAATACAGCGTTGTTTATCAGGCTTTACAAAGCCGCGGCAACGGCAAATAAGCTGTCATACACCCTTGTAAGGGCGGAGAATGGTTTAGATAGAGTAATTTGAAAGGCGAAAGTACCGGAGCCTACAAAGAGGTAGGTGAGGACACTTTCGACCTGAACAAATTGCTCTAGATAAGCCATTCTCCGCCCTTACCAACGCGTTTGACGCAAAGCCTCCCCTATAACCATTGTTGCGGATACTGCCACGTTAATTGAACGTGCCTTCTCATTCATCGGAATTAACAGTCTTGCATCGGCAATCTGATGCACCGCTTCCGGCACACCGGCTGATTCACGTCCCATTAAGATAATATCATTTTCTTTAAACTCAAATTTAACATATGGTTGAGTTGCATGCGTAGTCAACAAGACTATTCTTCCGTATTCTTCCGGATGTTCCTGCCTATATTTCAAAAACTCGGTCCAAGAATCATGACGACGATAATCCACCATGTCCAAATAATCCATTCCCGCACGCCGCATTGCTTTGTCATTAAAAATAAAACCACACGGTTCAATAATATCAATCGGCAAATCAACACAAGCGCAAAGCCGCATCAAAGTCCCAGTATTTTGCGGAATATCCGGCTGAAACAAAGCTAATCGCATTTTACTACCCCTTAAAAAAACTTGCAATCAAGTTACAATTAAAAGGCTGGATAATGGTTTAAATAGAGTAATTTGAAAGGCGAAAGTACCGGAGCCTACAAAGAGATAGGTGAGGACACTTTCGACCTGAGCAAATTGCTCTAGATGAGCCACTATACGGCCTTTAAAATTATACGTTGAATAGGAAATTCAACAAATCCCCATCCTTAACCACATAGTCCTTCCCTTCGGAACGCATCTTTCCGGCTTCCTTACAGGCTTGTTCCCCGCCATATTTTACAAAATCATCAAAAGCTATGGTTTCGGCCCTGATAAATCCGCGTTCAAAATCGGAGTGAATTATGCCGGCACATTGTGGGGCTTTTGAGCCTTTAACAAATGTCCAGGCTCTGACTTCTTTAGGGCCGGCGGTAAAATATGTTTCCAAGCCCAAGAGCTTGTATCCGGCTCTGATAATTTTTGACAAACCTGTTTCTTCCAAACCCAAAGATTGCAAAAATTCTTGCTTTTCTTCTTCTGATTCGAGTTGAGCCACCTCAGATTCTATCTCGGCAGAAATAATCACCGCACTGGCTCCCTCCGCCTCAGCTTTGGCAAAAACTTTTTTAGAAAACTCATTGCCCGTCGCCGCGGAATCTTCATCAACATTGCAAACGTACAAAACCGGCTTTGCCGTCAAGAGCTGCAACATTTTATAAGCTTTAAGAGCATCTTTATTTGAACCGTCAGGAGCTGCTGTCCTGGCTGGTTTTCCGGCCTTCAAAGCCTCAATCACCGGCCCCATCACACTAACATTAACAATAGCCTCTTTATCACCGCCCTTGGCTTTCTTTTGAGCCTGATCAAATCTTTTTTCCAAAGATTCCAAATCGGCAATCATCAACTCGGTTTCCACAATTTCCGCATCACGAATAGGATCAACCGAGCCTTCAACATGGGTAATATTTTCATTTTCAAAACAACGCAACACATGAATAATGGCATCAACTTCACGAATATTAGCCAAAAATTGGTTACCCAGTCCTTCCCCTTTGGAAGCACCTTTAACCAAACCGGCAATATCCACAAACTCCAGCTGCGTCGGAGTAACCATTCTGGGCTTAACAATCTCTTCCAACTTTTTCAAACGCACATCAGGCACGGCAACTCTGCCGGTATTTGGCTCAATTGTACAAAACGGAAAATTTGCCGCTTGTGCCGCAATAGTTTGCGTAAGAGCATTAAACAAAGTTGATTTTCCCACATTCGGCAAACCCACAATTCCGCAATTAAATCCCATCACAAAACTCCTATTTACTCATCAACATACCGATTTGGTTTGAATATTCGGCAATTCCTTTTTTCATTAAAACTTCTATGGTGTCAACCACAATATCAATATCTTTTGCCACCGCCTCAATTTCAGCTTTAGAAAACCTTGATAACACATGGTTAACCACTTCTTCTCCCTTACCCTGCGGATGACCAACGCCAAGCCTTATGCGATTATAGTTAGGGGTTATTGCCGCATCAATTGACTTTATGCCATTATGTCCACCGCTGCCGCCTCCGAGCTTGGCCTTAATTTTTCCTATCGGCAAATCCATATCATCGTGGATAACAATTATGTTACTTGGCAAAATTTTATAAAAACTAGCCGCCTTAACTACCGAATTTCCTGATAAATTCATATATGTCTGCGGTTTTAGAATATATGTCTTTTCCTCGCTGATTTGCCCCTCCGCAATCAAGCCGTCAAACTTACTGCGAAAAGGGCCAAAGCCATATTTTTCAGCCAAAGCATCAACCGTCATAAAGCCGACATTATGCCTTGTTCCTGCATATTCTGCTCCGGGATTACCCAATCCGACAATAAGAAACATCATCGCCTCTAAAAAGAAAAAAAGAGCGACTTCATCTGCAAAAACGTTTTGATACTAAAACAATCAAAAACCTACCAGAAAAAATCGCTCTGAATTTTTTACAAAATTACTTTCTGACAAAGTCAACATGTATTGGTCTGTCAGTAACCGGATGAAATTGTACATCCTGACATTTTACTTTATGCTTTTTGCCGTCCAAAACGATTTCAATATCAGCATCATAAAAACCGGCCATATCCAAAGCCTTTTCCAACTCAACTGGATGCAAAGAAATCATAACAGCATCTTGTTTTCCACCATAAATAACGGCAGGAACGCGACCCTCACGACGACATGCACGAGCTGCCCCCTTACCTGCTTTCTCACGCTTTTCAGCATTAAATGTAATATTAACCATTTTAAAAAATCCTTCAAAAGTTTTTAACTCAAAACCGTCGGCCTCCAGGGGTGCCAAACGATTAGAAAGACTCTTACACCTCTTTTTATTTTTTTTCAAGGACTTTTTTAAAAGCCAAAGCGGCCCCCTTTTTATTCAAAGAGAACCGCTTAAAACCTATCTGAAAACCATTAAGGAAAGGGGTCTTCCTTTTGTATCGAACTCCAGAAAAAGAGAAACATCATCATAAATTTTCCCTTTTTCGAAATTTTCTATATCTTCCGAAAACCCCTCTACCAAAAAGCCGTCTATCTCAACAATACCGAAAACCATGTCACAACTGTCTTCCATAACAAAAAATCTGACAATTGCCCCTTTTGTAATTTTTTCTTCCAGGTTTTTGTATTGCTTCCTTATACTTAGTTGTTGAAGGACTATTCCGCAAAGGTATAAAAACAAATTAGTTTTTATACCGTACCACGTATCGAGTGCAATTGCCATAGTTAGCACTATAACGACCAAGAAAAACATATTAATTCTAAAAAATATTTTCCTAAGTCTTGAAATGCCGTTCCAATTGGTAACCACAAAATCCAAAGATAGCAAAATTGAAAACGCCATACTAAGGATAATCAATATCCTCATCACAAAGACAACAGTATCCATAGGCACTTATTTTAAATCTTTTTCTCTTATCAGGTAGCAACAACCGTCACAGCAATCTACTCCTGCAATATAAAATTTATCATCTTTATCCAAAGATGATATGCTTACACCTTCTGGCAGCTCAAAGCAACCCGTACGTTCTTCGTTGTTCCACCAAAAAAGGCAGTCATACATACCTGTTTCTGAATCAAAAGTCACATTGTAAACCGTAACTTTTGGTGTTCTGCCACCAAATGACAAAAAAGCCACCAGCAAAAGAACCGTAACAATCAAAATTGTTTCCATATCATAGTAATTTTAGTTAATAATTCATTTTACCCTTTCAATATTAGACAAAAATAAACACAAAGTCAAATAAAAAAGCACCCTTTTTCAAGAGTGCTTTTATTTTTTATAATCACTAAAGATTATTTTTCTAAGTCTTCACCTGTTTCTTGGTTAACTCTCTTGGCAGACAAGCGAATTTTACCGCGGCTGTCACTACCCAAGCACTTAACCCAAATCTGGTCGCCTTCTTTGTAAAAATCAGAAACCGAAGCGATTCTCTCATTTTTAACTTCAGAAATATGAACCAAACCCTCTGTTGTTCCAAGAAAACGAACAAACGCACCAAAATCCATAATTTTGGTAATTGTTCCATGATAAATTTTGCCTTCTTCAGGCTCGGCAACAATACCCATAATCCAATCCAAAGCGGCGTCGCCTTCTTCCTTCTTCATTGAGGCAATTTTAACCACTCCGTCATCGCTAATATCGATTTTGGTGTGAGTTTTTTCTACAATTTCACGAATAACCTTACCACCGGTACCGATAACCTCGCGAATTTTATCAACCGGAATCTTAATAGCCACAATTCTCGGAGCACGGTCAGAAACATGCGGACGAGGCTCAGCAATAGCTTTTGCCATCTCACCCAAAATATGAATACGTCCTTCATGAGCCTGAGCCAAAGCTTTTTCCATAATCTCTTTGGTAATGGATGTAATTTTGATATCCATTTGCAAAGCGGTTACACCGTCTTTGGTTCCGGCAACTTTGAAGTCCATATCACCAAGATGATCTTCATCACCCAAAATATCTGTCAATATAGCAACTCTGCCATCCTCCTCTTTAATCAAGCCCATGGCAATACCTGCAACCGGCTTTGTCATCGGCACACCGGCAGACATCAAAGACATGGTTGTTCCGCAAACTGTCGCCATTGAAGAAGACCCGTTTGACTCCATAATCTCAGAAACAACTCTTACCGTGTAGGGGAAAGCGTCTTTATCTTTAGGCATCATCGGATGAATAGCTCTCCAAGCTAACTTTCCGTGTCCGATTTCACGACGTCCAGGACTTCCGATACGACCGCATTCACCAACAGAAAACGGTGGGAAGTTATAATTCAGCATAAAGTCTTCCTTATACTCATCCATCAAACCGTCAACCACTTGAGCATCTTCACCTGTTCCCAAAGTAGTAACCACCAAAGCCTGAGTCTCACCACGAGTAAACAAAGCAGAACCGTGGGCCGTCGGCAAAACATCAACCTGACAAGCAATCGGACGCACGGTCTTTGTATCACGTCCGTCAATACGACGACCTGTTGTCAATACAGCCTCACGCATAACTTTATGCATCAACTTTTCAATAGCATCTTGAGCATAACGTTGTTCAAACTCATTTTCAGGGTCCAAAGTTTCTTTGAACTTTTCAGATGCCGAAGCAATCAACTCACCGCGTTTAAGTTTATCGGTTTCTTTGAAAGCTTTCTCAAAATCAGCGGTAAAACCTTTAGCCAATTTTTCATATAATTCATCAAACTCAGGCGGAAATACCGGGGATTCCCATTTTTCTTTGCCGGCCTCTGCCACCAACTCATTAATCAATTTAATAACCGGCTGAAAACTCTCAAAACCGAACATAACCGCACCAAGCATTGTCGATTCGGAAAGCTCCTGAGCCTCTGATTCCACCATCAAAACACCCTCTGTTGTACCGGCAACAACCAATTCCAAATCAGTGTCTTTCAGTTGTTCAATTGTCGGGTTCAAAATATATTCGCCGTTTTTATAACCGACTTTGGCACCGCCGATAGGCCCTAAGAATGGAATACCGGAAACAGCCAATGCTGCTGAAGCGGCAATCATTGCCGGAATATCTGAATCCGTGCTTTGATCATGAGCCAAAACCGTACAAATAATTTGCACCTCATTCTTAAATGCATCAGGAAACAACGGACGTATCGGACGATCAATCAATCTTGAAAGCAAGACCTCACGTTCTGAAGGCTTACCCTCACGTTTCATAAAGCCACCCGGAACTTTTCCGGTAGCATAATATTTTTCCTGATAATTAACCGTCAAAGGAAAGAAATCCTGATCAGCCTTTACCTCTTTTGCTGCACATACCGTTGCAATAACTTCTGTTTCACCATAAGTAACAATAACGGCACCGGTAGCCTGCCTTGCTATTTTACCTGTTTCCAACACCAATTTGCGACCGCCCCATTCCATTTCTTTGCGGCACACTTTAAAATCGATCATATTTCTTTACCTTTCATCATCTATACAATCATCTACCTGCCCCATGCAGGATTTTTAATAAAAGAACAGCGGAGCAATCTTCCCCGCAACTCAAAATCTTTCAAATAACAATTTTAGGAAAACGGCGTGCCCCAACAGCACCAAATAAAGACGCATCAAATTGTACGAAAACACTTGAGCACCGAAATTTTGTTTTAGATGCTGCATAAAACACGCCGATAAACCTATTTTCTCAAGTCTAACTTTTTAATCAAATCCTGATAACGGCTTTCGCTCTTACCTTTCAAATAGTCCAAAAGGTGACGACGGCGACTTACCTTCTTCATCAAGCCCAGACGAGAGTGAGTATCTTTGGCATGAGTTTTGAAGTGCTCAATCAGGTTATTGATTTCAGCTGTCCAAATGGCAATTTGAACTTCCGGAGAACCAGTGTCACCGGGATTCAAGCCATAAGCTTTAATGATTTCTTGTTTTTTCTCGTTAGTAATCGACATCATATTTTCCTTTTTAATCAAAGTTAAAAACACGAACCGGAGCAATTTTCCGCTCATCGATTCGAACTATTGCCACCAACTCATCCTCACAAACCGCCGCCGCTTCTTTTCCTGACAAACCAGTTATGTCATAAGCCTTTGGCGACAAGCCTTGTCCTTGTCTGAGTTTGGCTGCATCAGCTTCCGCTACGGCAATGACCGCGATGTCGCGCAGACATGTCATCATCGGAAGCAAAATTCCGTTTGGGTTCTCACCATACTCCATATTTTTTAAATTTTCCAGCAAAATCTTCTGACTCAAGTCAAAATTACCACATTTTGTGCGTCTAAGCTCTTGTAAATAGCCCAAACTTCCCAAATTTAGGGCCAAATCCTGCCCCAAAGTCCGCACATAGGTCCCTTTTGAACAACGAACTCTCAATCTGCTCCGATTCTCCGGCATCGTTTCTAACAATTCAAGCTCATAAATTTCCACCTCCCGTTCGGGAATTTTTGCTTCCTGACCATTGCGAGCCAAATCATAAGCTCTTTGTCCGTTAATTTTTATGGCTGAATAAATCGGTGGGGTTTGCTTAATTCTCCCAATCCACGAAGGCAACAAGGCCCTAACTTCCTCCTCTGAGGGAATTTTCTCACACTTGGCAACAACTTTCCCCTCACAATCCAAGGTATCGGTAGTTTCACCCCATTTTATAACAAACTCATATTCTTTTTCGCCTTCGCTCACATATGGCACCAGCTTGGTAGCCTCTCCAAACGCAATCGGCAAAACTCCGGTTGCAAAAGGATCCAAAGTTCCGCAATGGCCGTTTTTTTTGGCATCAAAAAGCCTTCTGGTCAGGCTCACCACCTGTGTTGACCCCATTCCTTTGGGTTTGTCAACCACCAGCCAACCATGAATATTTTTGCCTTTGCGGTGTTTCATTTTTTATTTCAAATCTTGTGCCACCTTGGGATCTTTTAATAGCTTTTCAATATTGTCTACCGCTTCAAAAGTCTTATCTACTCTGAAGTTAATTTCCGGCACATAACGCAAAGATGTCTTGGCTGCCACCTGCTTGCGAAAGAAATTTGCTGCCAACTGCAAACCTCCCAAAACTTCTTGTAAATAATTACCGTTGGTGGTTATAAACCAAACCGTGCAATACTTCAAATCAGGTGAAACCGTAACTTTGGTAACCGTAACCATGGTGTCTATGCCTTCAAGATTATGCACTTCGCCACGATCAATAAAATTAACTATAATTTTGCGAATTTCTTGTGCAACCCTAAGCTGACGCTGCGACGGCTCTTTATTTTCTGCCATAAAACTTCTCCTCACTCTTTTTGTTTTTACATATAGCTTAGAAATCTTATTTTCGCAACGTTTTTTAATAACACACATAAAAAACACAAATTTTGTTTGTTCTTAATATTTTCTGCAATATTAGAACAGCCGAGCCATTTGATATTCTATTTTATTTATAATTAGAAGAAAGGTTTTATAAATTCAATTATTAGGCCCAACATTCCCCATAACAAGGGTAATAAAAAAATACCCTTAGCCAACAATGGATGATTTCGCATATTGCTGGTTCCCAGAAGAAAATAGCATAACCAAATAATTAAATCATCTCTTAGACTACCAATATAAACTTCTTGGCTTACATAATTCCATGTATATGACATGGCTTCCGAACCAAATATAGGATCGTCTTTAGCCGGAGGATAAAAATATTCATGGATTAAACATATAAAAATTAATGGATATATAGCTATATACCATTTAAATTGCCAAAGTAGCCTAATCGTTTCAATCACACTGTATTTTATTTTATCGATCAATTTCTTTACCTTAAAGCAATAATTATGATTATACTACAACAGAAAAGAAGGAAAGACAAGAATGAAATCTTGACTTTCCTTAATGTTGTTTTACCAATTATCTTTAGGATAATTAACATAAACAGGAACAGATTCCTGACAATCATCCATATAATCACTTAATTTTCCGGTTTGCCACGGAATATCAATACAACCGGCAGATCCTTTGTTCCATCCGCCATGAATTGTAAAGCCTTTTCTACCATAAGTATTTGTTTTTGAATCTGGCTCAAGCCAAATTCGTCTCATTCCCCAGGCTGGCAAAGAACCTTTCCATTTTCCCCTATTTATACCTAAGATTCCAGTTGTTGCACCAACAGCAGCGTCCCAAGCACCTATCGTTTGCCGTTGATTTTGGTTAGCGTAATATGTTCCTTCAGGAATAGGACCTTTGTTGTGAACATTTTGAAATTTTTTTACTTGATATTTATGTTGTCCTGACATTGCATCAAGACTGTCAATTTTTTCTTGTCCTCTAAATAAATCCAACTTTTCTCCATCAAATGACATATAACAATCTCCATCATTAGTTGAATTAGACTTTTGATAAAGATTATCATTTATCTGTTGCCGTTCCCAATGAATTGGATTTTGTTGCCGATTTGGCTGTTCATCATTATTTGGGATTGATGTTTTTTGTTGTTTTTGTGCCATATATTTTTTATATTCGGCATCATTTTTAACCCAGCCGAAAGGAGTAGCGATATATTGCGGTTCGCCGCCGTATGCCTCATCGGTAGGAACTCCGCCATATGCGGCATAAGTCGGTACCGGGTGTGATTTTAAGTTTGTCATAGTTTTTATCCTTATTTTTTGAGTTTCATCCATACATTTAATACGCAACACGTAATATAACAACTTATTTTGTAAATTGCAAGCAGGGGTTGTAAAAAATATTTCAGACCTATGGAAAAGTTACAAAAACCCCTCTATTTAGCCTTAACAATATCTTCAACTTTTAAGTTTAAGATTTTTGGTAAATAACTTTATCGGAGTTTGGTGATGAAAAAAGTTTTATTTGCTTGTATGGCTGTTTTGCTGATAACAACCGCTTGTAGTTTGTTTACGCAAAATAAAGAAGAAAAATTTGTTAACCCCCTGTTTTATGAAAAAATGATTTCCATTGAATATCCTGAATT
>CALXUM010000023.1 GCA_944391685.1 uncultured Alphaproteobacteria bacterium
TGCTTTTATTCTCCTTTATAAACAATTGTTGTTATACACAACACGTAATATAGCAAATTGTTTTATAAAATGCAAGTGGTGGTTGTAAAAAATATTTCGGACCTGTGGAAAAGTTACAAAAAACCCCTCTTAAAAGAGGGGTTTTGAGGATTGTTAGGTTTAAGCTTATTCACCAATTTTACTTTCAGGGGTGAGTTGTTCACCTGTTTGGACATAGGCGTCAACCGCTTTGGCGGCCTTTTTGGACAAGGCAATACAACCTGGGCCTGAAACACAGCCGCCTTCGCAGCACATAACCTCAAGCATGTTGTTTTCTCCGCCTTTGGTGGCATAACGTTTGAGTAAGCGGATGTTTTCTTTGGTTAGTCCGTCAATTTGTTCGGGGCGAATTTCAACTTTATCACCAACTAAAGAGGCAACCGCTCCGGCAACACCGCCGGTAACCGGAAATTGGCGTCCCTGAGCATGAGATATTTTCCCAAACTCTTCTTCTGGACATTCATCAACATTAATACCAGAGGCAACCAAAATAGCACCAAGCTCTTCAAAGGTTAAAACATAATCAACATGCGGATCATATTCAGCCTCGGCACGTTTGGCCAAACATGGACCGACAAAAACCGAAACGCAATCAGGGTTTTCTTGTTTGACTAACTCGGCAGTATAATACATCGGAGTTTTGGTGTCAGAAACAAAAGGTCTGATTTCAGGTATATGAACCTGAGCGGCACGGAAATAAGCCGGACAACAAGATGTTGTCATGAAAGGTTTGCCTTCTTCCATACGCTCTATAAATTCAGCGGCTTCTTTTTGGGTGGTGATGTCAGCCCCGACGGCAACTTCAATAACATCGCTAAAACCAACTTTTTTCAAAGCTCCGACAAGACTCTTGATCGAGCCGGGGAATTGTCCCAAAACAGCAGGTGCCAACATGGCAACAACTTTTTTATCGGTTTCTTTTATTTCTCTTAAAACATCTATCATTTGAGAGCGTTCAACAATGGCACCAAACGGGCAAGATGCCAAACATTTGCCGCAGGAAATACATTTTTCGGTGTCAATATGTTCGCGTCCGCTTTCATCTTTGGTGATGGCTCCTACCGGGCAAGCCTCTTCACAAGGAACCGGAATTTTGACAATGGAATGATATGGGCAAACCTCAAAACACTTGCCACAGTTAACGCATTTGTCAGGGTCTATATGAGCGCGACCTTTGACAATGGAGATTGCCTCTTTAGGACAGTTAAGGCGGCAGGGTTGAGCAAAACAACCACGACAAACCTCAGTAACCACATATTGCGATTTTACACAGGCTGAACAAGCAATATCAATAACCGAGAGCTTGTTCTTGGGAGCCGATGTACGTTTGAGAGCTTGTTCGCCATATTCTTTGAGAGAGATAAGTTCGTCGGTTTCTTCCTCAGGACAATGTCCGAGGCCGGCCATGCAGCGATATTTGAGAACAGCTCTGTCTTTATAAACACAGCAACGGCTGGGGGTGCTGTCTTTGGGGCGTAGTTCCAAAGGAATGCGATCGGCATTAGTGAATTTATCGTTTAAGTAACTTTCAGCAATTTTAATCAATATTTTTGTACGCATAAGGTTTGCGTTATTTTTAGGTATCAGCATTTTTGTCCTCTTTTGTGGGCTTTTTATAAATTAAGCCTTGTTCTTAGTTATTCTTTTGGATTTCTTCTCTGATTTTGGCAACAACTTTTTCATAAGATGCCTGTTCAATCAGTTCGTTATTAACAAAAACAAAGGGGCCACGATTATATTTGTGTTCAATATCTTTGCATAAATTCATGCAGCGTTCTTCAACAATCTCAATTTTGTCGGCAATATCATCGGGAGCGTTAAATTCCAGGGACTGAATTTGAGCCGAGCCCATTACAAAACAAGATGTTCCGACACAAATTCTTACTTTTATTTTATCAGCCATGGGTGGGTCCTTTTCTAAATATATCTGACAGTGGTTTCTTTTAAGTATTTTTCCTGTAGAATCCGGAAAATCTTTTTGACAATATTGCGGCGGATTTCCAATTCCATAGGAAGGTTGGGGTCTTGGTGGGCAATGTTGATTTTGGTGCCGACAACAAAATCTATTTTGTCGCTGCCAAGCAACATCTTTGCCAAGCGGGTTGCCCCGTTGTTTTTGTTTTCGTCAATGCCTTCTTTTAGCATACGATACACATCAGTCAAGGTTAAAATTCCTTCCGTGACCAAATCTATGCCTTCCATAGTGGAACACATGGGAATTTTTTCATCAAAAGAGGTTTTATCTATTTCACATTTTAAACAAAGCTCTCTCTCAATAATATTAGCCGTGGTGCCGCCGCAAACGGCAACTTTTCCGTCATAGTCAGCAGCTAAGTCGGCAAATTCTTTATCACGGCTTTCTTCAAAAGGTGGTCCGGTCAGAACCAAGAGCTGTCTCGGTTTGCGAAAATATAGCACAACACAGCTGATATCATCACCGGCGTGTTTACCGACTTCTTTTTCCAAAGCTTCGGAAACAATTGCATGAGCAAGATCATAAGCCGAAATGTGCGGATTTTTGCGAATCTTTTCCAAAGCAAAGTCTATGCAACCTTGTCTTTGCCAGCCTAATGGGTATTTGGGGTTACCAAGGCCGGCCTGGCTTACGCCATCAGAAATTAAGATAATACGGTCTTCTTCTTGATTGGTTAGCTGTGAAATGTTGATGGTGCGATCTTTCCATTTTTCAGAATAAATCTCACGGTAGCGAACATTAACAGCCTTGTTATCGCGAATTAAAATGAATGGAGGATTATCCATTTCAAAAATTCTGGTTTTGCCGTCCAGTTCAGTATCTACAACCGAAAAAGTGGCATAGCTTATTTTGCGAATTTGGCAAATGGGCAGGGCATCCATCATGATTTCTGAAGAATGCATCAGCTCCATGTTGCTTTCAACAAACTTCATGGCCATACGAGTGGTCATGGATGAAAGAATATTAGCTTTGACTCCACTGCCCAAGCCGTCGGAGAGAATCGAAATAATGCGGCGTTCCTCAGGAATTTTCTTTGAGTAAATGGTATCGCCGAAACAATCCTCGCCATATTTTTGTTGTTGAGCAGTACCTATTTCAATAAAAAGAGAATCGTTCATTGAGCGTTATTTCCCTTCTGTCGAGTTAGTACGAATTTTAATGCCGGAGGCTTCATTTTCGGCGGTGGAATAGTCTTTGGCAATAGAGCGTAACAAGACCTCAGTTTCAGCCATATGTTCTCCTAAAGTGCAGGCAATTTGTTGAACAGTGGCCAAGTTTTTATGAATTACTTCGCGGGCTTTTTCGGCAATTTGTTCTTTGTGCATTTCGGCATTGGTAACGTCTTCAATAATACCGCCGACGCTTTGCTTTTTATCAATATTGAAAACAACCACGTCAAACATCTTGTCTTCATGGCGGACATGTTCGCGGTGGATGTCTTGCTCCAATTCCAGCGATGCCGAGAACAAGTTGGTGAAGCTGATAAAATCTCGTAAGTTGGCACCATAAAGATTGTTATAATCATAAATGTCGGCGTGTTCTTCCTCATTCCAGAAAGTATCACGAAACTCCTCATTATATTCCATAATGTTGAGTTTGGCGTCGGCAATAACAATTGGAGAAGGAATGCATCTGATGAGGGCGTTGGCTTTGCGTTGAGCCTGGTGTTTCATGTGAGATACACACATTTCAGGTTCGGCTTTGCCTAACAGCAGAGCTTTGGCAAAATTACGGCAGGTGTCATAGCCGCAACCACCACAGTTTAGCTCATCTTCAAGGCTGTATTTGCCGATTTTGGCAAGCATTTTTTTGATGTCAGCTTCTTCAAATTGGTGATCGGTGTCAACAGCATTTAGTGATTTGTAATTAAGTCCTATGTTGTAGCGAGGTTTGCGGCTGCCTATGTTGTCTGAAAAATCGGCTTTTTTGAGAATTTCTATACGCTTTTTTAATCCGGGGTCTTTATTTGAGGTGCAAGGACCGGAAACGCAACCACCGTAACAAGATAAACATTCAAGGAATACCGGACGGTCAAGAGAATCGATATCAATATTGTTTAATTCATCGGCAATGCTGTATATTCCTGTTACCTGAGTCATATAAATATCTTTAGAAACATCATATGGTTTTAGGGTTTCTATCATGCCGCCTTCTATGGGGTAAGCAACACCGTCTTTGGCAGGTTCAATGGCAAAAACATCAAAAACTCCGGGTGTTAATTCCTTAGGATTAATATTTTCATCTTTGAGCCATTGACGCAGGTCATTAAAGCTTAAGGCAATGCTTAAAAGTTCGGGGTGGCGGTCGGCTTCCAGTTTTTTGGCAATGCAGGGGCCGATAAAAATAGTTTCAATTTGTTGACCAAAGGTGTCTTTGAGCATGCGGCAGTGAGCCAGAAGCGGAGAAAAAACACCGGTTAAGCAAGGGGTTAGCTCCGGAAGATATTTTTCAACATATTCAACAACAGACGGACAGGCGGTGGAAATAAACAAACGATTATCTTTGTCTTTGACGGCTTTTTCCAAAAGTTTGGCCGTTTGGCAAGTTACTTCCTGGGCACCGAGAGCGGTTTCGCTTACGCCTTTAATTCCTAAACGGCGAATGGCAGCGATCATTTGCTCTTTGGTATATTCCGGAAATTCGGTAATCCATGAAGGAGCTAACGAGACATAAATTTCTTTATGAGATTGTACTAAATATTTGGCACGAGAAAGATCATTACGAGGTTGCTTGGCTTTAGCCGGGCAAACACGATAACAAGTGCCGCAGGCAATGCAGAGATCCGGTATAATCATGGCCGAATTATCTTCTATTTTTATGGCCTTTACCGGACAACGGCGGACGCATTTATAACAGTCCTGACAATCTGTTTTGACAGTGTGCAGAGGATAATCACGATTAGACATTAGTATCTCCGGATTTGTTGAAATGTTTTTCTAAAATATCATATAAGGTGCCGGTGTCCATGTTATTGTATTCAACTTCATCAATGGTTATGTTCGGACCTTTGGAACATTTGTCGCAACAACGCAAGCCTGTCAACTCAACCTGAGCCTCTAAATTATGTTCGTTAATATATTTTTGAATCAGCTGCAAATTTTTTGAATTGCCGCGGGCAAAACATGAACTTCCCATACAGACTTTTATTGTTGATGACATATATTTGGTCTCCTTATATTCAGTAAGCGAGAATTTTTAAAATTATACAAGTGCCTGCTTTAAAAAGCAACACATTGTTTAGCTTAGCCAAAGATGATTAATATTTTTTGAAATTATATTTTAGTTAGGAAAAATGAGGTAATTTTCTTGATATAAGATTAAAGCAAGTTTATGATGAAATAAAATAAAAAATAAAAGGCTTGAAAAAATAATGGTAAAAGCAGGAATTTTTGCCGCAGAAAGGTATTTGTTGGATTCTTTGAACCGAATTGCCAAAAATCAATCGGCTTATTCGGTTTTGTATGTTAATGTTTCTAAACTTAAACCAAAAAACAGACATCCAGAGTTTGTTAAGGTTTTGGCTCGGTTGTTTGATGATTTGGTCGGAGCCGCCGATGGAACATTGATTGTGTTAAGTAACAGTGATTTTGTAATTTTAGGAAAAAACATTACTTCTGAAATAGTTAATAAAGCCGTTAAGAAACTTAGAAAAGGTTTGGCTTCCGATCCATTGTTATTTGCTCATGACGGAGAAGATTTTACAAAGGTTTATGTCTTTCCGGATGATTTTATCGAACTTTACCAGCATATTGAGAGTTTGATTGCAGATAATGTACCGGTGGATTTATCTTCTTATAAATATCCGGTTGAAGCCGCTCAAATGGATGGAGTGATTGAGCATCTTAATAATATTAATGTTACGGAGTTGGTTAAGCGTCAGAGCGTTATTCATTTTGAGGGAACGAATAACTTTAAAACTTTGTTTCAAGAATTTTTTATAGCTGTTAAAGATTTGAGTTCACAATTTGATAAAAATATTGATTTGGTGGCTAATAAATGGTTGTTTTTGTATTTGACACAAATTTTAGATAAAAAAACAATGTCGGCATTTGATTTTGCCGATGTTAAAAATTGGCCGGAATTTTTTGCTCTTAACCTTAATCTTTCAACCATTCAAACTAAAGAATTTGTCGATTTTAGTAGTGATTTTTTGAAAATGGGTAGAAAAATAATTGCCGAAGTGCAAATGATGGATGTTTTTAATAGTCTGAATGTTTATTTTGAGGCTAGAGAAACTTTGCAAAAAAACGGCAATAAAATTTTAATTGATGCAGCAAGTCCTGAAATGTTGAAAATGCTTAATATTGCTCGTTTGAAACCAGATATGATTAAGATATTTTGGAATCCGATGATGGAGTTTGAGGAAAATAATGGAGAGTTTAAGCAAATTATTGATAATTTCGGAGCAGATAAGGTAATTTTGGCTAAGGTAACGAATGATAAAGCGTTGCGTTGGGGGATAGGATATGGTATTCGCTCTTTTCAAGGTCCATATATTGATAATTTGGAAGTGGCTTTGATTCAGTCAAAATGTCCAAACGGAAAAGTTTGTACTACTGTTGATTGTTTGAAGAGGAAACGTTTAATAGCTGGTTTTTTTAGAGATGGTTGTGAATATAAAGAAAATTTAGAAAAGTTACTGGGATAAAAAAATGGGAATTTTGTTTGGGCAAAAAAATGAGAAAAAAATAGCTCGTCGAGATACGGTGATTTTTGATTATTTGCGAAAACTGGATTCATCTGTCGGAAACTACTGTGCTTTATTTTTATCTGTTCATAAATTACAAAATCAAAATTTACGTAGTACCGACAAACAGGCTTTGAGCGATACTTTTTTAGGACTTTCTGAGGCGGCTAAAGCAGAGTTGTTTATTTTGCCGAATGAAGATATGGTGGTTATTTTTAACAGAATGTGTCGTGATGAAGTTTTGGCTTGTTTGGTAAAAATAAGATTTATTTTGCATGATGATCCTTTGCTTAAAAATGCGGAAGATTTGGAAGGAATAGGTCTTGCTAAAATATATAATCTTGATACGCAGTATGAGAAATTTTGTGCTGATGTAAAAGATGTCGTTAAGTCATCAATTGTGTTAAACAATAATTATACAAAAGATGAAAATGTTGTAGCTGCTCAAAGTTATAATTTAGGAAAAAAATCAAAAAAAGAATTAACAACCGATATGTTAGCTAAAGTGCAAAAAATTTTATCGGTGGCTGATTTTTCAAGTTTTATTCGTAGGCAATCTGTTTGTGCTATTATTGGAAATGCAGTACCGCAAAGAGTTTTTGATGAAGTGTATGTGGCAATTCCCGATTTAAGAGATATGTTGCTTCCTGATGTTGACTTAACCTCAAATCCGTGGCTTTTTTTATCATTAAGTGAAACTTTGGATAAAAGAGTTTTGGAAACAATCAGCAGGCATGATGATGGTTCTTTGCTTGGTAATTTCAGTATTAATATAAATGTTTCAACAATTTTATCAGATGCTTTTTTGGCGTTTGATGATAATATTAATGTATCAATGCGTTCTAGTATTATTTTGGAGTTGCAGTTAGTAGATATTTTGAGTGATATAAGGTCATTTATTTTAGCTAAAACATTTGCTCAAGCTCGAGGTTATAAAGTTTGTATTGATGGTGTTAGTGTTGATAAACTTAAGTATTTAAATAGAACTAATTTAGATTGTAATTTGATAAAAATTATTTGGCATCCCAGCTTTTTGGATGTGATCCATGAAGATAAGCATTTTATGGATTATGTTAATAAAGCGGAACGGGCAAAAATGATTATTTGTCGAATTGATGATCCCCAAGCTGTTCAGGTTGGAAATTCTTTAGGAATAAATCTTTATCAGGGGCGTTATGTTCAAAGGTTGTTAAGTGGACAAAACAGGAAAGTCGTTTTTGCTAAAAGATAATAAAAAATACGGTCTATATAATTTAAGACCGTATTTTTTGTTGAATTTTTAATGTGCTATTGAGATTGTAGAATTCTTCTTAAAAGTTCATCTTTTTTACGCAGCTTTTCTTTCTTCAGCTGTTCAATCCTGATCATGTTTTTCCAGACATGTCCTTCCTCTTCTTTGATGGCGGAATCTAACTGAGCATGTTGGATTTTTAGACTTTCCAAAGTTGCGTTAATATATTCCATTGGTGGAATCCTCCTCTTGTTAGGATGACTATATTAGTATAAGCGGATTTTTTATAAATTACCAGTAAAAAGAATCAGTTAGAAAAGAAAAATATTTTTATTGAATATATTTTTCATCAACTTATAGTATAAAGTATAGGTTTTTATTGTTATGAGGGGTTGTTATGAAATTTATTGGAATCGTTGTTAGTGTCGTTTTATTGTTTGCAGAGAATGTATGGGCGAACAATTGTTATATGATTCAAGATGCAGATGCTAAAAATGAGTGTTTGGCTGAGAGTGAAAATGATAGTTTGTATTGTTATATGATAGTTGATAATGATACGAAGAATTATTGTTTGGCAAGAATTGAAGAAGATAATATGTACTGTTATCAAATAAGTGATTATGATTTGCGAAATAGATGTTTGGCTGTTGTGAAATAATAAGGATGTTTTCACGACTTAAAAAAAGACCCGTCGGGGTCTTTTTTAATGGGTCTAGCTTCGTAAGTTTCGCTTAAATAAGCTCAACAACTT
>CALXUM010000024.1 GCA_944391685.1 uncultured Alphaproteobacteria bacterium
TTTTTTGATAGAGATACAGGAATCTTTTATGATTTAGAACATCCGGAAGATGACATTCCTTTTTAGAAAAAGGGCGGGGTTTTAATTCCGCCCTTTGTCGTTGCCTTTCCTAATAATTTTCAGCTAATTCGTAAACCTCTGGGTTGACGTAGTAGGTTTTGCGGGATCTTCCTGCTGTATTTCCTGCACGGGAAGATTTACAGCTTAGCCAATTTAAGTCAATGAGTCTGTTTGCAGCTGTTTCTGCTTGTTCCTTGCGGCGTAGATTCGGTACATTTCCGTTATTGTAAACATCACGCAAAATAAAACTTTGCGGTTTGTTTTCAATAATCCACCGAGCTAAGGCGCGAGCCTCTATATTTTCGGTAGGGCTGTAATACATATTATAAACTCTTTCACACATTGGGGTTAAATATGTATCGTATAACTCAATAGCCATTTGAACAGCCTCAAAACTAACCTCTGTCGGTTCGGGATATTCAGAATCCGCCCACCATAACAGTTCAAGCAGTAAAGCAAAACGTAAAACATAGCCTTGACCTTTTCCAAGAAAATATTTCAGAATGCTTTCTTCCTGCTGTGATTTGCTTAAATGGGCAAGATACCATGTATTGAAAAGCTGTTGAGCCTCAATGCTTAACGGTAGGCATTTCTTTTGTGTCTCGGCATTATCTGCATACGGATCTAACAGAGAATCCAGTTTTTTAAATGCCGCCAACACACTTTCCGGCAAAACGATATTTTGCGGGATAGCAGCCGGTTTAAGCTCCGGATAGACCCATAGAAAGCGCGCGAGGAAACCGTCCCCGCGGTCGGAAAGAACCGTGTCTATGAGCCTTTGAGGCTGTATAGTACCGAAAACGGAAACAAGCAGATTTTGAATTTCTAACCGTTCATCGTCAAATTTGACACGATTGCAAACAAATTTATTTCCGTTAAAAGCCTCCAACCAAAATCCGCGTTCTGAACCGTCGCTTTTGTAGCGGCTCATTCCGGAAACCCATGCCGACAATTCGTCGCGGAAGATAATAGCCCCTTTGATGTTTCTTTCCATATCAGAGGTTAACGCCTCTTGGGTAGTATCGCCATAAACAAAGCGATAAGTTTGTGGCTTTGCTGGAATAATAGCGGAGCTCGGGAAATTGCTTGCAGTATCGGGATTTTCTTTGACTTTTTCTTCCCATTCTTTTTTGCGTTGCTTAGCAACTTCCTTTTCGCGTTTCCATTCCGCCAGTTTAGCAGAATACTTATTTTTTCGTGAAACCTCAATTTCATTGAGAATTTTACGAATGGGCGTAGTAGCCGGAGTTTTACCTGAGCTTGGTTCTCCTATTGCACCAATCCAAAGGCAACAAGATTCTTCCCAACCTGCCCAAGAGGAAATGCTACGGGATAAACCGACAACCCCTGCAGCACCAGCTAACAGAGAGAATGCGACATAATCAACAGGGGCGTTGGTGGTTTCAGACGTTTGAATTACCCAATCTTCCAATCCCTTAAATATTTTCGTATTTAATTTTGGAGCCGGAAGTAAATCCTTTGTTTTGAGGATATCCATATCCGGCTCAGAATCTGCCGGAATATTGCAATTTTCTTCCACAAACTTCAAAGCATTATCAAAAGTTTTTGTAGCTTCCTCTTTTGATAAGCCGGATTGTAATGCGGCATTTATTATATTTTGTTTAACTTCGTTCATATTTAAATATTCCTTTCTAGTGCGGTTTATTAGGCTAATGGCGCGCCGATAAAGTGTGTCGTTTCGTTCTCCCTCGGGTGCACTCGCAATTTCTTCTAGTACGCCTGAAACGGGAAAAGTTTGTTTTTCGGCATTAGTAATCAAAGAGATTAACCAACTGGGAGCCTCAGGAAAACCTTGATTAGGAACAAAGTTTTCCCAAGTATAGCGGTGTCCATTCTCGTGGACTGAGGGCGGGGCAACCACATAACCACCGTTAGCCCGAATATCTATGTGGTCAGCAATTTTGCTTGTACTGCATTTTAGCTCTACATTTTCCGGCATTTTGAAATATAAATGCTTTCCCTTGCCGGTTATAACGGTCGGAACGTCAAGTTTGCCATAGATTAGTTCTAGACGGTTTAAAGATTTAAAACCTTGTTCGCCATCAACATCAACAACAAAAATATTGTTGATTTGTCCGGTGGGAATGCCAATGTTGCAATCGGGGAATTTTTTATTCCATTCTTGCAATACGACTTTATCCAAAGTAGCGTCCTTAAAACCCTTGGGGCAAAGAGGGGATTTGCCTTGCCTTTTTACTGGAAAGACTTTAATATTACGTTCTGTATAGAACATAGCAATATCTAAGAAATTACCAGTTTCCAAGATTTTGTTTATGTTCTGAGAAGATATTGCCGTATCTTCTCGTTTTTGGAGGGGAGAGGCTTGCGCCTCTCTCTCCTGTTTTTCAATCAAAAGATTTTTCATCTTCATATAATATCTCCTTATAAAATTGTAAAAAGTTAAATCTCTGGCACAGGCTCATAATCTCCGCTAGCAATATCATCTTTAGAAAGAACCGCATATTTGCACTTAATATACTCTAAAATTGCTTTAGGCGTATGGAAGACTCTATTGCCTGTGCTTGCACAAATTTCTATTCCACAACCTCTCCGCTCTTCATCAATAAGAGTTCGTAAATTGAAGACTGGAAATTTTTTGCATAAGTCAGCGCGAGCAATCATTTCTTTGTCAGCAAAGTACTGTAAAATTTGTTCGTATATTTCGTTGGACAAAAATTTTCTTTTTTTCATTTTATAGCCTCTAAAAATTGGTTACTGAGGCTAATAAAGTCGATTCAGAAAAATCGTTCGAATAGCACATTGATTTTACATTATTTTTATAATACTTGCAAATGAGCTGCGACCTTTTTAATAATGGACAAAATAATTTGGTAAAACTTCTCTTTTTATTCATTTAATCGGGCAACTGCTTGGCGTAACGTTTCATTAGCTAAGTGTGAATAGCGTTGTGTCATAGCAATATCGGAATGTCCCAATAATTCTTTTACTTCGTAAAGGGAAACTCTCTTTTGAACTAATCGGCTTGCGAAAGTATGCCGCAAAGAATGGAAGACTACTTTTTGTCGCCGGTCGGTAATACCATCGTTTAAGCCTAGTGCCTTAACAGCTCTTTCAAAGGTCCGTGAAACGTGTTCAATCTTGCTTCCTGTTTTACTTTGGAAAACAAATTCGTTTCCTTCGCCTTGTTTTAGCTTAGAAAATTCTTCCGCTACACGGTCTGTCATATAGGCAAAACGATTCTTGCCGTTTTTGGTATCACGCAAAAACAACATTTTTTCTTCAAGGCTTACATCCGCCCAAGTTAAATTGAATATTTCTCCGGCTCGTAATCCGCTATCAGCAGAAATCAACGCCATTAAATAAACGGAATAACTATGTTTTTTGAGCTCTTCCAAAAGATTGTTCAATTCTTCATCTGAAAGAAACTTCATTCGGCGATTATCTTCTTTTTTTAGTTCATCAAATCTTGCTGCGGGGTTATCTCCTGCAAACAATTCATTTCTAATGGCAAAATTGAAAACCTGCCGCGTTAAAGCAATGGCATAATTCTTTGTGCGGTTGGATAAACGCTTTTTCTCCATAGGTTGCAACAACCTTATGAGGCTAATGCGGCTAATGAGGTCCAACCTTAAACCGCCCAAAACAGGTTTAAGCCACTTTTTATACAAATGAACTTCTCTATTATAAGTTGATTTTTTATCTTTATTTTCAATATGCGGCTGATAGTATTCTTCAAACAGTTCCGAGAATGTTATATTTGCCTTTTCATATGCTTTTTGAGTTGCTTCTAATTGTTCCCGTTTATCTTTTAAGGATAAAGCTCTACCGGCTTTTATATCTTGCCGTAACACTTGCAATTCATCAAAAACTTTTTTAGTTGTATAGCCGTCAGACTTCCACCCAATACCCTCTTCATATTGTTTTCCATTTCTTCTATAGCGAATAGAAAAATAAACATCCATTTTTCCCGTTTTTTTTATTTAAGCGTTCTTTCGCCCGTACCCCTGAAAGACTTTTCACCATGATTAAAATTACTCCAAACTTTGTTTCGTTGCTCAACTATCCCTCAAAATTGAGAAAAAAACAAAGTTCCCTAGTACACGTCGTACATTGGAGCAAAAAAAAATTCAGCCCAACATGCTGAATTACTTTAAAAAATACTGAAAACTTAAATACTTGGAAAAATCAATTGGGGGTTTTGGAGACCGATGCTCTACCAACTGAGCTATACCCCTAAAATATACGTTTCATTCAACTGCGTATCTTTGATACACAAGATTAGCTAATAAATCAAGAACTTTTTTATAAATTTTCCAATTGTTCTAGACAACATGTATTGGCATTTAATTTATATTTAACCCCGCACGGCAAAACATATCTGTTTTTAAAATGCCCAAAATCAAAATCTTTAATCAGCGGAATGCTGGTTTGTTTGGCAAAATCGCTCACAATATCCGCTACCGAACCAAATGTCTGATGCTCCTTACAATCACTGAATTTTCCTATAACAATCCCCCTAACCTCTCTAAAATCTGGATTATATTTAAGTTGTGTCAACATCAAACTCAGTTTATAAGAAACCTCACATTCATCTTCAAGCAAAAGTATAGCACCCTTAATATCAGGATAATATGGTGTTCCGTTCAAATCACTTATTGTACTCAAACACTCTCCCAACAAAACACCTTCAGCCTCTCCTGAATTAACACAAACTCCGCTGTGAGCAGTTATTTTTTCCCCTTTTATAATTTTACGAAAACACTCATCAACCAACGGCGATATATCACCGTCTCTAAATTCATATTCAGGCAAAAAACCGGTAACAAACGGATTTTTGGTCTTAGCATAAACCGCCATTTGCAAAGATGTCGTATCACTAAAACCTATAATTGGTTTGGGATTGTTTTTTATCACGTCATAATCAAGATATTCCAAAATACGCAATGCTCCGGCACCGCCATGAGCAGCCATCAAAACGTCTATTCTAGGATTTTCATACATCTCCATAATATCACGTGCTTTTTCCTTATCTGAAGTATCTGTCAAATGCAAACCATTTAATGCTGTAGGTGCCAAAAAAACTCGCAACCCCAAACTTTCCAAATAGACTATTCCGGCATCTAAATTAACCGCATCTCTTTTTGATAAAACAATTGAAGGCGAAATAATTCCCACTGTTTTTATTTTTTGCATTTTTCTCTCCTGAATTTTGCCTTATTCTAAACTGCTAAGATTTAAATTAAGTTTAATCATAAAACTTTTCAAAAAAAACGGCCGGAAGACAAATCCGACCGTTTCTTTTATTTATCAAATCTTGTTGTTTTATTTTTATTATTTCAAAATCTTTGATACTACTCCGGCTCCAACCGTATGACCACCT
>CALXUM010000025.1 GCA_944391685.1 uncultured Alphaproteobacteria bacterium
ATAATTTTGAGAAAATCCATAAGAATTAACGGCATTGTTATAATCTTGTTCTGTCCATAAAGAAACATCTTTTCTTGCCGGAGAATTAGGCTTACTAAGCTCATTCATAACAATATCCTCATTTTCATTTAATGGTTTAATTCCTAAAAATTCATCTAAACCTGTAGATTTAGTTATGCTTTTTTTTTAAGAGTTGCTTTTGAGCTTGTCTTAATAAAAATGAACCTGACATATCTTTTTCCTTTCGTTGTTAAGTGTTAATAGATTTACATATTTATAATATGCAATACTTATTTAGGTAACAAAAATGGCGGATGCAAGTAATGTTAGTATAAATTATTTTTTTCACCTATATATAACATTGAGAATACTTGACATTCTGGGGATTATTTAACATAATCCCCTTAAAAGTGAATTTATGCCAACTTGTCCCACTTTAACCAAACGGACTAAACAGGAGAAATATAATGACAGTTAAGTTTTATGTTCAGGCGGCTACGCCTGATAAAGAAGTGTTGCAAGCATTGTTTGATAACTTAGACTTATTGCAACAACATCAAGATTTAATCTTATCCAATCCCAAATATTACAACATTCATATTCAAGGCAGCGGTGTTTTTGCCTTATATATTCCGACCTTTTCTTTGTGCTTGGGGGAATTGTTGCTTTTGTGGCAACACACACCATGGAAACAAGAAGATACCTATTTTTATTGTATAACCGGAAGTCCTCTTTCAGGAAGCAACACATCAAGATATTGGAGCAAAGAACAAGGTCTAGCTAACAAATATACACCGACCTTCGGCAAACAAATTAGCTCGGCGATATTTGTCCGCCGAACCGGTAGCCCGATTTATGATGAACACCAGCCGACACCGCTTTCCGTTCCCAAGCTCCAAGCCTCAAATATAACAATCTTTGAACTGATTGAGGAATTAAAGCAAATCTGACAAGAAGGCATAGATTCACTTTTTTATAAAGATTTTATATGTTGCCCAGATAATAGATAAACATAAAACAGCGATATAAGTATAGTAGATAAAATTAAGATATTCAGCCGGAGCTGGCGGAATTTCGGAGCCATTATATTGAGCTTTACTTGCCTGATACCCATAAATTATACTAGGGATTGTTATAAATAAAACACTAAAATACTCAACAAAACCAAGAGCGGCTATATAATTGGTAGTTCTAGGAAATTTGTTTTGAAAAATATTGATAAAATTATATTTTCTTTTGAAGCACAAAACAATAAGCATTATGAAAAAAACGGTTGAAATTACAACATCGGCAATGTCGATTGCAATGTTTTGGGGTAATAGAAATAATAAGGAGATAACAAAGTAAAATCCACCTAAAATTAAAACATGCCAAGCAAAAGTTTTCATTGAATATTATCTCCTTATAAAATATTTTAATCTAAATAAATAAAATCATTTATTTTTTTCGTTTGCAAGTATCATTATATGTTTGTTGTGCAACAAATGCCATTTTGCCAAGATTAAATCCTTGATTCCATTTTTTTATAATTTTGTTTTGCCCCAAGGCAAAGTCTATTACTTTATTTCCTGTTTTCAAAGTATTTTTTGCATTAGACATTTTATATACTTTGGCAGCTCTCTTTGCAATGCCAGAAGGAGAGCAATCTCCAACATACTTTGTTTTATCTGTTTTTTTAGGCATTTTATCTCCTTTCTTTTCTTAATTGTTAAATACAAAAAAAATCCGAAGAACTAAATCTTCGGATTTTGGACACACTTATACCAAGTGATAATTAGTCTATAACAAAATTATATGCAATTTTCAAGATATTAGCAAAATATATCAACAACTTTTAGGAAAAGTTTCTTATGCAACCCGTTGAATTTAAAATAAAATCATTCAGAATCAATAAGATACAGATAAAAATGTTATAAAAAGTGCTTGACTTTAGCATTTTTGAATGCTACCTAAGGCACCATCTTTTTTAAACAATTCATGGAAAAACAAATGGTTAATGAAGAAAATATATTGATGAAAGCACTTTATGATATGGATTTTGAGCGTATCAAATCTATCTTAAAGCAAGGTTTTGATGTTAATGAGCCCTACAATAAACACGGTTGGACACCGTTTATGTGGGCATGCAAAGAGTTTTATGAACCCGATATTATCAAGGCTTTTATTCAAGCCGGCGGTGATGTTAAATCTCGCAATCGCCAAGCTCAATGATGATTTCAGAGCCAATCCGTCTCTGGGGACTTTTGTTTTAACGCCCGGAATTAAAGCCAATAGTTTTGATGATATTGAAATCATTTTAAACAAGGTTCGTCATTTTGAGGATTTCAGTGAAGAAAACAATCTCTATGGTGAAAAGGATTTCGGAGCATTTAGTTTCAAGGGTGAAGAGATTTTTTGGAAGATTGATTATTATGACCGCAATTTTGAATTTGCTTCGCCGAATGCCGCTGACCCTAGTCTGACAAACCGTGTCTTAACCGTGATGTATGCTTATGAATACTAGGGGTTATCTAAGATGAAATATGATATTTTGTGTTCGGAAAGCTTGGATAATCTGATTGAATATGTGAATGCGGCACTTCAAAACGGTTGGCAATGCCAAGGCGGTGTGGGGATTTTGACCCAAGGTTTGAGTTATAAGGTGTTTTATCAAGCCATCATTAAAAACTAGGATTTCCTTTCTATATTATTATGTCTCCTTTCAAAATGAGTATAAATAAGTTAAAAAGAGTAAAATCAATGGTAAATGACGTTTTTGTAGATGATAAGAAAATTAAAGATATTTTGACCTATATCAGCGGAATGAAACACGCCGAACAAATACGGATGATGTTTTTATGCTCGCTGAACGGTATGCGTTCTATCAATTTTTGTTATCTTCAGGTTAAGGATGTTTATACCGAAACACTGAAAGTCAAAGACGCCATTTGCCTAGATTATGACAAGAACAAAGGCAAGAATAAATGTTCCTACTATTTGAACTCGCAGATTAAGAAGGAATTTGCCGAATATTTGAAGTATCTGCAACAAACACGAAGCAATTTGAACCAAGAGAGCTATTTATTTACATCGCAAAAGCAAAACAAACCCTACAATCGTGTGAGTATCAGCCGTTTGTTTAGTTCCGTTTATCGCAAATTCAGCATAAAAGGGGCAAGCCACCTCGGCCGCCATTTGTTTGTATCAAAATTGGTAAATTCCGGCGTGAATATCTGTTTGGTGCAAAAGCTGGCTAATCATAAAAACATCTCAACCACGCAAAGATATTTTAATTATAATGAACATATGCTCGCCAATGCCGTTGAAAACACAAGGATTTAAGATGAAAACCGTTGATAAAGTTTGGTTTTTAAGTCATTCAGACTGGATTTATAACAACCGGCACAAGTTACAAAACAGACCTTGTGCCGAATTTGTTATCACCGGATTTGTTATCAATTCCTTCGGTTGTCCTTACTATGGCTATGTAATTGATAAAATAACCCTCGGAAATTTAATTGAGTTATAGGACAAAGGCTTTATTTATAAGGGCTTTCCGCTAATTCACTACCGAATATCCCATGGCGACAGTTCCACCCATATTGCCTACATTACCCAAGGAAAAGTTTTCTCTCATAGATTTTTATGGAATGATGAAAAAAAATATGTCCCAACAGAAGAAGTAAAATTGATTTTTCGCAAATTACGAAAATCAAAACTATGATTTTTTTAGGCAAATTTATGCATTTTTTAACTAAAATAGCCCTATATTTTCCGTGAAAGTGAGGAAAATTATAGTGGAAGACTTTGATGAAATAATAGAATTGCCCTTTAACGGAGAA